>JASMLT010000002.1 GCA_030748555.1 Acidimicrobiales bacterium
GAACCACCAACAACCACAACCGAACCACCAACAACCACAACCGAACCACCAACAACCACCACAGTTGCTCCTACAGCAACTTCACAGGTAGCAAATACTCCCGTTTCAAATGATTCAAAAATTGATCTGATCAACTTTAGTGCCACCCCGACTTCAGCTCTCATGGGCTGGGCTAACTTTGCATCTGGCAAAATGGCGGAAAGAACTGCAAATATTTTAATTGTCGCATACAACATTGGTGAATACCTAGGAGGAGAAATTCCCGGTATGCCGTTCAACACTAATGAGATCGTACTTTCACAGTCTGAAATAGATCTCCTTATGACTCAAATAGAACAGTGGATGCTGAATGACTCCTGTATGGGGCACGACGAAGAACGGGATCATCTGAGTGAAGAACTGGAACGTTATCGTTTCTGGTTGGAAAATGGTGCAGATACTTCGACTCATCGGGGTCTTTGCGAGCGGACACGTTTCGTAATGATGGCATGGAAAGATGGTCAGCCCACTTGGAATCTTCAAAATTTTCTAGTTCACGAGCTCTATCATGCTTTCCAACGCGATATCGAAAGTGACTGTAATGACATTATCGACCGTCAGGGTCGTGGCGAATACGTACATGCTGTTGTAGAAGGTGCAGCTGATTACTTTACTTACTTTACAGCAGACGAAATATACACCGATGAGGATCGAAGAAACTATGACCGTCTTGATTATAGAAGTCCGTCAGATAGCTTAATGCGAGAAGCTACAGGCCTCATGAACGAAGATGGCACAAATGACGTGACAGGATCAGGGATTGCCACAAGGGCGGCAGTCATGCTTCGCCTGATGGTGGAAAAAGGCTGGCTTTCACATGAGAGCATTCTGGATGGAAGCTTCCACCACAACTGTGCACGTGCCGAATTGAATCCTTCTAATCCTGATTTCGTTTTCGCTTGGGAAAACTGGTTCCGATTTGAGGAACTACAAAACGGGGAATGGCGTTTTTTAGATTCAGTGTTAAACAACTAAGGCCGACCTCGTTTATCCAACTTTTTTGATGTAAGAATTGTTGATGGACACAATTATCCGCCAACATCCGGATTGGAAACCTCCATATTTTGCAACTATTTTCACAACTCAACTCGGTGACGCCCTTGAAGGGTACGACGAAGCTTCTGATCTGATGACTGAATTAGTCGAAAAATACGATGGTTTTATGGGTATGCATTCTGCACGTGATGACGACGGATACGGAATAACTGTCTGCTATTGGAAAACGGAAGATTCTATTACAGCGTGGCGTGAAGACCTTGAGCATCAGGCAGTACAGTTGAAAGGTCGAGGTGGATGGTACAGCAAATACACGATTCAACTCGCTGAAGTGAAACGTTCAACATTTTTTGAGGAGGCATAGTGCTGAGTCTGCGAGCACGAGGTCTACGTTTAATTATGAGACGTGCGAAACCAACAGAAGAACGAACCCTGGAGGAAGATAGAGAGAACTTCAAAAAAATCACTAGTTACCCTCCTCCAAAAACAGTTTCCTGTGAAGAAATAACTCTCGGAGGGATACCTTCTTTACGTTTCACTCCACAAAATCCAGAACCTGGATGCCATATCCTCTACTTGCATGGTGGTGGTTACATGATGGGTTCACCGGAGATCTACCGTTCTCCGGTGGGTCTTATTTCCCACATGGCAAACACTGTTGTGACTGCAGTTGATTACCGTTTAGCTCCAGAAAACCCTTACCCCGCCGGTATCGAAGATTGTGTTGCCGCTTATTTAGCTTTAAAAGATGAGACAGGTGGCGCAATAGCCGTTGCTGGCGATTCTGCTGGCGGCGGAGCGACACTTGCTACAGCTATTTCTCTACGTGACAACCACAGTCTTTCACCCAGTTGTCTTTATATGATTTCCCCTTGGTTGGATTTAACCCATTCCGGAGAATCTATGAAAACAAAAGGTGAAGTGGACGTGATGCTCGCTCCAGATTGGATTCGCACAGCAGCTGACCGTTACATAGGTAACGAAGATGCTAGCAATCACGGGATTTCCCCTCTTTTTGCTGATTTAGAAGGTCTGCCCCCAATGCTCGTTCAGGTTGGTGACGAAGAGTTGCTTTTATCTGATTCGGAACGACTGGCCGATCTTGCCTCAAAAGCCGGAGTCAAAGTCGAAATTGAAATCGCAAAAGGATTATGGCATGTATATCCACTTTTCGGTGGATTCATCCCTGAGGCGAAGAAGTCATTAAAAGAGGCTGTTAGATTCATTAATGAACATAACAAGTCCGAAAATTAACTGATAACAAAATGATTGAAAAAACTATTGAGAACTGGCATGCTTTCCTACGCGGCGATTTAGAACTTGACGACCTTCTACATGAAGACTGCGTCTTCTTGTCTCCTGTTGTTTTCAAACCCTTAAAGGGCCGGGAGTTGACAAAGCTTTATTTAAATGCCGCTTATAAAGTTTTCCCAGGTGACGAAGAGAACCAAGAAAATAATGATTCATCAACAGGTTCTGGATCTTTTAACTACACGAAATATATTCTCGACGGAAACCATGCAGCTCTCGAATTTGAAACAATCATTGATGGGATAGAAGTCAACGGTATCGACATTATTACCTGCGATGAGAATAATCTCATAACTGAATTCAAAGTCATGATCCGACCCAAAAAAGCTGTTGAGAAAATTCAGGAACAAATGTCATCAATGCTTGAATCAATGACTGAACCTTCATAATTGATGCCAAATCAAAAACGTATAACTATAGGTGCGAGTCTTTGTGGTTTTGTTTCAGGTTGGGAAGCAACAACTATGTTTTTTCTCTTTCCTGAAATTCGTGACGTTCTGGCTTCCGGTGACGCCACAGACGCTGCATGGATACTCACAATCACCGGAGTTATCAGCTCTTCCCTTCTGCTTCAGGGTGGTCGCCTAGGGGAAAAATACGGGTATCAGAACCTTTACAAATGGGGAATAGTCTTCTTCGCTTTCACTAACCTATGCTGTGCCCTTTCACCAAACTTATGGATCCTGATCGCATTCCGAGGCTTGACCGCAGTGTCTCTAGCTATTATTTCACCTCTGGCAGCTGCGATCCTCGTAGCAAAAGCTGCACCCGGTTCTGAAAACATGGCTTTAGCCCGTGTAGGTGTTTTTGTAGGAGCATCTGGTGTAGCTGGACCTATTGTCATAACACTGCTTATAAGTTCATTCTCATGGCGTTTCGGATATTTTTCGCAAATCCCAATTGCTCTTCTAGCAGCTTTTCTCTCCTGGAAAGACGCTGATGTTCCTGGAAGGAATACCAAACGAAAAATAGATTTCATTGACTCCACACTTGCTGTTTTCGCAGTCGGTTTCTTAGTTTTTTCACTTTCCAAAGCCGATGAATGGGGTTGGCTTTCCTTCAACTTTTTAGGCACCATAACCCTGTCACTTCTCTTGACGTACATGTTTTTACAACGTTCAAAAATCAGCAATGACCCTCAAATACCTTTACCTCTTTTCAAGAGACGAAAATACAGATTCACTGCCTTTTTAGCTTTCACTGTCGCATCCGTTTTTTTCTCACACTGGCTAGTGCTTCTCCTTTACTTAACCGATATTTGGGAATTCGGTTTGATAAAAGCAAGCATCCTCCTGACTGTTATGCCAGGCATGGTTGTCTTGACGTCAATTCCCACTGGTCGGATCGCGGATAAGTGCGGTCACTTTCCTGTAATCCTCTGTGGAATAACCGTATACACACTTGGGTTCTTACAATTTTGGATTTTTGCTGGGGAAAAAGAATCAATCATATGCCTTCTAATAACAGTTACGTGTGCAGGTTTTGGCATGGGCACTATTTGGCAATTGCTTTCCGTTTCAGCTTCTCAGAATGTTCAACCTGACCGAATAGGATCTGCATTAGCTTTCATCAATTCGATACAACGGGTTGGATCTTCTTTTGGTATTGCCCTAGCCGCTACTCTTACATTTAGCGAATCAGGTCAGCCAACTGTTGCTTTATACCAAAGAGGTGTCGGTTTCATAGTTATTGTCTCGCTAATTAGCCTGCTACTGACTTTTGGGTTAAGAGACGATGGTGATAAATCTGTCAAATCAGACCATCTGGACCAAGGATTCTAGCTTTCTGGACGCTCCCATGATGTGCCGTCATATTGACGTACTACTCTTGCCGGACTGCCAACAGCAACTGAGTATGAAGGAATTTCGCCTGTAACAACTGAATTAGCGCCGATCACCGTATGGTCCCCTATTTTTGAACCAGGTAGAATTATGGCACCCGATCCGATCCAACTGTTTTTCCCTATCATGACGGGCTGCTCATTGGGCAGTTGTTTCCCAATTGGCAAGTCAAGATTTTCATACCCATGATTTTGATCGGTTATATAAACGTTCATCCCGGTGTAAACATCGTCACCTATTTCTATTGCTAGATGCCCAATTATTGACGTGCCTCGGCCTATGAGGCAACGATCCCCAATTCGAACAACTGGATTAGTAACCATCTCTTGTCCAGGCCCCATACCTGCTGACAAAGTCACATCCGCCGCTATCAGCACATCTTCACCTATCCATATCCACTCCTCGCCGAAACCTGAACCAGTAGGCCAGGAAATACTTGAACCTACCCCGAATTTTCCAAACCGTTTAGAACGAATATCCTTGGGGCCGATTACAGCCAAACGCGTAAAGAATTCTGAAGTTGTTCTTATAACTCCGCCAATTACCGGCCGGATGAAACCAAAAAGTGAAGACATTAAATGACCCTACTTATAACTATTCGATGTCATACGGTAATTCATGGGGTGGAAGAGGTGTATTTGACTGGTTCCATGCATTTAATTCTTCTGAATCACAATTAGGACAAAGGTATACGACACTAAGTGATTGAATCGAAAGTTGGGTACCGCGAGACTTGTCAACTATTGAACGTACCGCTGCACGTAGGTCTTCCGATGAGCAAGTAGAGCATCTGGGGGTAAGATCTCGTTCCCATTTTATTTCACACGTCTCACAAATTACAGTGACTTTTTCTGCGTTTCCAGATTCTTTGGAGTCGCCTTTAAGGTTTTCCTCTTCACCACAATTCGGACAAACTACCTCGTTCACGGACACAATTATTGATGCTTATTTTTTTCTGAGGACCGCTACCCAGCCACCTATGTCAGCTCCCGGCAGATGGTCACCATATTCTTCGAATAGCAACTCGACGGCACCCTCTTCAGAAAGGGCTCTTATTTTCTCGCCAACAGAGTCACCGTCCCAATAATGTTCGTTCAAACCGATTACTAGTAAACCGTTGCTTTTTATGACTCTAAGCATCTGTCGTAAAGCCTCAGTCCTGATATGTGCAAATGCTAAAACACCGACTGCGGAAACTGCATCATAAGTTTCTGCTTGTATATCCAATTCTTCATTTATGTCAGCTAAGAATAGTTGTCGGTAAACATTTGTATTTTTGGCCTTTTCGAGCATCGCAGGAGAAAAATCACACCCGTCGATATTTTTGAATCCTGAATCTCTTAAAGCCACACCTGAAAGTCCACTACCACAACCAATGTCTAATACGTTGACTTCTTGACTAGTTGAATACTGGGCTAGAGCTGAGGCGCATCTCTTCGGTTGAGCATAATCATTTTCTGTTATCTCTTCGTCATATGTCTCAGCCCAGGCTTCATAATGGGCAAGAGTTTCTTCTTGTGTTTCAAGCCGATACGTCTGATTCAAAAATTTTTCTTCAGGCATTTCCCCACCTCTACTATTAACACTATCTAAATAGGGTAATTAGTGGAAGGTAATACTTGAATCATTTGGACTTTAACCGCAATTCCTTAATCCCTCGTAGACTAAAAACATCATGTCATCAGACATGAATGAATTAATGTAAGGAAATAAAAGTTATGCCTACAGGCACAGTAAAATTTTTTCTAAATGAAAAAGGGTTCGGATTCATTTCCGTAGACGACGGAGAAGACATATTCGTCCATTATTCCAATATCGAGGGTGACGGATACAAAAGTCTTGATGAAGGACAAACCGTAGAGTTTGAAATCGGTGAAGGTAAAAAAGGCCCAGAAGCCTTGAACGTAAACAAAATCTGATAATTAAAATCTTAATTTCGTTCTCTTAGCCACTCCTAAATAACCTTCTGAACAATTTCTGGTTGTTCTGGTAGCAGCGCGTATCCGGAATCAGGCACGATAACTAATTTTGAAGTTCATAAGATCGATCTTGATAAGTTGATGATGTTTCCCTGGAGTCACTCATAATCAGTCCCCTCTTCTTCCATCACTAAATCCCAACGGTCCATGCATTCAAGACATCTGTATGCGACTACATCCCCAGGTTCAATTTCTTTTTCTGGATGCATTAAAAGTTTGCATTCGCCGCCGCAATCAACACAAATAATCGTTTCTGGAGCTTTCATACCTTTACACTACTTCTTGCCCACTGTCGCCGTTGCACAAGTTTTTTAGCTACTGTTATCCGATGCCTGATGGATTTAAAAAATGATATTGACAATTCTTCACCCGGGAGAAATGGGTGTTTCTGTTGCAGTTGCTGCAGTCAGTTCAGGCCATAGGGTTTTATGGGTTTCCGAAGGGAGATCTGAAGCAACCAGGAAGCGTGCTTCGGATCAAAAACTGGAGGACATTAGAACACTTTCTGGAATCCGTGAAAGTGACATGGTTTTTTCGATCTGTCCTCCACAATCAGCTATAGAGGTCGCGAAAGCTGTTACAGAAACTGGATTTAAGGGTCTGTACGTGGATGCAAATGCAGGATCGCCCGAAAAGAAACATTTAATTCACAACCTTTTAGAGGCTAATGATATCGACTTCGTGGACGGTGGGATTATCGGACTTCCGGCCAGCTCAGAAGGGTCTACACGACTTTACGTTTCCGGTGAAAGGTCCAACGAGGTTGAAGCTGTTTTTACGGATGGTTTTTTAAGCGTTCGTTCACTTGGAGATGAGATAGGGAAAGCTGCTGCTTTGAAAATTGCTTATGGTGCTTGGACCAAAGGGTCGAGTGCATTGATTCTTGCCGTTCGGGCCATGGCGAGAAGCGCCGGTGTCGAAGAAGATCTACTCCATGAATGGGGTTTGTCTCAACCCAATGCTGAAACGATGACTTTATTGGCAGCAGCTTTGAATGCCCCTAAGGCTTGGAGGTTTATTTCAGAAATGGATGAAATTTCTAAAACTTTTGCTTCGAACGGAGTTCCAAATGTTTTTTGGGATGCTGCTGCTGAAGTTTATGAACGTTTGGAGGGTTTCAAGAATCTTCCTGACGATCAGGTAAATATAGATTCAGTCCTCCGAAAACTTATTGAACCAAATGAAGACATTTAAACTCTTTGAAATTAGACTCCTGTATCGAGTCTTTTCTTGTTAAGAAAAATTATGACCACTATTATTCGGATTTTTATTTAAATGACTGAAATTAACGGAACTTTTGAGCCATCTTTTGCAGCCGTTGCGGAAGCTTTCGAAAAGAACTTCAACGAAGGAGACTTGGGTGCCTGTTGCGCTGTTTTCGTAGATGGAGAAATTGTCGTCGACCTTTGGGGCGGAATCGCCAACTCGGAAAAAGGGACTTTGTGGGAAAGGGACACAATCGTGAATGTGTGGTCAACCACAAAAACGATGGCGGCTATTTGCATCTTGATGCTTTTTGATCGGAGGGTAATTGAACTAGATTCCCCTGTTTGTGAGTATTGGGAAAACTTCGCCCAAAACGGAAAAGAAGGAGTGCTCGTTAGTCACCTGCTGTCTCATTCTGCTGGATTACCGGGATTTGACGCCCCTATAACTGAAGACCAGCTGTTTGACTGGGATTACACATGCAACCGACTAGCATCTCAGTCCACCTGGTGGGAGCCAGGAACCACTTCGGGCTACCACCCAATGACTCAAGGCTGGCTACTTGGAGAACTGCTCAGACAAGTAGACGGTCGCACTTTAGGGACTTTTTTTAAAGAGGAAGTTGCTAACAAGGTAGGCGCAGATTTTCATATCGGATTGTCCGAAGAGCATTTTGATCGAGTCGCCCTTCTGGACACTGACTCTCTTGACGGCCCTGTAGTTCTGACTGACCAAGCACCTCACCCTTTTGTGGAACGTGTTGAGAAACATGGAAGGATGGGTGCAAAATTAGCTAATACTGATCGTTGGAGAAGCTCTGAATTCCCAGCTGCTAATGGGCATGGAAATGCACGGTCTGTTGCTCTTGTGCATAGTTTGATTGCACAAAATGGAAGTTCAGACAGTTTTAAACTCGTTTCCTCTGACACCGTTGATAAAATTTTTGAAATCCAAACTGATGGAACAGACCACATCCTCGGTGTCCCAGTCCGTCACGGTATGGGTTTCGGTTTACGAAGTGATCAGATGCCTATCAGCCCTAATGAGAAAGCTTGTTTTTGGGGAGGCTGGGGAGGCTCTCTGGCAGTAATCGATGTTGATGCAAACATGTCATTTGCTTATGTCATGAACCGTATGGCTCCGAGTCTTCAGCATGACACGAGGGCGGGTCGTCTGCTCATGGCGACCCATGCTGGGTTATCTTAAGTAATTCATCTGGATAAATGGACCATTCATCGACTCCGAAAATACCTTTCGGTATTTATGTGTTGATGGTCTCGGGCTTTTTCGCATCATTGTCTCAGATCGGTCAAATTACGATTATCGGCAAGCAAGTGTGGGACATGACTGGAAACGAACTTGATCTGGGTTTGATTGGTGTGGCTGAATTTTTGCCAGTTGCCCTTCTCGCACCAATAACTGGATCCATTGCTGACCGTTTCGATAGGAGGCGAGTGCTAGCGATAGCTCTTTCAGGTGAGGTGATTATTTCCATTCTCCTCTTTTCCTATATTCGCACTGACCCAACCTCTTTAAAGCCAATTTTTGCTTTAATTCTCCTGTTCAGTGTCTTCAGATCTTTCGCCATGCCTGCGAATCGCGCTCTCCCTATTGACCTAGCTCCACCGGGAACTGTTGAGAGAGTGGTCGCGTTAAAAGCACTCTCTTTTATGGGCGGAACCGTTGCCGGTCCAATTATTTTCAGTTTTCTATTCGTAGCCGACATAGCTCTTCCCTATCTGATGGCCGCAATCGGCCTTTCAACTGGAATAGCACTTCTTGCCTTGGTTCCGAAACCCCCAATCGTCCAATACAAACCAACTGGAACAAAGCAAGTAGTAAAAGACGCTTTTGAAGGGTTGCGTTTTATTCGTAGAACTCCAATTCTATTCGGGGCTATAAGTCTTGACCTTTTCGCAGTCTTGTTCGGTGGAATAATTGCTTTACTCCCTGCAATAGCTGAAGAACGTCTAGGGGTTGGAGCTATTGGGCTTGGGTGGCTGCGCGCCTCAGTAGGGATCGGCGCTGGAATAACAATGCTCTCTCTTTCATTTAGACCGTTGAAACGCAATGTGGGTAGAAGACTTATTCAAATGGTTGGAATTTTTGGAATAGCAACCATAGCTCTTGCCATGACGCGAAGTTTTACTATTGCTTTAGTTCTAATTTTTATAGCTGCATCTGCTGATGCTGTCTCAATGTTCATACGCGCCAGTCTCGTGCCTTTAGCCACTCCAGAACAAATGAGAGGGCGTGTACTGGCCGTAGAGAGTGTCTTTATCGGTGCATCTAACGAACTCGGAGCGGCAGAGTCAGGTGTCACAGCTGCTTTATTTGGTTTGGTAGGTGCCATACTTTTCGGAGGCGCCGGGACTCTCTTAGTTGTTGTTTTATGGTGGCAACTTTTCCCTGCACTGCGTTCTGTAGATAGATTCGAAGACATAAGAGCAACTTGAAAAGCGTTCAAATGCAGAAAGTAGAAAATGGATAACAAAACTTTAACTGTTCTGTCAGATAAGACTTCTATAGTCGAAGTTTCCTTGGAGAACAGCAGGCCTTGCATTAAAAAAACCGATGTTAAAGAAGTTTTGGGTTGGGAACTTAAAGACGAAGGACTTTGCAAAGAAACAACCTGCGTCCCTGTGCCTGCAGACTTAGCTTCTAGCTCATCTGAGTTCGTTGACCTGTTAACACTCACCGAGGCACTCGGATTTTCGACTGTTCTCGATACAGAAGCAGGATTTCTTGCTGTAGATTGCTTCTCTTCACTCCGTCACTCTGCTCTTTCAGAACGAAAGGCCCCAGACTTAAACCTTCCAGACCTTGATGGAACTATACGTTCCCTTTCCGAATGGAGCGATAAGAAAAAGTTGCTTGTAGCTTTTTCGAGTTGGTGAGGATGTGCTTTTGATCTGCCAGGTTGGCAGACGCTGTTTGAAGATTTAAAAGATGAAAATTTCGTCGTCATAGCAGTCGCTATAGACGAAAACATTGAAGCAATCAAAGAACTTGCAAAAGAAGCCACTTACCCTGTTCTAATTGACGCTGACCATCTCTTCAGCGACCTTTACGCTGTCAGTAATGTACCAACTGTTATTTGGGTTGACGAAAACGACATTATTATCCGACCAAATGCCGGAGAGTTTGGTAGTGACACTTTTGCTGAGTTAACCGGCATTTCTTGTGCGGACCACATGAATCAGGTCAAAGACTGGGTCACGGAAGGTATCATCCCTGACGACGCTAACCATATTGTTGAAGACTTTGATCAAGATGAAATTACCGCTCGTCTGCATTTCAGAATTGCCGCTAATTCACTTAGAGTCGGACTTGATGAAGTCTCCGAACAGCATTTTGAAAAAGCCGAAGAACTAGCGCCTTTGGATTTCACGATCGTACGGGCGTCCATGCCGCTTCGTGGCGGTAATCCTTTTGGAGAGGAGTTTTTTGACCTTTATGAGAGGTATCAAAATGCTGGATCCCCTTATCATGGAATTCCACGTCGAACAGCAAGATTGGAAAAAAATGACTAAGAACGTAGTTGTCTGGGGAACTGGAAATGTCGGCAGGCTTGCAATAAGAGCAGTTGCTTCCCACGAAAAATTGAATCTAAGTGGTGTAATTGTTCATAATGATTCCAAAGTCGGAAGGGATGCTGGATCTATAGCGGGTGTAAGCGACTTAGGAATAGTTGCGACCGATGATATTAAAATTGCAGAGTCGACTGACGTGGATGCTGTTGTTTATACAGTGAATGCTGATTTCAGGCCCGACGAATCACTATCAGAGATTCTTCCTGTGCTTAGGGCTGGCACGAATGTGGTCTCGACAAGTTTTCACCCATTGCTGCATCCACCATCCACTCCAGAGCCTATGCGTTCACAAGTTATCGAAGCCTGCGAGGAGGGTGATTCTTCTATTTTTGTTTCTGGCATCGACCCTGGTTGGATAATTGATGTGCTCCCCATCTTTTTGGCGAGTATGGGCTCGAATATTACCGAAGTGCGTGCTCAGGAAATCGCCAACTACGCCGGTTATGACCAGCCGGATGCTGTCAGATTTTTATGCGGCTTTGGGCAACCAATGGAATACGAAGCCCCCATCCTGACTGATTGGGCTCTTATGCAAGTTTGGGCACCCATGATCAGGGTTTTAGCCGACGGTTTTCAAGTAGAACTGGAAGAAATTACAACTGAAGTTGACAAACGTCCTCTTGAAAAGAATGTTTTTGTTGAAGGAATGGGAGATTTCGAAACTGGAACTCAAGGTGCACTCCGTTTCGAAGTCAAAGGAATAGTTAATGGTAAACCTCTCTTGGTGATAGAGCATGTAACAAGAATTGATGATGACTGTGCTCCTGATTGGCCGAAAAACAGCCCGGAGGGTGGGTTCCATAATGTGATCCTCACCGGAGATCCGTGTTTGACAGTTTCAGTCCATGGCGAAGACCCGGTTGACCCTGGTGCTGCATCAGGTGGAAATTTCACTGCGGCAAATCGAATTGTTAATGCAGTGATACCAGTTTGTGAATCTGAGTCCGGAATAATTCACCCACTTGATTTACCGACGAACCTAGGCTCTTCTCAGATAAAACAATAGAACCCTTTTATAAAATCGAGGGGGTCGGGTTATTTATTCCCAAATACTTAGCCAATGAAGCAGTAACCATATTGGGTATGGCTGGATTGGAATCCTCTTGCATGAAACCGGCATTCACAAGACGGTCACCAAGTCGTATGAAGATAGAACAAAATCTCATCGTGGCAAAGACCTCCCAATAATGGACATTCCTGCTGGCTTCTCCTGTGAATGTTTCATAGATCGAAATCATTTCCTCTCGAGTCGGATATCCCTCCATTCTTTCAACACCCATGTCGTCAAAGCTCATACGATCGAACATTAGCCACCATCCAAGATCCGCCTCTGCAGGTAAAAGGGAGCATGCTTCCCAATCCAGAACCGCCGCTGCTTTGTAATTTTGCCAGATGATATTGCCTATTCTTGAATCACCCCATGAGAGACCCACTCTTTCATCTTTTGGATCATTTGCTTCCAACCAGTTGAAGGCCTCATCTAAAACCGGATGTTCTCTACCTTTAAGCTCTGACAATGAATAATCTCGCCAAATATCTATCTGATTCTGCGTGGTCGGTTTTCCTGTTCCGCTGGAATCAAGCCACTCAAGACCGGCCTCTTTCCATTTGATTGAATGAATTCCTGCCATTGCTCGCAGTCCATCTTCAATCAGAATTTTTCTCTCCTCAGGAGAGGATGAATCGACTAGAAAACCCTCAACTGTATAACGAGGATTGTCACTAGGTATCTCGCCTTCAACAAAACTCATTGCAAAAAAAGACCTTCCCAAAGGTTCAAGGTTCTCCTCGAAACTCAACAATTCAGGCATTGGGGCGACTCTTTGATCTGCAACAATTTGCATGATTCTGTGCTGCAAGTAACAAGATTCTTCAAGACCACTTTGTTGAACAGGAAACATGCCGCCATCTTTAGGTTCAATACGACCTACAAATTTTTCACTGTGTTCTTTTCCTCCTTCCTCCCATTGGGCTGTGAAAATAATTGTTTCATTGGAGAATCCAGTCGCTACGGGAATATCAAGCTCAACAATTTCAAGATTACTTGCGTCAGGTTTTTCTCTGGAAAGGTAATTCTTTAGGGCGTTTTCATAGCCTTCATGATCAGTTGGCAACATTTGTCGAACTTTCGGATAAAACCTTTCGCGCCACCTTTTCTCCTTCTTCCATCAGGTTGGGAACATTCTGGAAATCAATGTCTAAGTCACCATCTGGGTCTTGAAGTCCGATATGTATTACTTTTACATTTTTTGGCACGTCAGCCCACTCTTGTCGTGACAATTCAGCCGAAGCAGCACGAAATCCAATCATCATCAACGAGATCGCTGTCTGTTTTTCAGGTGGCAGGAATCTTGTTGCAACGTCTAAGACAATTACTCTTGTTGGCTTTAGAGAAACCGCTTTTCTTAAAGGGATATTTGAAACAACGCCACCATCTAAATGGTAATCATCGTTGTCTAGCTTTACTGCAGGTAGGAGCCCTGGGAGTGCCGCAGAAGCAAGAAGTAGGTCTACGCTAGGACCCTTATCCCACCAATTGATTAGGCCTGTTGAAGCACTCGTGGTTCCTAAATGAAAAGGTATTTCTGTCCTGCTTAGGTCTGACGAAGGAACATTTTCTTCAAGAAAAAGTTTCAATTTCTCACCTGTATCAAAACTTGGTTTCCCTCTGAGTATCGATGTAACCCGACGCAGAACATTCCCACTGATCGGGGGATCTTCAACAATGTTAAGCCAGAGTCTCTCAAGTTCTTTTACTCGGTCAAGAGTTGGGTCGCATGCAAACCAGAAACCGTTTAGGGCGCCTATGGAAACACCTACTATTTCATCTGGTTTTATTCCTGCTTCGCACAAAGCTTTTAACATGCCTATTTGTGCAGCGCCTCTAACGGCACCACCTGAGAAAACGAAAACCGTCTTTGGTTTTCTCTTTGGAGCCCAACGAGGCCGATTAGGAAACTTCATAGATCAGTATCAAGGTAGCTTGCTTGACGGGATAAATGCGATTACTTGTTTCTGTAACGGTCAGAAAAAACAGCTATCACAGATGTGAATCCGAAAATAACAATGAGGAATAAGACAGCTTTTGTTTCCATAACCCCTGTTATGCCTAAAACGATTGAACCAAGCAGCAGCAAAAAGGTTAACAAATGAGATCTTTTCATGTTTGGCTCTTAGTGAATTTGTAAGTAGAAAAGAAACTCGCAAAGGTGACTTGAATTTTATTTCCTAATTGATTTGACAATTTTAATTTTCTTTTGGCCATGCTTCAGATATGCGTGTCCAGGTGTCTGTAAGAGCTTCAGGTATGACCCGAGTGTTAGCTGTAACAGTGGTGAAGTTTGTGTCTCCACTCCAGCGAGGGACTACATGAACATGCAAATGATCTGGCACCCCTGCTCCTGCTGCTTCACCTTGATTCAAACCTACGTTTATTCCCTCAGGGGAAAATACTTCCTGCAGCGTTGTGGTTGCGTCTGTAACCATTTTCCATAAAGATTCGTGCTCTTCGCCGCTTAACTCTGCAAGGGTTTCAACAGGCCTTCTTGGAACAATCAGAAGATGCCCACTGGTATATGGATAAGCATTGAGTAGAGCCATTGTCAGAGTTCTTTTTTCTATAACAAAAGTTTCTTGATCTGGCAACTGACTTTGGTCAATAGCTTCAAACAGGGTCTTCTCTGAATTGTTTTTATGATTGTCACTATTTGTGAAAGTCAAATATTCTTTCCGCCATCCAGCCCACAAACTTTCTAATTTGTTCAAACTTTCTTCTCCACTTCTTCATTTAAACGAAGTAAAAACTCTTGTATTGATAAACCTCGCTCAGGTTCATCGCTATTTCGAATGTTGTCAGCAACAGTATTATTTTTTATATCTTCATCCCCCACTACCAATAAATGCGGAATTTTTTCAACTTTCCCTGACCTGACTCTTTTCCCAAGAGGTTCATCAGCAATATCTATGGTGGCTCTGAAGCCTTCATTCTCTATTTCAGCTAAAAGCAACTCTGCATAATTTTGGTGCTCTGCCGCCACAGGCAATATTCTTACTTGCTCAGGAGATAGCCACGTAGGGAAAGCACCTGCATAGTGTTCAATTAAAACTCCAATAAATCTTTCAATCGAACCTAATAAAGCCCTATGTATCATCACCGGTTGATGTCTAGCCCCATCAGTTCCTATGTATTCAAGACCGAAACGGTCAGGAAGGTTGAAATCCAATTGAAGGGTGGTCAATTGCCATGGCCTGCCAATCGCATCATTAACATCCATGTCAATTTTAGGACCGTAGAAAGCACCCCCTCCTTCTTCAATAATGTATGGAAGTTCTTCTGTTTCAAGTGCCTGCCTTAAGCCTTCTGTGGCTAGATCCCATAGCTCATCATCACCCACAGATTTCTCCGGGGGTCTTGTAGAAAGTTTTGCTTGGAAATCCGTAAAACCAAAATCTCTCAACAGGGAAAGACAGAAAGCTAAAAGAGAGGACAATTCTTCCGGAACCTGTTCGCGGGTGCAGAAAATATGAGAATCATCTTGAGTGAACCCTCTACTGCGAAGGAGTCCATGCACAGCACCCGAAAGCTCATATCTGTAAACAGTTCCAAGTTCAAAATAACGTGTTGGCAGATCCCTATAACTACGTTGAGAACTCTTATAAACCATTACGTGAAAAGGACAATTCATTGGTTTCGGATAATAAGTCGCTCCATCCATTTCCATGGGTGGATACATACCTTCAGCGTAAAAGTCTAAGTGACCGCTGGTTTCCCAAAGAACTGATTTAGCTATGTGAGGGCTGAATACAAAGCTGTAACCACCATTTTCATGCCTCGTGCGGCTGTAGTCTTCAATTACCTTTCGAATCAATGACCCTTTCGGATGCCATACAGCCAGCCCTGGTCCTAAATCTTCCGGCCATGAAACGAGATCAAGTTCTGTCGCTAATCGGCGATGATCTCTCTTCTCTGCTTCAGCCAGTCTCTCCAAATAATCCTCTAAATCCTTTTTACTCGCCCATGCTGTTCCATATATACGCTGCAGCATCGGCTGTTTTTCATCACCTCTCCAATATGCTCCAGCAACTTTTTGCAAAGCGAAATGACCCAGTTTCCCAGTTGATGGCACATGGGGCCCTGTGCAGAGATCAACAAAATCTTGGCCGTTTTTGTAATAACTAATAGTCCCGTCTGCTGCAGCTTCATTTGAAATTTCACTATCCATCTCACCAGTTGAGACTCTTTCTATAATTTCTCTTTTAAATTTGTGATTTTCAAAAAGTTCTAAAGCTTCCTCAGGTGGGATCTCATGTCTTTCGAAATTCTGATCTTCCTTAATTATTTCGCGCATACGCTTTTCGATATTTATCAAATCATCCTCTGTGAAAGTAGCTCCGCCTGGAAGTTCAAAATCGTAATAAAATCCATCTTTGATAGGTGGACCTATCGCATAAGTGGCTCCTTCCCAGATGCTCAGAACAGCTTGAGCCAAGACGTGCGCTGTTGAATGCCTTAAAACATACAAACCGTCTTCAGTGTCTGGAGTTATAACTGACACTGCGTCTCCGTCAGAGAGGGATTTGCTCAAGTCTTTCGTTTCACCATTGACATTTAAAGCAATAGCTGCCTTAGCTAAACTCCTTCCTACATCAGCTGCTAAGTCTGCGCCGGTGGAACCTTCGGGCAAAGCACGAGTTGACTCATCTGGGAGAGTAACTTTTATTTCAGCCATATTACGAGGTTAGCTAATCAGAGAGGGAAGATTCAGTGTTTTTAATACTTGAAGCACTAAATATTTAATTTTCTTCAATACCTATAAATCGCAACGCTGCTCTTGTCTTATATCGACTATTCAATTGGAGGATCACAGCACTAAAAGCTTCAATAGCAGTTGCATTCGACAAACCTCCAGCGTCTAAAGGTCGAATCCCTGGAATCTTGGTTAAAAGCTCCGAAGTTATCTCTGTTGCTTTACTGTGATCTGAGCAGACCAATACGTCGCTTTCGACATCTTCATTTAAATCACCCAGTTCATTAGCAGGAACATGGTGCATGGCAGCCGCAACATACGAATCCTGAATCACAGATTGAACCGTCGCCGCTACTGATCCGCGAGGCGGAACTAAAGGCTGGAATTCTCCCGCAACTCTAGCTATCGCATTAGACATACAAATAACAACTTTTCCATGGAGGTGCTCTGCAACAGAACGAGCAGTTGTGGCAGCTGCATCCCACGGAGTAGCTATAACTATTAGATCTGCTTTTGCGGCATCAATATTTTCGGCCGCTGTGATTTGTAGTTCTTTCTCCGGCCATGCGGAAACTATCTCATCTCTAATTTCCATAGCACGATATTTGCTTCGAGAACCTACTGTGATTTCATATCCCACTGATGCAAGTCTTGCAGCTAAAGCTTTTCCAGCAGGTCCTGTTGCTCCTAATAAGCCTATTTTCATGGTGATGATCATAGGCAATATTGAGCCTCGAAACACTGATGGAATGTTTTTTATATACATCCGTCAAAGAATTCACGAATTATAGTTGTAGCACGTAGTCTTTTGTTGAGAAAGGAGCTTTTACTTTGGGTTTATTAAGTGGTAAGAGACTTCTCATTACTGGTGTATTAACAGACTCTTCGTTGGCTTTTGCTGTTGCGGAACGTTCAATCGCAGAAGGCGCTGAAATTGTTCTTACAGGAGCAGGCCGAGGACTGAGTCTTACTCGTAGAACTGCAAGAAAATTAGACGGCCAGCCGGAAGTTTTAGAGTTTGATGTGACGTCCGTTGAACAGGCGAAGGACTTAAATACATGGCTTAAAACAAACTGGGGTGAAGTGGATGGAGCGCTTCATGCAATTGGTTTCGCACCTGAGGCCTGCCTGGGGGAAGATTTTATGTCCGCGACGTGGGATGATGTGAAAGTCGCAATGGAGATTTCCGCTTACTCTTTGAAAACTCTTGCTGAAGTAGTTTCTCCATTAATGCCTAGAGGAAGCTCGATAGTCGGTCTTGATTTTGACGCACGTTTCGCTTGGCCTGCTTACAACTGGATGGGAGTTGCAAAAGCTGCACTTGAATCGACTTCTCGTTACCTAGCTAAATCCCTTGGGCCCGATGGTATACGGGTAAACCTTGTCGCAGCAGGTCCGATAAAAACCATGGCAGCAAAAAGCATCCCAGGTTTTTCTGAATTTGAAGATGCTTGGGACGGACGATCCCCTCTTGGTTGGGATGTTGAAGACCCTGAGCCCGTGGCGCGCTCCTGCGTGGCATTGTTTTCCGATTGGTTACCTGCGACTACAGGAGAGTTGCTCCACGTGGATGGCGGGTACCACTCCATTGGTGCTTAATCCCACTCAAAATTTCCATAAGAAAACAAATACTTCTCTCTTTCTTCATCCTCAGTGTGATTTAGCGGCATCTCTATAGGAATCCTGTTTGTGCACCTACGATTTGCTATTTGATACGGATTGACTTCATTGCCTCTCCCTGCAGGTCCGGGATGAAATTCAAAATGCAAATGGGGGCCTGTAGCATTTCCTCCAGCACCTAATTGACCTATTACATCTCCAGCTGAGACTTTTCCGGATTTTTTTCCGTAACGGTATAGATGGGTTCCAAAATAATAGTCACCATTTTCAGCAACGATTCTGAACGATTTACCTCCTACGGAATCCCAGAAAAAAGTTACTTCTCCATCTACGGGAGCGTAAAGATCTGCACCGTGAAAGCCGACTATATCGACACCTCTATGAATCCCTCTAGGCCTCTTTTCGTTCCACGAGTCGTAAAATTTTACGGTATTGGAGACCGGACAAACCCAGTCCTTGGAATTGGCTAGTTTCATAATTTTTTCTATATTTTCGTATTTTTTCTTATCTTCCTGAAGGCGTTCTTTATCGACCTCTTCGATATTTTTTAATTTTTCGGCACGATCGATCATTATTTTCTCGGCTTCTTCGATCCGTTCAAGTAGGACTCCCGCGACATTTTCTAAGGATTCTTCCACTATTTCTTGGCGTGAACGTATGGATTCAAAAGTTGTCGCCAGGTCTGTGAGGACAGTAGTCGTTCTTTCAATACGATTTTCAATTATTGATACAACTGCCGAAGCTTTAGAAGTAAAAAATGGAAGTGTCAGTTTGCGTTCTAACAAAAATGGTGAATCATTTTCTCCCATTTCAAGGAGTGGCGGCTGGTTCTCTTGTGCATTTGAATGACCTACAGGTAGGAACAGAAGGAACAAGAGAATACTTAGAACGCAAAAATTTCTGGACATCAATTAACAGTACATTTCTGGATTGCTTGTGTCTCGGCAAACGTGCTTAGAAAGTCAAGTTTATTTGGTCGCGAGATCAGATTCATCTTCAATCTCTCCTACAAGTTCCTCTATTACATCTTCGAGTGCTACCAGACCCAGAAGTATCCCTTCAGAATTTTTAACTCCAGCTAAATGACTACGTGATCTGCGCATCTGCAGAAGTAGATCGTCCAAAGGCAAATCGGGTGGCACGATCAACATTCTACGTATCATTTCCAAAGGCACTGGTTCGCTTTGTGATTGCTCTGGCAAGCGGAGGAAATCTTTAACATGTAAAAATCCGAGTAAATCATTCTCGGTATTCCCAAATACTGGAAGTCTGGAATGGCCGCTTGCTAAGACAACCTCTTCTATTGAAGCTAAGTCCATTTTCCTATCAACTGTGACCATTTCACTGCGAGCTATCATGATAGATGAAACAGGCCTTTGTCCTAAATCTAAAGCACTAGTAAGAAGCTCATGCTCGAAACTTTCTATGAGTCCCTCATCTCTTGAAGCTTTAATAACCGCTAAAAGCTCGGTCATCCCTAATGCACTATCGTTCCCAACTTGTAATTTGTCACTTAATGGTTTGACTGCGATGGCAACTATTTTGTCTAGAAGCCAAATCACAGGCCGCGCGCTTTGTACAAAAAATCTTTGGATCGGCATGACCCGAAGGAGAGTTCTTTCCGGATCAGCGATGGCTATGTTCTTAGGAACTATTTCTCCAAACATCATCTGCAACATTGCTGCTATTGCTATTGCTGAAATCCAAGACGCTGTTTGTGATGCCCCACTTGGTGCGCCTAAATTTTCTAGAAGCGATCTGATTACCTCACCGACTGAAGGTTCAGCAAGGATTCCGAGAATCACGCTGCTTAAAGTTATCCCAAGCTGAGATCCAGAAAGTTGTTTTCGTAAATCCTTTCGGGCTTCTAAAGCTATTTTTGCAGTTTTAGAACCTCCTTCAACTAATTCTTCTAATCGTGAAATACGACTTGCAACCAAAGAAATTTCTGTAGCTACAAAGACAGAGTTGACGAAAATCAGAAAAATCGCTGCTACAAGTATTACAAAAAGCATCTAGTTGCTCCTTGTCCTTGGATTATTCGGAGAAACTATACGAAGGTTGGCTACCCTAAGTCCCTCTACGGCGACTACTTCTATTTTCCAACTGTCTAATTCTATAATTTCGCTTGGTTCTGGAATATGCCCAAGTCTGAAAAGAACATACCCAGCAACCGTCTCGTACGGTCCTTCTGGGACTTTCAAGCCAGTTGTTTCTTCAACTTCATATAAATTTAATCGACCGGAAATAATCGTGCTTCCCAAGCCTTCTGCTCTGGTCTTGACCTCCATATGATCATATTCATCTCCTATTTCGCCGACGATCTCTTCGAGGACATCTTCGATGCTGACTATGCCTGCTGTTCCTCCGTGTTCATCAGCTACTACTAATAGCTGGTTACGGTTTTGCCGCATATCGTCTAAAACGTCATCCAAGTCTCGTGTTTCTGGAACTGTTAAAACGGGAGTCATCAATTCTTCTACTGATAACGCCAGCCGTGTTTTCATAGGAAACTTGTATAGAGATTTGATGTGAACGACCCCTTTTATATCGTCTAAATCAATTCCAAATACAGGGAATCGCGAAAAACCAGTTTTCACAGAAAGATCAATAAGTTTTTCCACTGAGTCTTGTCTTTGCAATGCGCATACTTCTACTCGTGGGACTAGGACATCGGCTACTGTCTTGCCTGTGAACCTTATTGACCTTCTAAGAAGAGTCACCTCTTCGAGATCAAGAACACCCTCATCGCCAGACGTTTCAATCAAGTGCTCAAGTTCACCGAGTGTATGAGAAGCAGACAGCTCACTCTTCGGTTCAATTCCCAGTCGGTTAACTACACGATTCGCAAAGTAATTCAGGAAGGCAACTACTGGATAGAAAAGCTTTCCATATATCTGAATAAGAGGCGCCAAAATAAAAGTGATCTTCCTGGGAGCCGCTAGGGCTATGTATTTAGGTATCTGTTCGCCAATTACCAGATGCAACGAAGTCGCTACTGCGACGGCCAAAAAAACACTTAAACCTGAATGATCGTCTCCACCGGTGAGAATCTTTGCAACTGTAGGTTCGGCTACGAAACCAAGAGACAATGCAGAAAGGGTGATTCCAAATTGAGCTCCTGATAGATAAACAATTAGGTTTTGAAGAAGTTTCCTAACTCTACGGGCACGTGAATAACCATTCTCTGCTTCTGCTTCGACACTAGCTCTGTTGACCGCTACAAGAGAGAACTCCGCTGCAACAAAAAAAGCGTTTAGCGACAGAAGAAGGGCAGCAATGAACAAGCCAGACCAGATTGACATCGTAATTACACTCTAGCGAGGTGTAAAACTGCTTATACCTTGTAGCAGTTAAATCATTTTGAAATCAATCCGGTACTGTGAACCAATGAATTATCCGGTTGGCCTTAACTCCGAACGAAAAGGGCACATAATTTCTGACGTTTCCATAGATCCTGATGTAAACAAACGCTGGTTTAAGCGCTTGTACCCACTTATAAAAGAACAGAGAAACTCCTTCTTAATTACTTCTTTTTGCGGAATCGCAGGTCTCACTATTCAAGTATCAGTGCCTATGGTTATTCGTGAAGCCATAGATAATCCCCTTGCAGGCGGTTCTGGGGAAATCAGTTCGTACCTGTGGACACTAGTTGCAATGGCTATATGCGCCTTTCTTCTTAGATATACATACCGTTTTCTGCTTTTCAAAACTGCTTATCGAATTGAGACTCAACTGAGATCACTTATTTACAGGCATTTAACTAAACTCTCATTTTCTTTTTTTGACCGAATAGCTAGTGGAGAAATTATCTCTAGAGCCAACTCTGATATCCGGTCCATCCAACTGCTATTAGCTTTTGGACCTTTAGCAATGCTTTCACTACTTAGTTTCTTTTTGGCTCTAATCTTCATGCTCTCTATCCACCCTCCTCTTACTTTTGTCACTATTGCCTGCATGCCGTTCGTGTACGTTCTTGCTCAAAAAATGAGAAACAAAGTTTTTCCACTTTCCTGGGTCACACAGGGACGTATGGCAGATTTAGCAATGGTCGTTGATGAAAATATCAATGGGTCAAGAATAGTAAAGTCCTTTGCTGCTGAAAGGAAACAAATCGAATTGTTAGCAAAAAAAGCTCAACGTTTACGTTGGTCTTCAACTGCTTTGATCGATTCACGAGCGCGTTTTAACCCTCTGATAGAGGCTCTACCACGTTTGGGGATGGCGAGCATTTTGATGTATGGCGGTTGGCTTTCTATAAATGAGAAAATCAGCATCGGTGCACTCATAGCTTTCAGTAGCTACGTAATCATGATCTCTGTTCCTTTCAGAATGCTGGGATTTGTTCTCCTGCAAGCACAAAGAGCCGCTGCTTCCTCTTTACGTATTTTTGAAATCCTCGACGAGGAGCCTGCCATAGGGAATAAATTGACAGCACGAAAAATTATTTCACCGATAGGTGATTTAAGTTTCAGAAACGTTTCTTTTTCCTACCCCAATGATGAAAATCCAGTAATTCTGGACGACTTCAACCTCGAAATTGCAGCTGGTGAAACTGTTGCACTGGTTGGACGAACAGGGTGTGGAAAATCAACTGTTGCACGACTATTACCTCGGTTTTATGACATAACTGACGGATCTATTCTTCTAGATGGTACTGATATACGAGATTTTTTAGTTGAAGATTTACGAACCCATATAAATGTGATTCCTGACGAACCTTTCTTGTTTTCAGAGTCAATCAGAAACAATATTGCTTTCGCTCGTCCAAACGCTAAAGAAGGAGAAGTGATCGCTGCAGCTAAAGCAGCTCAGGCAGATGATTTTATCACAGAGCTAACGAACGGGTATGAGGAAATTGTAGGTGAAAGAGGCTACACACTTTCGGGAGGACAACGCCAAAGGATCGTTATAGCAAGAACACTTTTAGCAAATCCTAAGATCCTTGTGCTCGATGATTCCACCAGTTCGATTGATGTCGAAACAGAGTCTCTTATCCACTCTTCCCTGAAAAAGCTTTTACAGGATCGGACGACTTTGGTCATTGCCCATCGGCTATCAACCATTGCTTTAGCTGACAGAGTCGTACTTATGGACTCGGGTAAAGTCAAAGCTGAAGGGACTCATGAATATTTATTAGCTAACTCACCGGAATACGAGTCAATACTTGCCTCTGGTGCAATGAGTGCACGGGGTAACTGATGGGTTTTGGTGGTGGAATTGGAGGTTTCTCAATTGGCCCTTCTTCAGTTCAATCTAACGCTGAAGCAGGACTGCCTTTTGCGGAGTTACCTGAAGACTTCTTCGAAAGAATTGACAAAGTCTTAGAAAAAGAACCCGAACACCCTGATCCAGAAATTTCCTTTTCACATAGCAAATGGGAACGTGCACCTCTTACTCTTAAAACTTTTCTTTCTTCCCACGTTTTTTTACTTTGTCTTGCTCTTCTTTTAGTCGTCTTAGAAACTGGACTTCAGCACCTTGGGCCTCTGCTCACACAAATTGCTATCGATGAAGGCATCGCTACTAAGAACACCCAAGTGTTGCTTGTCACTTGTATTTGTTATGTGGCTTCTATAGCAGTTTCCGCAGCGGTTTCCTTTGTGCGGACTTCTTTCACAGGGAGATTAGGGGAGAAACTTGTTTATAAATTAAGAATACGAGTTTTCACTCACTTGCAAAGACAGTCATTTAGTTTTTTCACAAATGAAAAAGCAGGTGTCCTTATGACGCGTATGACAAGCGATATCGAATCTTTAACTGTTCTTTTTCAAGAAGGTCTGGTTAATTTCGCTGTTCAGATAATCACTTTGCTTGTGATCACTACCTATCTGATAGTTCTTAACCCGCATCTGGCAGTAATATCTCTTCTGCTAGTAATACCAATAAACATAGTTCTGACTTTATGGTTCAGAAAAGTTTCTATTTTTGGTTATCTCGCTGTTCGAGACAAGATCGCCGATATTCTTTCAAACCTTTCCGAAAGTCTTGCGGGTATGCGAGTAATAACTGCTTTCAATCAACGCAAATACCGTTCAGAAATGCATGACAAAATAACGATCTCTCATTTTGAAGCAAATCTTTACACAGGCAGGGCACAAGCACTCTTTGGGCCTGGAACGGAGTCAATAGGGATCATTACTCAGGCGACAATTTTATTTGTCGGTGGGAACATGGTTCTAAAGAATCAACTAAGCATTGGCGAGTTGACCGCTTTCATATTATTTCTAACCTCTTTCTTTGCTCCGATCCAAAGTCTCGTCCAGTTATACAATCAGTACCAGCAAGGTAGTGCTTCAATCGAGAAACTCCGAGATCTGCTTTCTACTGCTCCCAGCGTCTGTGAAAAAGAAAACGCTACCGAAATGCCCAAACTTGTTGGCCATGTTGAATTTAAATCGGTCGATTTTAATTATGAGGAAGATAAACCTGTACTAAGCGGCATTAATCTAAAAATTGAATCCGGGGAAGTTCTAGCTTTAGTAGGTCCGACCGGGGCAGGTAAATCAACTATAGCGAAACTTATTTCACGTTTTTATGACCCAGATAGCGGACAGGTTTTAATTGACGGATACGACTTACGTGATGTTCAACTTGAATCTCTCAGGAGACAGGTTGCTGTAGTCCCTCAGGAACCTTTTCTTTTCAATGGAAGTATCAAAGAGAACATAATATTTGCTCGACCTGAAGCTAACGAAAAAGACATTAAAAGGGCTTGCGAAGCAGCAGGATTAACTGATTTAATTAACCGTCTTTCGAATGGAATAGACAGTCCTGTTCATGAAAGAGGTGCCTCCCTCTCAGCGGGTGAGCGCCAACTTCTTGCACTCGCTCGTGCTTTCTTGTGTCAACCTCGACTTTTGATTCTTGATGAAGCAACCACTAATCTAGATTTACTTTCAGAGTCTTTAATAGAGGCAGCTTTAGACAATTTGCTAGACGGACGAACAGCTATCATAGTCGCTCATCGAATTGCAACCGCTATGAGAGCTGACCGTATAGCAGTAGTCGATAATGGGTCGATACTAGAAATAGGAACGCATAAGGAACTAGTGGACTCAAAAAGAAGATACGCGACCATGTATAAGACTTGGACTGATCAAGGTGGAATGGAGTCAAGCCAAATATGAGTGTTATTGAAGTAGTAGCTGGCTGCCTTGTTTATGCAGTAGGTTGCACACTTCAAGGTGTTCTAGGTTTTGGTGCAAACCTTCTCGCAGTACCAATTCTCGCTCTAATAAACCCAGATTTTGTTCCGGGACCCGTACTTTTAATAAATCCTCTACTTTCAGGTTTTTTCACTTTTCGAGAAAGAGGTCATACAGATAAGTATGGTTTAACATGGACTGTTCTGGGAAGGCTCCCTGGAATTGCTTTAGCTGTATTAGCACTTAGTCTCGTAGCAGAGGAAAGAATCGGAGTGCTTTTCGGTTCTCTTCTGCTTTTTGCAATCGCCTTAAAAGTAAGCGGTTTGAAATTCGAACGATCACAAAAAAATCTGATGCTTGGTGGATGTGTTAGTGGCTTTATGGGCACGGCAGTCGGCGTTGGGGGACCTCCGATTGCCTTGCTTTACCATGACGTTTCTGGATCTGTCCTTAGAGCAACCCTTTCTCCTTACTTCTTGATTGGAACTGCTATATCTATAAGTGCTCTTGCGGCAACGGGAAATTTCGATTCAGGAGATTTGCTAATAAGCATTTATCTTCTTCCATCAGTGTTTATAGGGATGGCTGTATCAGGGCCTCTTCGAAAAACACTCGATCATAAATGGATAACCCCTGGCGTTTACCTCTTGTCTGGCACAGCCGCAATTACGCTGTTGGTAAGATCCTTGTTCTAGTGTCAATATCATGTCTCTTTTAAAATTAACTTCGGTCAGTAAAACAGAATCAGGCACGAAAATACTTCAAAACATTGACTGGGAAGTTAATCCCGAAGAAAACTGGGTCGTTCTGGGGCCTAATGGCTCAGGTAAAACTTCATTACTCAATATCGCCTCGTTGAATCTCCATCCGAGTAAAGGTGATGTAGAAATCCTTGATCATGTTTTAGGTAAAACGGATTTGCGTTTACTGAAACCAAAAATCGGTTTTATGTCAACTTCGTTGAATTACAAGTTTAGATTCAATATAAAAACGATAGAAGTGGTAGTAACAGCTATTACAGGAGCAATTGAGCCTTGGTGGGATACTTTCAGCGCATCTGACTGGGAGCGTGCTCATCGAGTATTAGAAAATGTGGGTTGCGGGAAAAAATCTGATCAAACATTCGGTACTTTATCCACTGGGGAAAAGCAAAGAGTTCTTTTAGCTAGAGCGCTAATGCCAGAACCGGAAATACTATTTTTAGATGAACCAACTAGCGGTTTAGATTTAGGGGGTCGTGAAGAGCTCTTAATAGTTCTTTCAAATTTAGTGAATGAAGAAAAATCTCCTCCAATGGTTCTAGTGACTCATCACATAGAAGAGATACCAGTTGGTTTCAGCCATCTTCTTCTACTAAAAAATGGTGAGAGCGTTGCGTCAGGAAAGATGAGCGAGGTCATGACATCAGAAAACATCTCTAGATGCTTTGACGTGGATACTTCTATAGACAACACCGCTGGACGCTGGAACGTTCATATCCTTAAGGGCGAAAAATGAATACCGTGCACGCTCTTATCGTTACCGGGGGACCTTTACCTTCTTGCGATTTTCCCCTACCTGAGACACAGTTGGTTATTGTTGCCGATTCTGGCGGTGATCATGCTGAAGAACTAGGTCTAGAAGTTGATCTAATGATTGGTGATTTTGACTCCTGCTCAGAGGAAGCAATTGAGAAAGCTAAAGAAATCCGAAGGTTTCCAGTAGATAAAGATGTGACGGATCTGGAATTGGCACTTGCTGCTGCTATTGAAAAGAATTGTTCCTCAGTAACAATTATCACTTCAGCACGAGGAAGATTTGATCACACCTTCGGCAATATCGTCGTGGCTAGTTCAAACCGCTGGAGTGAACTGGAAATTGATTTGCTTGTTGATGATAGCTACGTAAAAATAATCAGAGATAAAGCAAAATTAACCGGCAACCCTTCTGACAAATTGACACTACTAGCTATTGGGGGCACTGCTTTTGGTATCACCAGCAACGGGCTGAAATGGGAATTAGATGGACTTGATCTTAGTGCTGGCTCAGGTTTAGGTATTTCTAATGAATTCACAGCCCACGAAGTGGAAATTTCTGTTGCTGAAGGAGCTGTTCTCTCAATTCAATCATTCGATAACTGTTGAAACCTCGCTTTTTTGGTTATTGGTTAATTCGACTTTCACGGGATTACCTGCCGTGAGATAGATTAAATTTGTGAACAGGCGCCCAAACAAATTTCATCGATGACAATCAGCGAGGAAGTATCGGGACTCTCGACTCTATTGGATGATCCGAACAATGTTTTGCGCCCAGCGGAAATTGTAATGAAACCCGCAAGTCTCGGCGCTGTAAGAATGACTCGGTTTAGTTTCAGCCGGTCAATGATCCGCCGAGCATTTAAGAATCAGTGGGAAATCAAACTCCTGGTTGTCGACTTCGACGAGTTTGGAAGAGGACACATCATCTATCGCATTCTTGCTGAAGAGAAACTATTTCACTTCGTTGCCTTTACTTCAACCATCGATGAAGCTCTACATACTGACCGTGTGATAGCAGATGTGTGGGATGTAACCGCAGCTTTAGTAGAAGGAGAAATAGATAATGATTTACTCCAGTTCTTGAGAGATGAAGTTCCAAAACAAGAACTAAGCCGCCTCGATCCTCGAGTACTTGTATTAACCAGAGGGAACCGAAGTATTCGATTTTATGACTATTTGGTCGAACGTTTAGCGGATGGTAAACAACCAGAGTCAAAAAAACTAGGTGATGCCGGTTACATAATGAGAAGTACAGCTTTCTATGGCAACGGAAAATTTGGCATGCGGTCGTTTTTGGGTTTCGAAGATCAACATCCACTTTCTGCCCCTTACAGGGCACAGTTTCTCGCTGCATGGCTTTTCAGGGAAGTTAGTTATGAATCGGTAGAGCATTGCGCTAAAGCAAAGAACCCTAATGCTGTCAGTTTTAACGATGAATGGAGTTGCTTTTTTGGTTTAGGCAATGCAACAGGTTTAGGTCTAGTTCCCTGGGCCATGAAACACCCTGGAGAATTGAATTCGTGGGTTGCTATAAGAGAATTGGCTCTTTCTAACGTTCGTTCCCTTAAAGGCTCAACGCAAAGTAAGCAGATTCTTGAGGAATGGTTTGATAAGGCTTACCAATATTTCTCCTCACTTGGTGGCGATGATCGCTGGCCTTGGATGGGACCTGATTCTCTGGCAAAAGCAACTTTACTTATCCATGACACCTTCCGTTCTTTAAGCGGAAACGACTTTCCTTTCGACGATCTTTATTTGTGGGCTGAAAAGCAAGATATTGAAATCACCGAATTAGTGATTTCATTGTTGCTGGAACTCGACAACACGGATGACGAAGTCATCGACAGTCTTCTAATAGTAGGAAACGAAAAAACAGCGAACTTCAATGCCACAGTTGAAGACTTAAAAAAAATAATTGATGAAAGGTACTTCTGGTTGAACGAACTCAATCTGGATGAAACAGAAGCTGAACACTACTGGTGGGTTATGTCTGACAATGCTGAGGAACCACGTCGTGCTGAAAGATCTGTTATTGACCCTGCACACAGAGAAATACCAATAGATATTTCTTTGCGAATCAACAAATTGATTAGAGATCTATGCGAAGCAGATGAAAGTATTTCTGCAAGCGAATTTCTCCACTCTTTCCCAGAACATGGTATTGCCGTCAAACGTCTCCTCGATGATTCCGGGCCTTACAGCGAACCGAGAGAAAACGTTTGCGATTTTAAACACCTCCCATTGAACCTGCAACGATTTCAACTAGCCATGTATGGAATGGACAACTTCTCCCCACAGTCGACAGACTGGCTGAGGGTAACACTTTTCCAAGGAGCCCCTAGAGTGTCAGAAATTGGTTTAAAAGATTCAGATAAATGGATTTTACCTAGACAACCGGGAGGTCTCGTCTAATGCTCGTAGATGGTTTAGAAATAAACAATTGGAACCGAACAACAGTAAAAGAAGTCAGATCTGGCGGGATTGACGTAGTTCACGCTACTTGTGGAGTCTGGGAGGACTTAGCGGGAGCAGTTACCAAAATCGGAGATTGGCGGCACTTTGCCCGTGAAAACTCTGATCTCGTCAGAGTCGTAAGAAATGTTCAAGAAATGCATCAAGCTAAAGACGAGGGGGTTCTAGGAGTGATTCTGGGTTTTCAAAATAGCTCCATGCTGGGAGATGATCCTGAGATGGTAGGCGTTTTTGCGGATCTTGGAATACGAATAATTCAACTCACGTACAACATTTCAAATCATCTTGGATCTAGTTGCTGGGAACCTGAAGACAGTGGACTAACTAGAGTGGGTCATCGCATGATCAGTGCCTTCAACACATCTGGGGTGCTTATTGACATTTCACATGTTGGAAACCGAACTGGTCTTGAGGCTATAGATAGTTCTGAAAAGCCTATTGCAGTAACTCACGGCAACCCTTCCTCTTTTTGTGACTCCCCGCGCAACAAACCTGACCATCTGATTGAAGCTCTTGCAGATCGAGGCGGCATTATAGGTTGTACTCTCTACCCTCTTTTCATGGGGGGAGACACGATTACACGTCTTGATTGGTGCCATATGGTCGCAGATACTGCAGAAAAGATCGGTGTCGAGCATGTAGCGATTGGCAGTGATTCAGTAGTTGGGTGGGCACCTGATGCTTTAGGTTGGATGCGGAGTGGACGATGGGATAGGCCAAAACAAGTTGAAGATATACCCACTTTTCCAACTTGGCCTGAATGGTTTAAGGGGCCAGAGGATTTTGATTCATTATCTGAAGGGCTTTCTGAAGTGGGTTTCTCTTCAGATGAAATTGCTTCAGTCATGGGGTCTAACTGGATTCGTTTGTTCGAAGATGTGTTCAATGAATGAAGCAAACATTCTTGTGGCTCCAAGAGAATTAAAGGACCAAGTCGAAAGGGCCAGTCGTGTTCTTGGTTGTGAAGCTAGTGTTGCTGATCGTTTAGCTGAAGATGTGACTTTCTGTGAAATTAACTACGGTCAAGGAATTTCTTCTTGGTTGCAAATAGCAACCTTGGATCCAATAGCTTTAGGTGAGGTTTTGAGAAGTTCACTTCGATTGAGACTGCCAACAGGTACTAAATCTCTTGATGTGCATTTTGATCCGCCTGTTTTATTTGTTTTACTCGCGCTTACTTTACACAATCAAGAAAGTTGTGGGGTCACTTGGTCGTGCGATACTGAAATGACTTGTGGTAGTTCCCCAGTTACCTCCGTTCATCTAAGATCTGATGCTTCTCCTTCCCCATTAACGAATAAGAAGACAGTCGATGCTTTATCAACTGGGTTAAAGGTTTCACTTCCTGAATGGGAGCAATTAAACGAAATTGCTTCTCAGTTTCTTATGTCAGAGGAGGTTTTGGATGCCTCTTAAAACAGGTACCTCATCTAAAGGAATGGCCTATAACAATGGGTAGAAACTTGCTAGTATCCCTCGATGAAATAGAAACGACCACAAAAAAGGCACTTGAAAGTCACGGTGCCTCTGTTGAAGTTGCTTCTCTGGTAGCTCATGCTGTTCGTACTGCTGAAGAAAGAGGAAACAAGATATGTGGCCTCTACTATGTTGAGAGCTATTGCCTTCAATTAAGAACAGGTCGAGTTGATGGTGCAGTTGAACCTGTCGTTACTAACAATAAACCTGGAACTGTAAGAGTGGATGGGCGATTCGGTTTTGCTCAGTCGGCTTTTGCAGCAGGTTTCAATAAAGCTATAGAGGTAGCTCGTAGCAATGGGATATGCGGCTATTCGGTTGAACACACGCAAACTTGTACTTCTTTAGGATATTTCACAGAGCAACTAGCCAAATCGGGAATGTTAGCTATAGGGGCAACCAATGCTTCTGCAGTAGTAGCCCCTCCGGGTGGTTCAGTACCTGTGCTTGGAACTAACCCAATTGCTATGGCAGTACCAGATGGTAAGGGAGGAATATCTTTCCAATTTGATTTCAGCACAAGTGCTATAGCGCTAGGTAAAATTACAATGGCAGCCGCTGCCAATGAACCGATCCCTCTTGGTTGGGCAGTCGATAAAGATGGAAATCCGACCACCAATGCTAAAGATGCTCTAGAAGGTTCCTTGCTTTCTGCAGGTGGATACAAGGGTTATGGTCTTGGACTCATGGCAGAACTGTTAGCTGGCGCATTAACCGGTTCGAGGTTGAGTATCGAGGTTCCGCCTTTGAAGACACCTGAAGGCGAACCTCATGACCTGGGTCAGTTCTACGTAGTAATTGATGTAGAAGCTTACGATGACATGTTTATGCAAAGACTAGAAAAACTGGCTGATGCAATTGAATCACAAGCAGGTGCCCGCCTACCTGGTGCAAATATTCCTACCCCTGATGAAGTCGAAGTTGATGATGTTTTATGGTCAACCGTAAAACATCTTTCCAGCAACTAGAGATACTCCGAACCTAAAGAGGGTTCTTCTCGGATATTCGTATCATTCGAGCTGCATCCACCGGTAAAAGATTTTTTTCAGGTGGGGGTGAAATACCTTTAGAGATTAAAGAAGTTGTTAATTCGTTTATAGTTCTGAAATTCAAATAGCCTTTCATTCCTCTATGAACTACCGACCGAGAGTCAGCGACCCATAGCAACCATTCAGTTAAAAGTGGTATCTGAATAGTAATTCTTGCTTTTTTTCCAGAGTGAGTCTCATATATAACCGGAGGATTCTTCCTGCGGCTCCAAGCTTTTAAGTTTTTCTGAATTTCCTCTTCTTTTACTTTCAGTTCTTTGGCGAATTTTTTCAAATTGCCTTTACGTTCAATAAAACCCAAAGAGTCAGGTCTAGCTCCTGCTAGATCAACTAATTTAAACCATTGACTTTGGAAATCCGAACCTCGCATCCCGTAACTTCTGATTGCAACTTTTTTTTCACTAAGAACGCTTAAAACTGGAGCCCTGATTGAACTGCCTAAGAGATCTGAAGGAGAACAAGAACCAAAGCGTTGAGCAGATTTAAATCTCTCGATCGCTAATTCTCGATTTTTTTCTAAACCTGCCATTACATAAGGTTACGACCTCATAGAAGACCACTGAGGGAGCCTCAAAATTAAGCTATTTTAAAGCACTTAAAAGTCATTAATTAGATCAATAACCAGATTTTAATTTACAAGAGAGAACGCTTCATCAAAGCACTGCGTTTCAGAGAATCCATCGGGGAACGTCACTGTATTGCATCCAGTAGCCTTATCAAAAGTCAGTTCTATACGCGTTCCATCAGGTTCAACGACAAACCAGTCCCATCAGGACAGTTCGTGCCATATGCTCCACTGGGATCAGTGAAATTCATACAGCCTGTTTCTTCATCAAACTCCTCAACCACACCGGAATCAGACATTTAAATACACTCAACTAGTAATCGAACATATGTTCGATTATGTTACCTGTATGCCCAACCTTCAACTATTAGATGGATCTTGCGAAAACTGTATCCGCTTATTCGCAGCTCTCGAAGAAATCATGGCAACTGACGCTCCAGTGGCCATCGTTTTGACTTCTGATGGGTCAATCGTCCTTTATATGGAAGATCGTTTCCTTGTGGAGGACATTCCTCAGAAAAAAAAGGGCAACTCCGATCAAAATTTTCCAAAGCTAACCGGGAAAGAAAAAAAGAGAAGATTTAAAGAAAACCCTGGAAAACGCATAAAAATACCTAAGGGCAATTTCAGCATCATTTACAGTGAAACAAACGATAAAAAACAAAATCCGCCCTCAAGAAGGGCGGAAAATCAACGAGCAAGCCAATAACTTACCACATCTAAATTTTCAATGTCGGGTCGTGCTCATGCTTATTTGAGATTTATTAGAGGATCTCAACCTTCTAAAGGCATAATAAAAACACTTTTCTCACTAAAGTCCTCATCAACAATCTGTGCTGTTGTGGGACTCTCAACCCCTCTTTTTAAGAAACCAAGAGCAAAAAATTCACTACCAATAACTACTTCACTGGTAATAGTTCCGATTTTTTCACCATTATTCAAAAGAAAACCTTGGCTTGCGGCAATCCTCGAAGTTCCACTTATTCTCACAAGACGATATGGAGTTCCACCTTTGCGACTATCCATACGTGCAACCAACTCCTGCCCCGTATAGCAACCCTTGGTGAAACTAACGGAAAAATCGACTATTCCCAATGAGGCTGGGATCGTAGAAGTGTCAATTTCTTTACCCATCTCGGGGATGCCCGCTTTTATTCTCGCCTCCGTCCAAGTTTGATCATCTATAAGAGTAAAACCTTCAGAAAAACTCTCGGATTTGAAAATATAATCCGTGAATTCAAAGCCAAACCAAGAATACGGAATTGCAATACAGTCAACGAAATCGTTCTCAGTTCGAGAGTTGCCAATTTCCGTATAAAGAAAATAGTTCAAAATTTCGACCGTGCAATCAGTTCGCAACAAGAACCGTTTAAGTCTCGCGAGAACCAACTCTCCATAGTTCTTATCCACATCAAGCAAATAATCATTTTGAGTTTGACGAGTGATTCTTAGCCATGCGTCAACTTTTCCAGAAGGTTGGAGAAGAAATGTAAACCTTGATTCACCATCCGACATTCCTTCGACATCTTGGCTCAACTGGCCTTGCAGGTAGCTTTCTGCTTCAGTTCCAGAAATTCTAAGAAAATCTTTTTCTCGCTTTACAACGTCTAATTTCATTACCTGACCTCACACCTAATCAATAATATTGATTTTATTCCTCACATAAAATCAATATGGTCGACTAGAATTTTTACCTAGGTGAAATTACCCAACTCATAGAGGCAGAGGCAACTAATGGCAAATCGCATAGGAGTGGTTGGAGGTGACGGAATAGGACCGGAGGTAATATCTGAAGGTCTTAAAGTCATACAAGCCTCTGGTATTGATTTAGAAACTGTCGAATACGATCTTGGCGGCGAGCGGTACGAACGCGATGGAACCATTCTTCCCGAAAGTGTCTTAGAGGAATGGCGCGATTTGGATGCAATTTATTTAGGAGCAGTCGGAACCCCCAATGTTCCCCCAGGTGTAATAGAACGTGGCCTTTTACTAAAAATGCGTTTCGAACTTGACCTTTACATCAACTTAAGACCTTTCGTATTCCCAGAAGATGAAATAGATTTTCAAGTAGTTAGGGAAAATACTGAAGGTCCCTACGCTGGCGAAGGTGGAGTTCACAGGCTTGGTACACCTTATGAAATTGCTACTCAAGGGTCAGTCAATACACGGCATGGTGTGGAAAGGGCTGTCAGGTTTGCCTTTGAATTAGCAATGGAACGGAGGCGTCACCTCACAATGGTTCACAAGACAAACGTCCTTTCCTTTGCAGGTGATCTTTGGGATAGAACATTCAATGAAGTATCTGAAGAGTACCCCGAAGTTGAAACCGCCTATAACCATTGTGATGCTGCTTGTATCTATATGGTTCAATCACCTCAGCAATATGATGTGATCGTTACCGACAATTTATTCGGTGACATCTTGACTGACTTGGGAGGAGCAGTCTCGGGAGGAATTGGGACCGCATCATCAGCGAACCTTAATCCAACAAAAACTGGCCCATCAATGTTCGAGCCAGTTCATGGTTCAGCACCTGATATTGCCGGACAGGGTATAGCCAATCCTGTGGCCGCAATACTTTCAGGAGCTATGATGCTTGATTTTCTCGGAGAACAAAATGCGGCCTCAAGGATTGTTGAAGCGTGCAATAAATTAGATCCTGGAATCACAGGCACAATTGAAATCGGCAACGCGATTGCTTCGAATCTCTAAATCCTCTCTACCAGTAAATAAAACTAAGGTCTAGTGCCGTCTAGATAATCATCTAAAACGTCGTGAAACCTCTGAACACGTCCTTCTTGCCCGGCAAGCCTCACTCCCCGATACCCGCGTGAAGCAAGTCCTAGTTGCTGCCCAGTGCTAATTGCCAAATCCTGATCGGCAATTTGTCGATTCATTAGCTCTGTTCCATATTTGAAAAATCTTCGTTCTTCTGGCTCAGTGACATCAAGACGCGCAGCAGCCCCCTGCGACAAATACATAAAATTGTCGTAATAATGCCGTTCCGGATCACGACGGTGCGGCCGCATTCTTTGAAGCCCTATATATTCCGATCCGGCGAAGCTAATTGTGACATTAGGAAATATGTTGTAGTGATAAGCATCTGTTAGCTGATCGTCAAAAAGTTGATCAAATTGGTAGCCGTATTTACTGCCAAGCTGTCTTTTGACCGCCTGGACCCTTTGACGGGTTTCAAATTCTCTTCCTTTAAATTCTTCCACCTTTAAACCCCACGGTTCTAACATCTCCCCTAGCTGCTCATCCACCTCGAGTTCTTCACCTGTGAGTGAGCGAGATGGCGTGACCATTGGTATAGACATTCGATTATGTCCTTCCTCACACCAGTCGAAATGACAATACTTATAGCTATGTTCTATCCATTTCAGACCCTGAGGGTGAACTGCAGGTAGGTGGTAAGACTCACACGAATTATCTTGCGGCACCTTCCAATTGCAATTGACATCGACTGTCGATGAAGGCCCGCGAATCCAATCATCGCTTTCATAAGCTTCGAATTCTTCCCAAACGGGACCAAGATACTCCCGTAAAGTCATGCATTCAGGATTCATATTTATCCAAATGAAACCAGCAAAAACTTCACAATTCACTTCCACCAAAGTCAAATCATCACAAGGATTTCCTTCAGGGAAATCTTCAGGGTCTTGGACATATTCCAATGAACCGTCACCAGCCCACTCCCACCCGTGATATGGGCAAACTATTTTATCTGCAGCACCTTCTTTATTGAAAATAAGACGAGAACCACGATGTTGACAGACATTATAAAAACACCTAATCGAACTATCTTCCTGCCGGATCATAATAAATGATTCAGGTCCAACTTCTTCCACCTGATAAGAGCCTGGCTCTCGCATTTCCGAAGAACGACCCATTAGAAGCCACACTTGTGTCCACATAGACGACCATTCCCTGTCAAAGAAATCTCGCGAGGTGTACTGCTCTCCTAAAATAGGAACATTTCGAAGTGGCGGACATTCCCAAGGTCTAGCCAAAGCCATCACAGTTTCAGGAACACTCATGGCAATTCTAAAATCCTCACCTCTCCTGATGTGCCGTCTATCTCTAAAATGGCACCATCAGGTATAAGTGTTGTGGCTTCGTTTACTGAGACCACGCACGGTATTCCTAACTCTCTGCTGACTATCACGGCATGGCTGATTTGTGCCCCCACATTTACTATTACAGCCTCAACAGCTAAAAAAAGTGGAGTCCATGCTGGATCTGTTATTGGCGCAACCATAATGTCGCCAGGCAACAAATCAGGAGGGTTTGAGGGGTCTAGAACTATTCTTGCTCTCCCTTGGGTGCTCCCCGGAGATCCGGGAACTCCTGTCAAAACATCTCCAACGTTTAATGTAGACATTTTATCTTCCGAGGATTTTAGATCCCATTCGGAAAGACCCGGAACGACTCCATCCCTGATGAAAAATGGTGGTTCCAAATCCCATAACGCTTTCCAGTCTTTATAGCGTTTCCCAAGTTTTTCAGTAAATGAACCTGGGTTTGCTATAAAAGCTTCTAACTCTTCATCCAAAAGCATGAAAATTTCTTCATCTGAACCAAGTGTTCCCAATTCTCTATGACGTTTTCCTAATTCACGTATAGTCATACGGCTTTCATGAAGCGGTTTAACCAAAGTAGTTTTCGAACGCTCTCGAAAAACCATCATATTCGCTGCAACTATCGCCCCTTCAAAGGTTCCAGTCAGTTCATCGTTTGCGATTCCTTTCAATTTTTCCCTTACCTCTTCTATGAGGTTTTCTCTTTCCATGGCAAGACGCTCTGCTGCTATTTTTGGAGAACGATCATCATTTTGCGATCTAACTTGATCTATAGCTCTTAAAGCTATTGTTGGTTCAGTTTCCCAAGTTTCACTGCTCAGCTCCCACTCATTCGCTCCACGTGAGCCATACTCGTATACGAACTCATTGAATGCTTCAAGAAAATCAGCCACTTCTTCGGAATCAGACTTATTAAGTTCATCCAACAGAGATTCAGGATGTGAGTTAAAAATTTCTGAAATGATTTGCGATTCTTTAACTGAGCGAGACATTTCCCATATTGCAAATGATGGAGCAGCAGAATCTATATCGCCGAGACTAGATAAAAGACGAACAGGAATACTTGGATCCCCTATGGCTTCACCCACAGCCGCCAACATTCCAGGCGCAATACCAGATGATCCTGCTGAAACCATTTGGTTGCGTGAGAGATTTTCAATAAGTGGTTGGAGATCTCTCAGTCTTTCAAGCAACTCTTCATCACTTAGTGATTTCAGATCCGGTCTTTCTTTACGTTCTTTGTCGGCAAGTTTTCTCTCTTCATTAAGTTCCGGCCATTCAGAAGCACTAAGAACGAACTGCATATGAGAATCAGCTAGATGCTGTAAATGTGGTTTCTCATCTTCTGGATGAGGTTCATATTTCGGAGAATCTGGCTGGTCTCCAAAAATTGCAAGATCGAGCTGTTCAACTGTTATAGCTGGATTTCTTACTGCTTGCATACGTATACAAGAAAGATTTATGTAGAAATAACCTCCAAAAAAACCGCACATTTCTGGCGGATCATCTCTGTATTCATCGAGTTCATAAAAACCTGTTTGAGTTGAACCTAATTGCCACCCCTTCATTATGCAGTTGTCAAATCCGTAACTTTGACCAAAAGGACTTGCTGGCGTAGGAAGGACCTCACCTGCATTTGCTCGTGTGTAATGCGGCCAACGTTTACTTGGGGGGTGGTCAGTAAACCATTTTTCTTCCATTTTTTCCTCTCTTTAAGATCTGAAAATTACTCTATATAGCTATCTATGACGTCATGAAAGCGCCTGATTCTACTTTCCTGTTCAGATAAAAATCCGCCCCTATATCCTCTTGAACGCAGTCCAAGTTGTTGCATCACAGATACAGCTATGTCTTGGTCAGGTATTAGTCCCATCGACTGCTCTCCATATTGAATCACTTCTTGTAAATTGCTGGTATCCGTCAATTCAATATTTGTAGCTGAATCTGCGAGTTCTGTATTTTTCGTGTAATACCAATGATCAAAAAAACACTTTTGAGGGTCTGATGGGTCTGGGCGCATGCGTTGCAGTAGAACGCCATCGGCGGAAAAAGTCAACGAACAATTTGGGAATAAGTTGTAGTGGTGAGAGTCAGTTAATTGAGCATCACGTAAATTTGCATAATGGGAATGCCCTCTGCTAACTCCCAGTTCTCTCATTTTTTCCTGCAGAGCTAGTCTCACCTCGAAGACACGGTCGGTGAAATCTGCTGGGTCCAATTCCCAATATTCCATTCGCTCAGCTAGAGAATTTGGAAGATCAGGGTTTGCTCCACGTAAAGTTCTTGAAGGCGTAGCTCCCATCATGATCATCCGATTGTGACCTTCAAGTGACATGTCGAATTGAGCGTATGCATAGTTCTCTTCATGTGAATCAGCAAGTTGAGGGTGAACTGTTGGCAGATGGTAAGACTCACAAAAGTTATCCTGCACGACTTTCCAATTGCAAGGAACTGTGGTGGATATTTTTAGCACCCGAGACCAATCATCAATTTCATATGCTGACCATTCATCCCATAAAGGTCCTAAAAAGTCTTTAAGTGATTGACAATCCGGATCCAAATTAATCCAGATGAAACCAGCAAAAATTTCGCAGGGAACTTCCATTAAAGTCAGTTCTTCACAAGGGTTGCCTTGAAGAAAGTCTTCGGGATCCTGTACCGATAGAAGAGTTCCATCAAATGACCATTCCCAACTGTGGTAAGGACATCTAAACACTTCGGTGGTTCCCTTTGTATTATTGGTTAGACGTGAACCTCTGTGTTGACAAACGTTATAGAAGGCTCGGACCGATCCGTCTTCTTGACGTACCATGATGATCGATTCAACTCCTATTTCTTCAATCTGGTAATCACCTTTAAAAGGTATTTCACTAACTCGTCCAAGAAGTAACCAAACTTTGGTCCACATTTGGTTCCACTCTTTTTCATAAAACTCTGGAGATGTATACCTGAAACCCTCTAGCGCCAATTTTGAGACTTTCGGGTTTTCCCAGCCAGGAGCCAAATCATTAGGTGTATTTTTGTTTTTAGCAATCCTCATAGAGTCAACCCCCTACTCCCCCCAAAGGAACTCGTTAAACAATTATGCCACTTTGACGAGTTCTATATAGAGTCCGAAACATAAGCTCTTGATTGCCGAAATATTTAAGTAGTTATCTCTTTTACAATCTTCTCGAGCCCGACAACGCGACTCGCTTTAAATAGAAGTGCGTCATTTTTACCTAGTTGCATCTCCTCAATTTCGTTTAAGACACTATCCAAGTCAACAACTCGAGGATCCTCGTAGAGTTTCGTTTCAACCGGTATCACTTCGATTCCTAGCTCTTCAGCATATTTTTTTACGTCTATGTGTGCCATAGAGGCTTTCTCTCCCAATTCGGCCATGAGACCTAAGAAGGCTATTTTTCTACCGTTGTATGGAAGTAGCGATAAAGAATCAAGAGCTGCTTTCATTGAAGTTGGGTTTGCGTTATATGTGTCGTTGATCACAGTTATTCCGTTAGAGCTAGTAACAATTTCCATTCTTAACGGCGACAGCTCGACGCAACTCAAGCCTTCTGCTACCGACTCGATTGGTACCCCGACCGCTAAACCTACGGCTGCAGCCGCCAATGCATTGGAAATCATATGCTGGCCAGCAGCATTCAATTTTATTTCAGATCTACCCCATGGAGTCTCCATTGCAAATGATGGCTTCAAATTCTTATCAAATTTCACAGAAGAAGCTCGTACTTCACCTAGTTGACCAAATGTCAACTTTCTGGCTCGGGTTCTTGGAGACTGCCGTATCACTTCATCGACATCAGCATTCAGCACAGCGCACCCTTCCGAAGGAAGGCGTTCTAATATTTCCCCTTTTGTATTTGATATCGAATCAAGTGAACCGAATGCTTCAGTATGAGACTCGACGACACTGGTTATGACTCCAATATCTGGATACACAATTTCAGAAAGTTCTTGTATATCACCCTCTTTTCGGGCACCCATTTCAACTACCAGAAATGAAGATTCTTCTGGGGTGTTTAAGAGTGTTAAAGGAACGCCTATCTCATTGTTGTAAGAATTGAGGCTCGCATGACCCTCCCCTTGCTGACTTAGAACAGCGTTTGTCATGTCTTTAACTGAAGTCTTACCTACAGATCCAGTTATACCTACAACTGGAACATGGAATGAAAAACGTGCCGACTTGCCGAGTTGCGTCAAAGCAGTTGCGGTGTTTTCGACACGTATAGATGTTCCTTCTTTTGGCTCTTGTTGGGTCAGATATGCTGCAGCACCTAACGAAATGGCTTCATCTATATAAGCGTGACCGTCCCTTTCTGAAATCAGTGGCACAAAAAGACATCCTGGTGTTACTTTTCGAGAATCTTGTGTTGCCCCTTGTATTACTTTCTCATCACCGTTTAGTTCACCCGAAGTGACGTGTGCTACCTGTGAGGTGGTGAATTGCATATTTACATTCTTTCAGCAGTAAGTATGACAGTGGGGTCACTTTCAAATTGATTTTTATTGTTTTTGATATTTTATGTCTTCTTACACATATCAGTGCCATCACCTCAACCTTTTCTTCTCCTAACATGTCAAAATGGACTCAAAGCGCTGTCTTCTTGTTTTATTTGGTGGTCGTAGCGCTGAACACGATGTCTCGTGTGTGTCAGCCCGTCATGTGATTGAAGCCGCTGACCCTGAACACTATGAAGTCATACCGGTGGGTATAGACAAGAACGGAGATTGGCATCTTGCTGAAAAAGCTATTGAGGATCTTAAAAGTAACGAACTCCAAGAAAGGCTAGAACCGGCTGGTCCGGTGTGGAATCCCATAGTCGAGTTGCGGAAACTAAGTTCTGAGAAAAACCTTATTGTTTTCCCGCTGTTGCATGGCCCACTAGGTGAAGATGGGACTATCCAAGGACTGCTCGAAGTAATAGATGTGCCGTACATAGGTAGTGGAGTTTTAGGTTCCGCTTTAGCTATGGATAAAATCGCCACAAAAGAAATCCTGACCCATCACAACATTCCACAAGCGCTTTATCGAAGTGTGCACTCCAAACTATTTGAAGATTTAGATAACGAAGGCATGCAATCAATGCTTTCTAGATTATTTAATGAACTCGGGCCAGTAGTTTTTGTCAAGCCCGCAAATTTAGGTTCATCAATAGGAGTCTCTAGAGCCAGCGACCTTGATTCATTAAAAAAAGCTCTCGAAAAAGCTTTCGCTTATGACGAATGGGTGATTGTCGAAGAAGCCATAGAAGGAAGAGAGATTGAGCTATCAGTTCTAGGTGATCTAGTTCCTCAAGTCTCACCCCCAGGTGAGATAAAACCTATGGGTGATTTTTATGATTACGCTGAGAAATATCAAAATGACAGTGCTGAATTGATTGACGAACCGGATATTGAGGCACACCTAGTCGTAAACCTGCAACAAATAGCAGCCCGAGTTTTTTTAGCATTGCGTTGCTCTGGAATGGCAAGAGTAGATTTTTTCCTTCATCCTGAAAGGGGTCCAATACTCAACGAAGTTAATACCATTCCAGGTTTTACACCTATATCTATGTACCCGAGGCTCTGGCAAAACGCTGGACTTTCTTACTCAGGACTGGTGGATCGTCTTGCAGATATCGCAATGGAAAGGTTTTCACGAAAGCGTCGCAACACCGTCATTTAGACTGCATGTAATCAGGGTCTAAAGAAACTCTTAAGAATCTAATCAGTTCACGCCGTCTTACCGTCACAGGGCGTAACGCTTGTTCGATGCCGGCTGCTCTCAACACTTCGATTTCTGTTGCTAATCCCACAACAGTAGAGTAGGCACTTAAAATAACCAGCCTTGGATCAGTTCGGCGCATTCTTCCAACTTCCATCTCCGATTGCATCCAAAAAGTTGCTCTGTCCATAAGTGGAGTCATCAGTATTCTTAGTCTTTCTGAACCAGCAGACCCTGGTCTGCTTACCTCTCTCAAAAGACCGAGCAGTAGTGGTTCGCGTAGAGCAAGTCGAAAAATCATCCTTGCTAAGGCTTCAATTCTTTCCCATCCTTTTAAGTCACTATTTAGAACTTCCTCAATTGAATTGATCAGATTCCCTGCCTCCCTCTCAACTACTGCATTTAATAAACCTTTTTTGGTTGTGAAGTGATAAAGGATGGTTTGCTTTCTTACTCCTAAAGACTTTGCGACTACGTCAAGCGAAGTAGCATCGAAGCCCGATGTACTGAAGGATTCCAGCGCAGCATCAAGAATTTTTCCTTTTGTTCCAAATTTTTCGTACTTTTCCATCGGATACCGTTTCTTATTCCTTACCGTTTGGTAAGTTTAACTTACCAATTGGTAAATAATAATGATGATAAAGCAAAATTTATCCGGAAAACGGATAGCTATTACCGGAGCAACGGGCTTTCTAGGTACTGCACTAGTCGAACGCTTGCTTAGCTCTATACCGGACTGCGAACTTCTTCTACTCGTGCGCCCAGGCAGAAGAGGTGCAGAAAAGCGAGCAGAAAGAGAAATCCTTCGTAACGACGCGTTTAACAACCTTCGTGAAAAACTAGGAACCGATGGTTTTGACAAATTATGCAAAAAAAGAGTTAAAGCAATATCAGGAGATGTGGGCATAGACGGCCTAGGGCTCGATGAAGATGGATTAACCGAACTGGCCAAATGTGACTTGTTTATTCATTCCGCTGCGGTAGTTAGTTTTGATTCACCTTTGGATCAAGCAGTTGAAGTCAATCTCCTTGGGCCAGTTCGTATCGCTCAAATTCTAAACGAGCTCGCTCTTTCACCTCATCTTATTTCCATATCCACTTGTTATGTGGCGGGAAGCAGAAGAGGAGCCGCACCAGAAGAACCTGTAGATGCTAGTCCATTCTTTGTTGATGTTGATTGGAGAATTGAAGTCGACGCGGCGAGAAGAATACGGCAAGAAACGGAAACTGCTAGTCGTACGCCTGAACGTCTGGAAGAGTTTCGCAAAGAAGCCCGCGAAGAGCTAGGAGCTGCCGGTATTCCTGCGCTCGCATCAAAAACTGAACAATTACGTTCACGTTGGGTTGATGACCGAATGGCAGAAGCAGGTCGTTCGCGGGCACATTCTCTGGGATTTCCAGATGCCTATGCGTACACGAAGGCATTAGGTGAAATTGCGCTCAGCGAAACAGCTCACACCATCCCAGTAAGTATTGTCAGGCCTTCAATTATTGAATCTGCCCTAGCCCAACCCTTTCCGGGCTGGATCAGAGGTTTCCGAATGGCCGAACCTGTCATTATTTCTTACGCAAGAGGACTATTGAAAGATTTTCCCGGAATCCCTGAAGGGACGATCGACGTCATACCTGTGGATCTGGTCACAGCTGCCATTTGTGCAGTTGCCGCAAGAGGCCCTGTTGAACAACCAGACATTGTTCAAATTGCATCAGGCAGTATCAACCCTCTCAGATACGGACACCTCTTTGATCTGGTTCGCGCATGGTTTACACTGCATCCTGTATACGACGAGATAGGTCAACCAATTGCAGTGCCAGGTTGGGATTTTCCCGGCATAAGTAAAGTCAGAAAGCAACTTGAAAGAGGTCAAACCCTTTTAAACAAAACACAAAAAGCTTTTGACCAACTACCCATTAGAGGCTCTAGGGCTGACGTGATTGCAAAACTCGAAGAACAACGTGATCAGATAGAAAAAGCTTTAGGTTACGTTGACCTGTATGGAGCTTACGTCGAATGTCAAGCTATCTATGGTCTTGAAAGCCTGTTGGAGCTTTGGGATTCTTTAGACGAAGAAGATAAAAACGATTTCTGTTTTGACCCTGAAATAATCGATTGGAATCAGTACGCGAACGAAATTCACCTACCCTCAGTAGTCAAAGCGGGCAGGGTTCCTATGAGTCCCCCTTCGAAAAAAGGACAAGACAGAGAAACACGTTTAAGAAGTCAGATTCTTTCGCCGGACCGCCACATCGCTGCTTTTGATTTAGAAAATACCCTTATTGCTTCAAACGTGGTCTCTTCTTTTGCGTGGCTTGCAAGCAGACGACTAAATACGACCGACCGCATTCGTCTAGTAGTAAAAACATTGGCAGAAGTACCCGGATTGCTTTCTTTGGACAAACAAGACCGAGGTGATTTCTTACGTCATTTCTACAGGCGCTATGAAGGGGCTCCGGTCTCTCAAATTTCTGAAGATTCCGCTGAACAATTTAGCGACCTTATACTTTCAAAATCCTTTCCTGAAGGTATCCGCAGAGTTAGGGAACACAGAAATTTAGGACATAAAACTGTTCTAATAACTGGTGCTTTAGATTTCATAGTTGAACCACTCAAACCTCTTTTTGATGACATAATCTGCCCAAAACTCGGACGAGATGGCGACTCTTACGATGGTCGACTAGTAGACGTGCCACCTACAGGAGAATCCAGATACCAAGCTTTAGCTGACTACGCAGCAGCCAATCAACTCGACTTGCGCGAATCAGTCGCTTACGCTGATTCTGCCAGCGACCTCCCCATGCTAGAAGCAGTTGGGTTTCCAGTCGCCGTTAACCCAGAGGTTCGCCTAGCTAGTATCGCTAGAAAACGCGGGTGGCTTGTTGAAGATTTCGGCAAATCACCTGGTGTCAGCAATAAAATTTTACCTTTAGCCCCCCATAGAGGTGGTAGGACATGAAGGCGCTTAGATTCAAAAGAAACATTCCGCGTTATGCGGCTGCCAAGATTGCCGGAAATATAATGCCTGGTTCTGGAGCAAGTTTTGGGCCTATAGATCTAATTCAGGAGGAAAGCCCTGAAATACCCGGAAAAGATTGGGTAAAAGTCCGACCAAGACTTTCAGGAATCTGTGGTTCAGATCTAGCAACAGTAGACGGCAAATCAGCTCGATATTTTGAACCTCTTGTTTCCTTCCCTTTCACACCTGGACATGAGGTGGTCGGCAATCTTGACGACGACACTCGTGTCGTGCTTGAACCAGTTCTGAGCTGTGCAAGTCGAAACATTTCGCCACCCTGCACTCCTTGCGGTGAGGGAAACATAGGAAACTGTGAAAATGTGACTCTTGGTGAAATATCTTCTGGAATTCAAACCGGTTCATGTCATGACACAGGGGGAGGTTGGGCCACTGAATTTTATGCTCATCCCAGCCAATTGCATTCTGTGCCAGATGAATTCTCTGATGAAGCAGCAGTAATGGTTGAACCAACCGCATGCGGAGTACATGCCGCTCTAGCAGCAGAACTCCCAAACGACGGAGTGGTTGCAATATTAGGAAGTGGAACTCTGGGACAAGTAACAATCTCGGCGCTACGACATTTCACAAACCCAAAAACGATTATCTCAACTGCACGCTACCCAGAGCAAAAGAGAGTAGCCGCCCAACTGGGATCTGACATTGTTGTAAACCCTGAAGAAATCCATCGTGCAGTTAGGAGAGCTTGTGGGACAAAAGCAATCGCAAATGTTTCAGAAAAGAGCCCCGACGGGCGTGTGGACCGTCTAACCGGTGGTGCAGATGTTGTAATCGACTGTGTCGGATCTTCAAAAAGCATCAGTGACGCTTTGTCAATAACAAAGCCAAATGGAAGAATTGTCCTTGTTGGAATGCCTGCGACAGTCGAACTGGAACTAACCCCCCTTTGGCATCGCGAATTGCAATTAGTAGGTGCTTACACCTATGGAACCGAAAAACTTCCTGATGGGGAAGCAACAAGCACTTTTGACCTTGCCTTTGAACTAGTGAAAACCGCAAAACTTGAGGAACTTGTCTCAGCTTGCTACCCACTTGATGATTACCAAGAAGCCCTGAAACATGCTGCCAACGCAGGTGCAAGAGGGGCCTTCAAGATTGTTTTTGATCTTAGAGACGAACGGGAGCGAAATATCAAATGAATAACGACAATAAAGAAACCTCACGCCCTTCCCCTAGACCAGGGTTCGTGTTGGATGTGGATAGAAACACTCCACCCATTGTTTTCCATCACGGGGAGAACTTTCGGTTAGAGAAACTTCCTGCTGGAAGATCACGGGTTGTGTATCCGTCTGAACCGCTAGAAGGACTTCAAGATCCAGAAGGTGCGATAAAGAACGCCCTTTTGAACCCACTCGGCGATTCAGATCCACTTCCCTCTCTTCTTAAACCGGGAATGAAACTAACGATTGCTTTTGACGATATTTCACTACCCCTTCCCCCTATGCGTAAGCCTGATATAAGACAGCGCATAATAGAAGCTGTACTCGACATGGCAGCAGAAGCAGGTGTAGACGATGTGCACCTCATTGCTGCTCTTGCTTTACACAGAAGAATGACTGAAGATGAGCTTCGTCACGCAGTGGGAGATCGGGTCTATGATTCCTTTGCTCCGAGAGGATTGCTGTACAACCTTGATGCGGAAGACCCAGAAGGAATGGTCGTGCTTGGTGAGACCCCTCACGGGGAAGAAGTCCATTTCTGCCGCAGAGCTGCAGAAAGCGACCTGCTCATATATGTGAATATAAATCTAGTTTCCATGGACGGAGGACATAAAAGCACAGCAACTGGACTAGCTGGATACACAGGCCTGCGTCACCACCACAACGTTCACACTCTAAGAAATTCAAAATCGATAATGGACAGAGAAAATTCTGCCCTACATGCCTCAAATTGGCGCATGGGAGACGTAATAAAAGATGCAGGGGTGAAAATTTTTCAAATAGAAACGACTGTAAACAACAATACTTTCGGACGGGAAGGCCCTCTCGCCCTTCTTCAAAAACGCGAATGGGAGTGGAATACCAGAGACAGGGGCCAGTTCATAGCCATGCAGCGCGGTTTAGATCTATTACCGGTTAAAGCGAAAAGACGTATTTTCGGAGGGTGGCAGTCACCCTATGAGTTGACTTCAGTCCAGGCGGGTGAAGTCGAGGCTGTGCATCAGAAAACTATTGAAAATGTATATGCCCAGCAACTCGTAACCGTTGAAGGCCAGACTGACATACTTACGATGGGTCTCCCCTACATCTGTCCATACAACGTGAATTCAATAATGAACCCCATTCTGGTGATGTGTCTTGGGCTTGGGTATTTCTTTAATCTCTACAAAGGGAAGCCTTTGGTTCGCGAAGGTGGAGTTCTCATAATGAGCCACCCAACACCTTGGGAGTTCCACCCTGTTCATCATCCTAGTTACATTGATTTTTTCGAACAGGTCCTAACCGAAACTACCGATCCAATTGAAATTGAAAAAAGATACGAGAAGCAATTTGCAGAAGATGAATGGTACATCCATCTTTATCGAAACTCTTACGCTTACCACGGAGTTCATCCGCTTTACATGTGGTATTGGGGTAGTCACGCAATGCAACATCTAGGAAGAATCATTATCGTTGGCGGTGACCAGAAAGCTGTTCGTCGTTTAGGTTTCCAATCTGCATCGACCCTTCAAGATGCACTCGAAATAGCTTCAGATGTCGTGGGTTCTCAACCAACCATCACACATCTAAAAACCCCACCACTCGTCATGGCGGATGTGATCTAAAAATGAAATCCGTTTATTCCATTACCAATGATTTTAAGAATAAATTTTTAAGACTTGGTTTCCCATGGGTTCCAGCTTCAACTCCTGCAGGCGTTGATTCAAGAGTGAAAAATAATTCCCTTGGCGCTAGTTATGACACCGACTGGGCACGTCGACCTGCTGCTCGCTTAGCTAGAGCGGTCATTGTGGAAACTTTAATGAGACCCGTGATGTCTTTTCTAGCTACACCTACACGCAAAGGCCTAGATCGCCTCGAAAACCTTGAAGGGCCGGCAATATTTGCTGCCAACCACCAAAGTCATGCTGATACTCCTCTACTGATTACTTCTATTCCTGAACCATGGAGACATGAACTTGTAATTGGTGCTGCTGCTGATTATTTCTTCAATACGAAAGCAACCAGCGCAATTTCAGCATTAGCCATCGGAGCAGTCCCTATAGATCGAACCAAAGTTAGCAGACAGTCTGGTGACATGATTTCAGAGTTGATAGGGGAAGGATGGAGTCTGCTGATATACCCCGAGGGGGGGCGCAGTCCTGACGGATGGGGCCAACCTTTCAGAGGAGGCGCTGCCTACCTCGCTATCCGGTGCGGCGTGCCAGTTGTACCAATACATATTTCCGGAACAGGGAAAATTCTTCGAAAAGGAAGAAATCTGCCAAGACGCTCTAAAAGTACAGTAACTTTTGGATGCCCAATGGACGCCGAAAGTGATGAAAACGCTAGATCTTTCAGTGCCAGAATTGAAAAAGAAGTTAGAAGTCTTGCAGATGAAACAGCCTCCAGCTGGTGGGACGCTAGGCAGCGATCCTACAAAAATTCCTCACCGTCTCTTACTGGGCCTGAAATCGGAGCTTGGAGAAGATCGTGGGCATTAAGTGACAATGATGGAAAAACGAGAAAACGTCGACGTCGTTGGCCTGCGATCTAGTCCGTCAAGTTCGTCACAGACATCAATAGGTTAAAATCAATCTGGTAGATTTGAATTATGACCGTTCAATCCCAGACTCCAACAGAACTCGTTAAGAACGTTTACGCAAATCTTGAAAGTCGTCTATCTGCCGGCAGAGAGGCTTTAGGTAGACCTTTGACCTTGGCAGAAAAAATACTGATCAACCACTTAAAGGATCCAAATTCCACGGAGATGAACCGCGGGGTCTCATATGTTGATCTCCATCCTGACCGAGTTGCAATGCAAGATGCCACTGCCCAAATGGCTTGGCTGCAATTTATGACCGCTGGTCTTCAAGAAGTGCAGGTTCCTACAACCACTCATTGTGATCATTTGATTCAAGCTCGCATAGATGCCGAAACTGATCTTAGCGTTGCAGTCGATAACAATTCCGAAGTGTATGACTTTCTCGAATCAGTTTGCGCCAAGTACGGAGCAGGTTTCTGGAAACCCGGGTCTGGCATAATTCATCAAGTCATTCTCGAACAATATGCCTTTCCAGGCGGGATGATGATCGGCACCGATAGCCATACCCCAAATGCTGGAGGTCTGGGAATGATCGCTATCGGTGTTGGAGGAGCTGACGCTGTCGATGTCATGACCGGATTTCCGTTCAATATCAAGTGGCCTAAATTAATCGGCGTCAACTTGACAGGAGAGTTGAGCGGATGGGCATCGCCTAAAGATGTAATCCTAAAGGTTGCAGAAATTCTCACTGTTAAAGGTGGCACTGGTGCAATAGTCGAATACCTCGGACCTGGAGCAAGAACGCTTTCGGCAACAGGTAAGGGAACAATCTGCAACATGGGTGCAGAAATTGGTGCTACTACTTCTCTTTTCCCTTACGACGAAGCCATCTCTCGTTACCTAAATGCAACTAACCGTGGGGAGACTGCTGAAGCAGCTGACTCTGTTAGTAGTGATTTGCAAGCCGATCCAGAGGTTGAAAAAGATCCTCACAGCTTCTTTGACCGTGTTATTGAAATAAACCTTTCCGATCTGACACCTCATATCAATGGCCCTCATACGCCTGATTTGGCTAGACCTGTTGGTAATCTCGGAGAAGAGGCGACCGCGAATGGTTGGCCCCTCGAGGTAAGCGCCGGCTTAATTGGGTCATGCACCAATTCAAGTTATGAAGACATAACACGAGCCGCTGGAATAGCACGAGACGCTCTTTCTAAAGGATTGAAATCGAAAATACCTCTTCTAGTTACCCCCGGCTCAGAACAAGTTCGAGCTACGATTGAAAGAGATGGCCTTCTTGCTGACCTTGAAGCTATAGGAGCTACAGTTCTTGCAAACGCTTGCGGCCCATGCATAGGTCAATGGGACCGACAAGACCTTGATGAAGGTATGCCTAATAGTATTGTTACTAGCTATAACCGTAACTTTCCAAAAAGAAATGACGGATATGCTTCTACATTTGCTTTTGTAACTTCACCTGAAACTGTTGTTGCCTTGAGCATCGCAGGAAAGCTCGACTTTGATCCTGCAGTTGATTCATTAACCTCAGAAAACGGTGAAGAAGTGAAACTTTCTGTGGATATCGGAGAGGAACTTCCAACTAAAGGTTTCGATCCAGGAGAAGAAGGCTTGTTTAAACCTCCCCCATCTGAAAATTCTGAAATTGAGATTTCCATACCTCCGGAAAGCGAAAGACTTCAAGTTCTCACTCCTTTCGCCCCCTGGGATGGAAATGACTTTGAAAATTTGCCCGTTCTGATGAAAGCAAAGGGAAAATGCACTACTGATCACATTTCGATGGCGGGATCTTGGTTGAAATACCGAGGACATCTAGAAAATATTTCCGGGAACCTCTATTTAGGAGTGGTCAACTCGTTCACTGGAGAAGTCGGAACTGGGATAGACATCACAGACAATGAGATAAGACCTTTTCCTGAAATAGCAAAGCGTTACCACGAAGCAGGAATTGAGTGGGTTGCAATTGGCGATGAAAATATAGGTGAAGGATCCTCTAGAGAACATGCCGCTATGGAGCCAAGATTCAGGGGATGTCGTGTAGTAATAGCTCGCTCATTTGCTCGAATCCACGAGACCAACTTGAAGAAACAAGGGGTACTGCCATTGACTTTTGCCAATCCTGCTGACTATGACTTAATAGGACAGGAAGACAAAATTTCAGTAATCGCCCTTAAAGACCTGAGCGCAAATAAACCTGTACAAGTGACAGTCACCAATTCTGAAGGTGTCAGAACCAATATAGAAACGAACCACTCAATGTCAGAAGATCAGATCGAATGGTTCAAGGCAGGAAGTGCCCTTAATTTAATACGCCAAAAAACCAACGGTTAGATTTTTCGGAGTCGGTATCCCCGATTACGAGCTTCAGCAAGTGTGTCAGGAGCGAAACAAATAAAGGTTTCATTTTCAAGAAGCTCATCGATAAGAACTTGCATGGATTCAGTTTCGTCTAGCTCATCAAGGTCATAAACCTCCTGAGTTCTCTTATCACCTACAAACCTGTTGTTTTCAAAAACACTCAAACGCTTCATTAGAAAGATGATACCTGTGTATAAAGCATTTCGGGGATGCGCTTAAGCGCACCCCCGAAAATGAAATATTAGAACTACTTCTGGATTTCTCAGATAGATCTATTCACTAGTCGGGACCAGAACTAGCAATCAAACCTGAGGGTGGCTGGCAATATTACGCCAGATGGTCCAGAACCGCCTAGCGGCCACCCACCTCCGAAGTCCCATAACGTTTACTACTAATCTGGACCACCTCCTCTCCTCGGTAATTCCGACTATAGGCGCGAAAAAAGAATCGGTCATCAATTTGCGACAATCTTTTAAGTCGCTAAAAGGAAAGATTTCCCTTCAACGAACTCTGCTCAGCACCTGCTTGCACAGCTAAACGGTCGGCTTCATCATTCCATCGGTCACCTGAGTGGCCTTTAACCCACCTGAAAGAAATATTGCCACGTTCACAATAATTTTCGATCAGTGGTTCCCAGAGGTCCCTATTCTTGACAGGTTTTTTTGCAGAATTCACCCAACCTCTCCGTAGCCATCCTTCCCACCAACGGTCACGAAAACAATTGACCACATAATGCGAATCACTGACAATGACGATTTCCTCCTGAAATGCCTTAACGGCTTCCAAGGCAGCTGTTAACTCCATACGCTGGTTAGTTGTCTCCGAATCGCTTCCAGCTGCAAATTCTCCATCTGGCACCACCCAAGCCCATCCCCCTGGGCCAGGATTTCCAGAACAGGCTCCATCTGTGTAAACAACCGTGATTTGATTATCCATTTCTAAACCCTAATCCGCTCCTCATATCAAACGTTCAACAAGTTTTCTTTTTTTCATTTAACAAGAACTAATTTCAAAATTCTTTCTTTCGAACTATTCTTCTAACTATGGCATCTAAATTTTCAGGTGATCTTGCTGTTACTGGTAGTGACGAAGCAGATCAACTCTTAAACAAGAACCCTCTTGCCCTCTTATTAGGAATGCTTCTTGACCAACAAATTCCTATGGAATGGGCCTTTAAGGGTCCTTACACACTTTTGGAAAGGCTAGGGAAACTTGATGCCTCGCAAATAGCTTCAATGGATCCTGAGAAATTTGAATCGATCTGCAAAGAAAAACCAGCAATTCATCGTTTCCCATCTTCAATGGCAGCTCGCATTCAAGACCTTTGTGGACATTTAGTTGAAAATTATAATGGCGATGCCGAAAAGCTTTGGGCTGGTTCAGATTCGGGTGAAACTCTGTATAACCGTCTAATAGACCTCCCGGGGTTTGGTGCTGAGAAGTCGATGATATTTACCGCTCTTTTAGCTAAGCGAATGGGCTGCTCTCCTCCTGGTTGGCAAAAGTGTGCCGGACCGTTTGCAGACAAAACACCTAGATCTGTAGCGGATATAAATAGCCCTGAGTCGTTAGCCAAAGTGAGAACATGGAAAAAAGCACAAAAAGCAGCTGGTAAGTCAAAACAAGAGTAAAAGATTATTCTCTTATCTCTCCTCTTGCCTTAGCGTCACAAAACCACTTATAAGTGCTAATAAGACCCTCCGATAAAGGAATTCTTGCCTTCCAACCCAATTCTGTCAGTTTTGAAACATCCAGAACTTTCCTAGGCATCCCATCAGGCTTAGAGGAATCGAATACAATTTCCGCTTCGGGGTAAATTAAATCTCTTATATTTTCCGCCAATTCTTGAACACTGTGGTCCACACCTGTGCCTACATTTATATGTTCCAAATCAGAGTAATTATCCATTAGGAATAAACAAGCATCAGCAAGATCATCTACATGCAAAAATTCCCGTTTGGCTTTCCCAGTTCCCCAAACCTCAACAGTGGGCTGTTGCTCTTCTTTAGCTTCATGAAACCGTCTCATCAAACTCGGCAGAACATGCCCATTTATTTCATCAAAATTGTCGCCCTGTCCGTACAGATTGGTTGGCATGGCAGAAATGAAATCATTTCCGTACTGCCTTCTGTAACCCTCACAAAGTTTTATTCCCGCAATTTTTGCTAAAGCATAACTCTCATTTGTAGGTTCCAACGGTCCGCTTAATAAAGAACTTTCAGTTATAGGTTGATCCGCTTCGCGCGGGTAGATGCATGAGCTGCCAAGATAGATCAACTTCTCAACTCCCACCCTATGACTCGCGTGTACAACTGTCCCATGAATCATCAAATTGTCATAGATGAAATCCGCAGGACGTGTGCTGTTGGCCATTATTCCGCCAACTGTTCCGGCGACAAGAAAAACATATTTAGGTCTCTCGCTTTCGAACCATGCATCTACTGCTGACTGGTCGCGCAAATCAAGGTTTTTTCTTTCTACAACTCTCAAGTCCGAAAATCCCTCAGAATCCAATCTGCGCAAAATTGCAGACCCAACAAGTCCTTTGTGACCTGCAACAAAAACTGGACTTTTTCGATCAATCATGTATTGAAGTTACCCCTGTTCTGTGGATTGACTACCAATCGCACCGATCTCGGTCAAATAAACAACGAGAAGATCAAGAACCACGACTACAGCTACCTCGTTTAAAGGGTCTGGACTGTCTAAAGCTCTAGCAACAACTTCATCCACCGCTATGTCAAGGTCTGCAACTGATTCTGCTTTATTACTTTTCGCCCTACCTTGACCTATTTCTTCTCCATATTCTGATGCCAAACCTGCTGAATCTATCGAGTCGAGCCACCAGCCAATTATTTCAAAGACCTCATCCTTCCGCAACTGTGAAGCTGCCTCTTCAGGAAGTCTTTCTGATATCCATTCAACTGCATCATCCACTTCAAGGACAGAGGGAAACGAAACCTCGCTTAGGTTCTTCACTGTAGAAGCAACGGATATAAAGGCAATCAAAAGAACTAGCAAACATCCGAAAATCGCAAATAATAAAAGCACACTTCGGTTATAGCAACATCCAAGTTGCATCACTCACGCTTTAAGTAAATTCTGCTTATATTTCCCCAGTTTCCCCAGTCAATTAAATCGACATTGACTCCAGAACTAGTTAAATATAGAAAAATTTAACTATTTAAAGCAGTTTTAAATTCCGATCCTTTGTGCTAAAAGTTCTCTGTGGTAGGTGGGGTCTCCGAACAGAAGCTCAGAACTTTTCGCTCTTTTGAAATACAGGTGTGCAGGATGCTCCCAGGTGAAACCTATACCTCCATGAATCTGAATATTTTCAGCTGTCGTATTGAAATAGGCTTCAGAGCAGTAAGCCTTTGCCAAGCTTGCTACAGAAGGTAGTTCGTCGTTCATTTCAGCAGCACACCAACCGGCGTAATAGGCAGCTGATTTAGCAGATTCAACTTCCAATAACATGTCTGCACACTTATGTTTAATAGCCTGAAAACTACCTATTGGGCGACCAAACTGAACTCTGTCTTTAGCATATTGAACTGCTGTATCAAGACACTGTTGGGCTCCGCCTACTTGTTCAGCTGCAAGTGCAACAGCAGCTAGATCTAGAACTTTTTCGAGAGTGCCCCAACCCTCTCCTTCTTCACCTATGAGGGTTGCTTTAACATTTTCAAAATCTAAACGTGATTGTTTTCTGGTCATATCCATGGTGGCTAGCTGTGTACGAGATAAACCGTCTGCATCACCATCAACTTTGAATAATGAAATCCCTTTGTCCGTGCAAGCTGCAACAATAATCAGAGAAGCAGCATTCCCATCAAGGACATACATTTTTGTTCCATTAAGTTCCCAAGTGTCACCCGAAGCAGTAGCAAGCATTGTTATGCCATCACTTCCCCATTTTCCACTTTCTTCTGTGAAGGCCAAAGTAGCAATCGTCTCACCGCTTGCTATCCCTGGGAGAAGCTCGGCCTTCGCCGCATCGTCACCTGAATGAATGAGGGTATTAGCCGCAAGAACAACAGTTGAAAAGAAAGGTGAGCACAGTAAAGCTCTTCCCATCTCCTCCAAAACCACGATTAGTTCGACGTATCCGAAACCTTGTCCTCCGTACTCTTCAGGAATTATGAGGCTTTGAAGACCTAACTGTTCAGCCATCATTGACCATGTTTCCGAGTCATATCCAAGATCAGTTTCCATCAGTTCTCTGACTTTTGACTCAGGCGAATAACTCTCCATGAATTGATTAACGAATTCCCGTAGCTGTTCCTGTTCCTCTGTAAAAGCAAAATTCACTTTTTGGCTCCTTAAATCTAATATCAGGAAATATACACTTATTTAAATTTCAATACTCGACGTTATCGGGGTGAAACCACTCTTGGTTCCTCATTGCTAACATGAGTCATAATGGATAATAACGAAAAACCAGAGCAAATACCCTCTTCGCCTTTTTCATCACCTTGTTCTCACTCAGATCACCCTAAAACTGGGGTTCCTGGCGTTTCTTTGCATTATTGTGACACTCAGTCTGAAATTCATAGAATCGTCGTTGGCGATTTGGACAATAACGTTTTTTTTCTGCGTTGCCGTGAAACAGGTGAAAGCGTCCTTATTGATGCTGCAAATGAACACGATAAATTACTTGATTTATGCAAGGCTCTAAACGTAAAAACAGTTCTAGAAACTCACGGACACTGGGATCACATACAGGCTGTTCCCGCCATTAGGGAAGCCGGATACGAAGTCGGTGTAACAAATGCCGATGCAGAAATGCTCCCAAGCTATGACTACCTACTCGAAGATCAATCTGTTATCGAAATAGGGCGACTCCGACTTCACACAATCATGACCCCTGGACACACGCCAGGATCTATCTGTTTTCGTTTGGAAGACTCTCCTATTCTTTTTTCAGGGGACACGCTTTTCCCTGGAGGGCCGGGAACTACAGAATTCGAAGGCGGTGATTTTGAACAAATAATTCAATCCATAGATAGTCGTCTCTTTAGCCAACTTTCCCCAGAAACTTTAGTTCTGCCAGGCCATGGGAATGACACAACTATTGCGAATGAAAGCCCTTTCTTAGATGAATGGGCGGCTCGAGGCTGGTGAGACAGAACCCGTCAGCACTTCCAGCTGACGAGAGGCCTTTCGACTACACACCTATTCATACATGGAAACTACCTGACACTCCTTTAAGGGATAAAAATATAGCTGCACAAGCATGGATAGAAGCTCCAAAAAGCCTTCTGTCATCTGGAGATGATCTGGGGTCGGTAAAAATTGCTTATAAACGAAAAATCGGCAAATGGTTGCTTTGGCGCGCTGGACCCGCTCGCCGAAGTGATGCTAGGTATGTAGCTGTATCACTTGACGAGAATCAGGAAATCTGCACCTTTCGAATTTTTCCTGACGGCACAGGAAATGGCATAGGAGGTGATGGTAAGAATTACACGAATTTTAGAGCTTGGAAAATATCTCTCAAAAGCAGGTTACATAATTAAACCTATACAGATAGTGGTAATTAAAAGCTCTCAATAGACTTACAACGTGCCAAACCCCAGCCAACCATTATTTGAAATTGATGACTTGCATGCTTCTGCCGAAGACGGGACAAGTATTCTCAACGGGATAGATCTCACTATCAATAAAGGCGAGATCCATGCCCTGATGGGTCCAAACGGCTCCGGAAAATCAACTCTCGCTTCTGTTCTGCTAGGCAGTCCGGAATACTCAATTACAAAAGGCTCAATACGCTTCCGCGGTGAAGATATAACAAGTTGGTCTACAGAAATGCGTGGAAAGTCTGGTATTTTCTTAGCTTTTCAATACCCGCATGAAGTAGCTGGGGTCTCAGTAATTAACTTTCTACGACAGGCACTTTCGGCACGTAAAGATATGAAAATGTCGGTGTTGGAATTAAGGCTTTCGATCATGGAGTGGTTGGAAAGGTTAAACATGGATCCTTCATTCGCCGAGCGTTATTTAAACGAGGGGTTTTCAGGTGGAGAGAAAAAAAGAAACGAGATCCTCCAGATGGCAATACTCGAGCCTGAAATGGCAATTCTAGATGAAACAGATTCAGGATTGGACATTGATGCTTTGACCACGGTTGCCAATGGTGTATCAAAAGTCCGTCAGGAAAACCCTGATTTAGGCGTTCTTGCTATTACCCACTATCAAAGACTCTTGGATCATCTAGATCCGGATTTTGTTCATGTGATTTTAGACGGGCAAATCGTGGCGAAAGGTGGAACCGAGATAGCTAAAGAACTTGAATCCTCCGGATATGAGTCCTTTCGGAGTGTCAAGCAATGACTGGAAATACTTTCGAATCTGAAAAAATCAAAGGAGACTTCCCCCTTCTTGAACGCGAGGTTAATGGAAAACCAATTGTTTACCTAGATTCTGCGGCAACTTCTCAAAAGCCAATCGAGGTAATTGACAGGATGACAGACTATTACAAGCAGATAAACGCAAACGTTCACAGGGGTGCCTATCACATAGCAGAACTTGCGACTTCCGAGATGGAAGAGACACGTGCCAAAGTGTCCCGCTTTATTAATGCCTCTTCCGAAAAAGAAATTGTCTTCACTAAAAATGCAACAGAAGCAATAAATCTAGTTGCTTACACTTGGGCGAGAAGTCAGCTTAAAGAAGGGGACGTGATCCTTTTAAGTTCGCTGGAACATCATTCAAATATAGTTCCGTGGCACCAACTCTCCAGCGAACGCAATATCGAAATTCGTTGGATACCTATAACACAAGACGGCCAACTCGACCTAAGCAGTATTGATGAATTATTAGCTGGTGTAAAACTTTTATGCGTATCAGCAGTGTCTAATGCTTTAGGAACGATAAACCCTGTAAAGCAACTAGCCGATGCGGCCCATAAGGTGGGAGCCATTTGTCTCGTTGATGCCTGCCAGTCGGTTCCACATTTTGAAACTGACGTGGAAGAATTGGGAGCTGACTTTCTAGCTTTCAGCGGACATAAAATGTGTGGCCCTACCGGCGTTGGTGTTCTTTGGGGTCGTTTAGAGATCCTGGAAAAAATGCCACCCTTTCTCGGTGGAGGTGAAATGATTCTTAATGTAACTTCAGATGGTTTCACCACTAATGAGGTTCCTTGGAAGTTCGAAGCCGGGACTCCGCCCATTGCTGAAATAATCGGCTTAGGTGTTGCTGTCAGCTATCTGGAAAGAATTGGGATGGAAGCCATTAGGGAACATGAGCAGAATCTGACCTCTTACGCTCTTGATCTGTTAACTGACAGATTCGGAGATGATTTGACAATATATGGGCCTGAAGCAGCAGTTAACAGGTCAGGAGTTATTTCGTTCTCTTATCGCGACATTCATCCGCATGACGTAAGTCAGGTGCTGGACCAGTACGGAGTTTGCGTTAGAGCTGGTCACCATTGCTGCAAACCTTTGATGACATTGTTAGGAGTCAATGCCACCGCCAGAGCTTCTCTGTACATCTATAATGGTGAGTCGGACATAGAGGTTCTAGCCGACGCTATAGATGAAGTTGGAAAGATTTTTAGTTAACCAGATCTGGAGAAATTGTGCCTGGGCTTGAAGATTTATATAAAGAGATAATTCTTGATCATTATAAGAACCCTCGCAACCAAGGCGAGCTTCCAGTGCCTCCAGCAGTTATGGAAGAAGGTTTTAATCCTCTCTGTGGTGACGAGGTTAAAGTTTATGTACTTACCGATGGAGATGTGATCAAAGATATACGAATAGTTTGTCAGGGTTGTTCCATAAGTCAGGCGTCTGCATCGATGATGGCGGAATCAGTTATCGACAAAACTTTAGAAGAAGCAAAGAATTTGATTGAAAAATTCAAAGAAATGATGTCTGTTCATGAAAGCAATCTGGGCTCCGCTGAACTATCTGAAGACAATAACGAAAATTCTTTAGGAGACCTGCAAGCGTTAAAAGGTGTTGTCAAATATCCGGTGAGAATCAAGTGTGCAACCTTGGGTTGGAATGCCTTCGATCAAATAATTGGCTCTAAAGAATAACTTGGAGCTTTCTAATCCCCAATAACTGATTCAACCTCTTCTACAAATCTTTGGTCAAGGTGAGTCAAACCATTAGCTGAATGAGTGGAAATCTGAATTGACACTTTATTCCAAGAGTTTGACCAATCAGGATGGTGGTCTAGAGTCTCAGCTATCTCGGCCACCTGGATCATAAAGTCGAATGCTTCTTTGAAGTCCTGAAATTCAAAAAAACGCCTTAAACACTCGTCGTTATGTTCCCATTTGGGAAATGTTTTCAATAAAGTTTCCAACTCTTCTGGCTTTAACAATTGATCTTGCACTTCTACCTACTTTGAAAACTTTTGATATCCGTCTTTTTCTAACTGCAACGCCAGTTCTGCTGGTCCGGTCTCTACTATGCGTCCATCTACCAGCACATGAACTTGATCAGGTTTGAGAATGTCTAACAAACGATTGAAATGGGTTATTGCCAGCACACCTAGTCTGTCACCTTTTGCAGCTCTGTTGATTCTTTCTGCGACTAAGGCAAGTGAATCTACATCTAATCCGGAATCTATTTCATCCAATATCGCATATTTGGCTTCAGAAACTAAAAGTTGAAGGGTTTCATTTCTTTTCTTCTCCCCACCTGACAGATCGACATTCAACTCTCTGTCTAAAAGACTTTCATCTATTCCCAGATTCGCTGCTTCCTCGCGAAGTGATGACAGTGATTCTTGCGGGTCGAGTTCAGATGCAACTGCTACTTCAGTGAGCAAGTCAGAGATTTTCACACCAGGCACTTCTATGGGGTGTTGCAGAACTATGAACATGCCCGCTTGGGCGCGCTCCCATGTTTGAAGAGAAAGAACATCCAAACCATCAATCGTGATTGAACCAGAAGTCACTTCAAAGCCTGGACGACCCATTAGGACATGAGCAAGAGTTGATTTCCCAGAACCATTTGGGCCCATTATCGCATGCACTTCTGAGGGTTTGATTTGGATATCTACGCCATTAAGAACTTTTTTACCGCCCGCTGTAGCACAAAGCCCTTCAATATTAAGTAATTTTTCGTTTGTCATTCGACCACCAACACAACGTCGTTATCAATGATGCGAACTTCGTAGGTTTTTACACTTTTCGTAGCTGGAAGACTGAGAGCCTCACCTGTCTCCAAGGAAAAGAGGCTCCCATGTTTCCAACATTCCAATGCACATTCGTCAATGTCGACCTCCCCTTCTGACAGGGAAACGTCTTCATGGCTGCAGATGTCATCTAGTGCGTAAATTCTCTCATTCAGTAAGACAATCGATAGTTTTTTTCCTTCTATCTCAATGCGTCGAGGAGATGCCTCTTCTAGATCTGTTAAATCACAAATCTTTAATTCTTTCATCACTCCCCCTGATCCCTAAAACGGCTTTGCAATATTTCTGTCATTATGGAGTCGATTTCTTTTACAAGCAGAGGGTCGTCTACTTTTGAAGTAACTTCATCAAAAAAGCCCGCTATTATCAAACGTTCCGCTGCTGAGGTTTCGATTCCTTTGCTCTCTAAATAAAACAGTTGTTCTTCATCTATTCCTGAAACAGTTGATGCATGGTTGCAAACCACATCATTGGTTTCTATTTCAAGATTAGGGACGCTTTCAGCCCAAGCATTTTCAGAAAGTTTTATATTTCTATTCGTCTGTTGAGCTTTTGTTCCAACTGCTTCAGGCAGGACTTTTATCAGACCTGAATAGATTGACCTTGAATCCCCGTCTAAAGCTCCTTTGAAAAGCAACTTGCTGGTTGTATTCGGAGCTTCGTGTTTTTGAAAAGTACGGAAATCTAAAGTTTGTTCCTCATTTCCAAAATATGCAGCTGATAAATAGGCCTCTGACCCTCTCCCTTTGAGCTCGCAGCGTATTTCGCTTCGTGCATAGTCGCCTCCGAAGGCAGCGGCAAATATTTCAACGCAAGAGTCTTTTTCTAGTTGGAAGTTCTGTTTGGCGACCTGCCACGTTTTTTCTCCCAAGTCTTGCACAACACGATGCATCAAACGGCTGCTCTGACCAACGTGGGCATCCAAAATGGGAACTGAGAGAGACTCGCCACTATTAGACAAGTGATGTTCGATTATTTTCGCTTCAGAGTTCTCACCCAAATTGACAACAATTCTCGGGCATGCAACTGATCCGGCGGTGACAGATTGAACTTTTATGTATATCGGCGATTCGAGAGTCACTCCATCTGGCACGTGTATCAGTAAAATTTCAGGATTGTATGAATGATTTAAACAATCGAAAAAATCTTTAGGCTTACTAAGGTGTTTTTCAATGTGAGCTAGATCTGCACCCATATTGGCTAAAGAACCTACATACACTCCAGAAGAATCTGAAAGAGTGCTGACTTTTTGCCCTGTCAACCAACCATCAGTAATCTCTACCAACTCCGACTGTTCGAGGTCTAGAAAACTTGGTTCAGTTTTTTTGTCAGAAGGATTTTTAAGAGAAGGTGTAAGGGATTCCAAGTCCAGGTCAAAAATTTTCGAGTACTTCCACACCTCTTGTCCTGGGTTTGGAAATTCAGTTTTTGAAAGTTGTTCTAACGCCGAATTACGCGCTTCACTGAGTGGAGCAGTGTCTGGAAAAAAATCTTCGATTTGATTAGGAAAAGGGTTCAATTAAAACCTGCTGGGTAATATTTTCGGAAATTATTCCTTTGAATTTACCCTACCTGTATAGGAATAATTTGCTTTATGCAGGGTATTTGGTCACTCTTGAATCAAATGGGATAGAGAACCTGGTTCTATGCGGCAAGTTCTCTCAAAATCTTCTAATTCACTTTCTTTAAGTCTTATAACTCTTCCCATTCGGTATGCCGGCAAGCGACCTTCATCTATAAACCTGTACAGGGTGGCTGTCGTAACACCTAGACGTTCGGCGGCTTCATTACTGCTCATCCATTTAACTCTCAGGTTCGAAGTCGTTGATTCCTCATCCATTTTTGAATGTTAGACCATCTAAAAATCGATCCTATGCATACTTATTTCATTTTCCCTTGATCCAAAAATTTTGTGATTTCGGCTTCAAGGCGTATGGTTTGCATGTCGGCAAATGTCTATCCATAAGAAAAGAATGAACGAAAGTCTGAAAAACCAATCCGATACGGAGGAAATTTCCGCTCTAGTCGGAGAGTTGCCAACATGGTCGAAAAAAAAGACAGCATCCCAAATAGGCATACTGTTGTTTCTCATAGGTTTAATAATCTATTTCACTACTTCTGACAAGAATATAAAGACAGAGGATTCTATTGAGACACCTGTTGTTGTCTCAACTGATGGGCCAATAATCGAACACTCGGGTTACCGTTACCAATTTGGCGAGCTGGGAGACATGGTTGCTGTCCGTGAATGCAGCGGAACGAAATTGCCTTGGCTTTTAAGAGTTTCAACCGGAGAGCTTTTTCGTTTTGACAGTTGGGCGAAAACCAATATAAAAGAAGCATCTTTCATTCGGCAAATAGAGGGAGCATCCGGCATTACAGTCATAAAAGACCCCGTATGTGACCAACTAGTTATAAACAAATCAGATGCCGACCCATTAATTCTTGCCAACTAAGTTGCAATTAATTCCTGTTTAATACCCATATCCCATGAGGTAATTTTGGGAAAAACGCCAAAACTCTTTCTTCTAGAAATTCAAAGCCAAGCCGCTTTGCTACAGCCTGTGACCGGTGGTTTTCTGGCAAAATGCAACTAAATAGTTTGTCGACTTCAAGTTCGTCGAATCCGTAGCGCACTGCTGCTGCTCCTGCCTCAGTGGCATAACCTCGTCCCCAATAATCGGGGTGGAGCGCCCAGCCGACCTCCACACCTGGCCAGTCATGACGTTCAGGTCTATGCAACCCTGCCCGTCCGACAAATTGCCCTGAATTCTTCTCTTCAAGAGCCCAGTGACCCGTGCCGCGCAACTCCCACTGACCAAGCCATGCCGACATAGCGTGAAACGCCTCAGAGATTCCTTCATTATCTGGAACATGTAAAGCTTCGCGAACTTCGCGACTGTCCATCATTGAGAAAAAATCATTCGTATCTTCGTCTTTAAACGGTCTTAATATGAGATTCTCTGTCTCTAAAGTTGGGCAAGCTGACATGCAAAAACCTTAGTCAAAAAATATTTTGATGGCCAATAACATTGACGACTTAACTTCCTGCTCAAATCTAGGTGTGAATGAAGTGAAGCTTGAAACACCTGTACAGGGGACTGTTTGGAAAGTTGTATCAAAAGCAGGTCAGACCGTCGAAGCAGGAGAAACGGTTCTAGTCGTTGAGTCGATGAAAATGGAAATCCCAGTCGACTCCCCTAGCTCAGGAACACTACGAGAGATTTTAGTCACCGAAGGCGACCAGGTGGAACAAGACAGTGTCGTTGCCGTTATAGATATTTCCTAAATAAGAGACCAGCAGAACAAATTTTATGGCCTATACCCAAAACCGGAGGAAGGCCCACCTCGAAGTGGTGCTGCTAGGTTAGCGAATTCGCACAAAAGGGGCCTGGTTTTAGCAGGTTCGATGATTTCTTCGACCAAAAATGCTTCCGCTGTTCTAAAGGGTGAACGAACCTTATTCAACCTTTCTGTTATCTCTTCAAGTAGTTGCTCTGGATTTTCTGAATTTTCCAACTCCGCACTGTAGGCAGCTTCAACCCCTCCTTCAACAGGAAGAGACCCCCAGTCGCCTGACGGCCACGCATACCGATATTGGAATCTGTGACCTGGAGAGTGTGCAGCACCTGCCACGCCGAAGGCTTTACGTATAAGGACAGAACACCAAGGAACACTTGCCTGATATACAGCCGCTAAAGCTCGTGCACCATGTCGGATCGTTGCCTGTTTTTCAGACTCTGTTCCGATAACAAACCCTGGATTGTCCACCAAGTGCACAATAGGTAAGTGAAAAGTTTCAGCGAGGTCTACGAAACGGACGACTTTTTGGGCAGCTTCTGCTGTCCATCCACCACCGTAATGGTAAGGGTCTCCCGCCAGTACAGCTACAGGCCAACCATCCAAACGAGCGAATCCTGTGATTGCAGAACGTCCAAAAGATGCTGACATTTCAAAAAAGGAGGACATGTCGAAAACTGATTCTATTATCTCCCTCATTTTGTAGACTTGTCGCCTGTCCCTCGGGATTATGCCATTCAGGTCTGGATCAGTTCGTGAGACCGGATCCTCTGTTGGTAGTCTTTCTGCTTTTTCAAACACAGAAGATGGAAGATAAGAAAGAAACTTTCTAGCAGTTTCAAACGCCTCTTCTTCAGATTCGACTTCATCGTCTATGGAACCGTTTCGGGTTTGGATTCGGCTGCCTCCCAGACTTTCTTTGTCAACTTCCTCTACCCCTAATGCGTTTACAACTGGTGGCCCTGCTACAAAAAGCTGCGAGAGACCTTTAACCATTACCGAGTAATGGCTGGAAACTGCTCGTGCGGCTCCCAATCCGGCTACTGGGCCTAAACATAATGAAACCGTGGGGACTGTCGCAAGATTTGAAACCACATGCTCCCACCCGGGATTTAATGGAACATAGGTTCTAGCACCTTTGCCGTAAGTATTGTCGCTTATAGCTCCCTTGGAATGCTCCTGGGAATCAAGGGTCTTCACAGATCCCCCTCCTCCTGTCCCGTCAATCAACCTGATTATTGGAATACGCAGCTCATTGGCCATTTGCTCGGCACTTACCTGTTTTGAAATTATCGATGCATCTGCTGCTCCACCTCTGACCGTGAAGTCATCCCCTGCCACTACGACTGTTCGACTGTCTATTTGCCCTCTGCCAAAAATGAAATTTGAGGGCTGCAAGTCGAGCAGTTCTCCATTCTCGTCATATGTTCCTTTACCCGCTATTTTCCCAATTTCATGAAAAGAGCCTTCGTCTAGCAAAAGTTCAATTCTTTCTCTTACATTTAGTTTCCCTCTTTGATTCTGGCGTTCAACTTTTTCGCTGCCACCCATTTTTTCGGCCAAAGATTCACGGAGGTTTAGTTCTTCCAGTTCAGGTTCCCATTCAGACATATCGGCCTATTTTCTTTCTAGAGGCTTCTGAGAGTGTTCAAATACCTTGTGTTGTCTCTCATTACAAGCTGCAGGTCATCGTGATTCAGATCCTCTACCTCTTCTAAATAGTCAAGAGGAGTTGGCATGCCTTCGATATGTGGCCAGTCAGAACCGAAAATCACATGATCGGAGCCCATCAATTCAATAACCTCATAAACGTTGTCTTCCCAAAATGGATTCATCCACACATGATGACGAAAAAGTTCTACAGGGTCCTCATCGAACCAGCTGGGGGATTTCATCGCCTGTTGTTTAAGTTTTCTAAAAAGTATCTCTAAGTAGTCAGCGCCGTTTTCGACTGAAGCTATACGTAAATTCGGAAAACGTGTATACATGCGTTCCATCGACATCGTGATTAACCAGTCATGTGCCGCCCTTTCAATACTGAAAGCTTTTATTGATGGCCTGTAACGACCAGTCATACTGCTCCCAAAGCTGTCTTCTGCGTAGCCCTGAGATGAATATCCGCTGTCGCCCGCATGAATAACAGTAGTGATCCCTGCTTCATTGACACGTGACCAAAATGGGTCGAAGACCGGATCACCAGGAGACAACTGACCTCCTTCAGTCCATACCGGGGCTGGGCGCATCACAATAGTTCGAGCTCCTTTTTCCAGGCACCATTCCAACTCTGATACTGCTTGGTCTAAATCCACCAAAGAAATATATGGGGAGGCGAATATTTTTCCCTTGTAGTCAAATCCCCAGTCTTCTTCGATCCACCTGTTGAATCCGCGCATCAGTGTTACAACAGCCGGTGTGTCATCTTTTAACAATTCCTCGTAAAGCACTCCCAGAGTTGGAAATAGCCATATGGCCTCAAGGTTTTGAGACTCTATAACTTTCAACCTTGCATCTCTATCTATATAGGCTGCTGGAAGCGGTTCCCTGTCTTTTAGGTATTCCATAGGGTTCTTGCCTTCTGGGTTTCCACGAAAATATTTGTGTAAAGCGCCCGGCTTTGCTATTGGGTTCCAAGTCGGATTTGTTACAGCCCTGCTTAATTTTCCTCCTACTACGTGATATTTTCTTCCGTTGACTTCCGCCCACTGCACTACTCGAGCCTGCATTTCTTCTGGGACATGGCGAGTAAAAGCATCTTCGCTTTCGTAATAATGGTTGTCACAGTCGAAAGGTTCGAAAGTTAATTCCCCATTCATAAGGTCTCCATTTGTGCTGGTTACATAAAGGTTACCCACGATGAACTATTCTGAGTTACTGGGAGTGCTTAGATTCGAATATCATTGTCAAAGAGCACGTGCCTTACAAATTGGAGTCTTTTATGAATGAATACAAAACTCTCATATACGAAGAGAAGGATTCTGTTGCTTGGGTAACGATAAATCGGCCTGAAGCTCACAATTCGTTTACTTCAGAAATGCAAGAGGAGTTTCGCTCTCTATGGCAATCTCTACGCTCAAATGACGCAGTTAACGTAATTGTTCTTACAGGTTCAGGTGAAAAAGCATTCTGTGTAGGGATCGACAGGGATGAACCTTTTACAGCTATTGACCAAGACAAAGGATTTTATGGAACTTCTAATAACTTTATGTACGACGATCCTGGTGACTGGCTGGGACCCAAATCTAATGATCTTTGGAAACCGGTTATAGGTGCAGTGAATGGCATGGCATGCGGCGGGGCGTTTTACTTTCTTGGTGAATGCGACATTTTGATCGCAGCTGAACACGCTACTTTTTTTGACCCACACGTGTCTTATGGAATGCCAGCGATCTACGAGCCAATGAGCATGTTGAACAAAATGCCTTTTGGGGAAGTTATGCGAATGTCGTTAACAGGAAACTCTGAACGAATTTCTGCAGAAACAGCTTTAAGAATGGGTCTAGTAACCGAAGTCGTACCTGCATCCGAACTGAAATCTAAAGCAGATGAGTTAGCTGTATCAATCGCAACATCACCTCCATCGGCAGTTCAAGGGACTCTCAGGGCGATCTGGGCTGCGCGAGATCTAGGTAGACTGGGCGGAAGATCTATAGCCCCGTCATTACTTTCTACTGCAATCGACTCACAAGCTTTGCAGGACGGTGCGGAAAATTTTTCCACTGGAGAGCGACCAGAACCTAGATTACGTTAAACAGTAGCGACTTGCTCTAAAAGAGGACTCGTTAGAGGGATCAGACCTTTCAATCTTTCTAACCAAATTTTAACCAAGGAACTTTCGCCGTAATCAGCTTCGTAATGTGCTGCTGCCAGAACCAAAAGGTAGGCCTGAAGCGCCAAGCAGACCTGCATATCATTTTCATGCTGAGCTTTTGAGTAGTCTGTCACACCATTTGAAACTAGGGATTCGTAATAGAAGTCCGACAAATGCTGATAAATATTGAATGAGTTGGAGCTCGGTTCTATGCATGAAGAAAGCAGATTAGCAACATCGCAACTGGGTCTACCAGAGCTAAAGCTCCCAAAATCAACCATGACTAAACCTTCAGCCGAAAATAACATGTTGTCAGTACGTGTATCTCCTCGCAAAAGGGTCATTTTCTCATTTAAAAAACCAACGGCATCAACAACATTGTCTGAAAACCAATCAGTTAGGCGAACCACGTCCGGGCTGAAAAGTTCTGGGTTCTTTTCGATAACACTCTCCCTTGAGCCCCTGTAAAGGCCGTTCATCAATTTTGGAGTATGTGTAACGGTTGGCCATGCAATCCCCTCTTTGTCGTCATCCAACAAAGGGTGTCTCCACCAGTGAGCATGAACAACTGCTAACGATTTGAGTATTTCCAGCAAGTCTTCTTCTGGGGCGAGATTTTCAGTTGTCGTGGTTCGGGCATTTTCGATGAACTCGGTAATCAATGCGTATCTTCGACTTGACGGACGTATGAACTTCCTAGCATTTCCCCCTAAAAACTTAGAAGCACCATCTGGCAGCAACTCAAGTCTCTTATTCAGTTTTCTTCGTGATTCAATATCCGAAATTGGGTCACGAACTGAATAGATAAGTTTTGGCACTCTTACGGGAAATCGATCCGAAAAACGTTCATAAAAATCAAACTCTCTATCGTACGCTCTGTCACGTTCAATCAAGGCACGGTTCTTAAGATCAGTGGAGGGGAATTTCACTAATACCGTTTTTGGCATTCCTTCTTCGAAATTGTCCCACTCTAAATCAACCCGTAATGTCAAACCTGAAAAACCTTCGCCGCTTTCAGGTTCTTTAGATGAAAATGAAATAACGTTCGACTTGTTGCCTACTCCTGATTCTCTAAAGGACTCTGTCAACCACTCAGCTGTCATCTCCTCTTCTGTTTGAGGAATGAACTTCTTTAGCTTCCGAGTCACAATACCAAGCTAGTTTATTTGTGCTTACTGGACAATCTAATCAAACCACTTCCGGAATTCATCCGTCCGATTACTGCAGCATCATGTTCTGCTTCGATCAGTTTCTTAAGAGTTGTTTCAGCTTCTTCAGGCCCTACACCGAACACAAGACCGCCTGAAGTCTGTGCATCTGCTAAAAGATGAACGTCTATTTCTTCAATGGAACCGGCATCCAATTGTGATTCAATCCACTCAAGGTTCCTCTTACTGCCACCCGGCAAATTTCCCGCTAAAGCTAAATTACGCGCATCGGGCAATATGGGTATTTCTGAAACATCTATTTCTACGTCAACTTTTGACTCTCTTGCTGCTCTTCCCAGGTGTCCTAATAATCCGAACCCAGTTATATCGGTAGCCCCAGTTGCACCAGCTTCAAGCGCTATTTCTGCTGCCTGATCGTTAAGTCTGAGCATCGATGCAATCGCTGCATCCGTAGCTTCTTCGGTTGATTCTTGCTTTTTTATTGCTGTGGTTATTACACCCACTCCAAGCTTTTTAGTAAGTATCAACAAATCATTTTCACGGAATCCAGAATTCTTTAACAAGTATTTAGGATCCACTTCACCCACAATAGCTAATCCGAATTTTGGCTCAGGGTCTTCGACTGTATGTCCACCAGCTATCACAAAACCTGCTTCTTCAGCGACCTGATCCGCACCTTCCAAAACTTCCGATAATAGTTCCATCGGAAGTTCTTCAGAATTCCAGCCAACCAAATTAATCGCCATTAATGGTTTCGCACCCATTGCATAAATGTCTGAAACAGCATTAGTTGCGGCTACTTTCCCCCAGGTAAGGGCGTCATCGATTACGGGAGTTATAAAATCCGCTGTCATTACCAGTGCTCTGTCTTCATCTAACTGCCAAACTGCAGCATCGTCACCTGTCGATGATCCGACGATTAGATTTTTTGATTTTTGTGGTTTAAGTCGGTGCAGAACCTGCTCCAGGTCACTCGGAGAGAGTTTGCAGCCTCAACCAGCACCATGGCTGAATTGTGTCAGTCTCATGCAAACCTCCTAGGTAATAAGTTCAGAGTAGGCGACTACTCGTAGATTTTCAGGCTTTTTTCAAATTAATGAAACTGCTTCTAGCAATCGATCAACATCTTTGTCATCAATATAAATACAAACACCTGCTCGAACCGCCCCTTTTTCATCAAGCCCTAGGGGGTTCATGGCTTCAACTGCATAATTGTGCCCATCCCAGACCGCTACTTTAGCCTTTGCAATTTTTTGAGCTATTTCTTCTGGTTCTTTTCCGTCTACAAGAAACATCAATGTGGGCGCCCTGTCTTTGTTATCGTGAGGTCCCAACACGCGAACTTTTGGCATACCCATAAGACCTGAAAGCAGTCGTTCAAACCTTGCAGATTCGTGTTCAACTAAAGATTCAAAACCTACACTAAGCAAAAATTTTGCAGCTTCTTTTATTCCAGCAAGAGTCTCCCATGGAGGTGTCCCATATTGAAATCGTCCGGCTCCTTTTTCGGGGGATGGACGCACCTTGTATACCGGTAAATTATTTAATAATTCAGGCTCTATCCACATAATTCCCGCGTGTGGCCCGTACCACTTATACGAAGAAGTTGCGTAAACATCGCAACCCATTTCATTAATGTCAACTTTTCTGTGCGGTGTTAAATGCACTCCATCTACGGCTACTTTTGCACCTGCTTCATGTGCAGCTGTTGTTATAGAAATAACATCAGGAATCGAACCAATAACATTTGATGATCCGGTTACTGCAATCCATTTTGTTCGCCGATTTATCAAATTGATAACAGATTCTGCTTCGAGTCTCCCAGTATTGGGATCGAATTCTGCCATTCGAACTGTGGATCCCGAATCGCGAGCCGCCAACATCCAAGGTGCAACATTGGCATCATGATCAAGAGTGGTGCAAATAATCTCATCTTCTGGTTTCAGATCGACCGCAACTGCTCTTGTCAATGCCATCATGTTGGCAGTTGTACTTGGCCCAAAAGTCATTCCTGCAGGATCCGCAGAAAGGAATTCACCCATTGTCTCACTTGTCTCATCAACAAGATCATCACAAGCTTGTGCCGCTGGAAAAGCTCCATGACTATTTGCATTTCTTCCGCTACGTTGCCAATCACTCATAGCGTCAATCGCCGTATCAACTACTTGAGTGCCTGCAGGCCCATCAAAGCGCGCCCAGCCATCAAATAAAGCTGGAAATCGTGTCTGAATGTCGGTTAAATCGTTCATTGGAGGCACCCTAGATGTATGGAATTATGGCAATTAGAAGCTTATGCGGAAATTCGTGATCTTATATCCGCTTATAACTCTTTCGGCGATCGTGGTCGTTTCGATGACTTAATGGAACTTTTTGCTGAGACAGCTGTGATGGATATTGATGACGGCCGACTATACGAAGGCACTGATCAGATAAAGACAATATTTACAGATACTAACGATTCTTTATCAAAAGGTAATTCGCCTGCATACATCCAACACCACACTGCATCCACTCATATCGAATTCGAAGGAACCACGAAAGCAAACTCCAAAAGTTATTTCTCAGTCTTTCTTTCACATGGCATAGACCACTGGGGGCGCTACGAAGACAAATTCGAAAATATAAATGGTAAATGGATGTTTATCTACCGACGTGTAAAAACAGACGGTTGGCTTCCAGGGGGTTGGGCCGCCGAGCGTTTGGAAGGAAAAAATTGAGTTTCTTTTCCAAACTTAAAAACAGTTCTCTTGCTATCAATTCAAAAAATGAAAATAATGTTGCGCTGGAGGTGTCAGAAATAATCTTCTTTTCTTTCATTTCTTACATGGAATCTGTGCAAGAAATCTCTCAAAAAGCAGGTGAACACTTTGCTTCAAAACAGTGGTCTATGAACGAAGTCAATGCAAGCGAACGTCTAGGACTTCACCAGGTAAAAGTTTTAGAGGTGGTCTCACAGGTTCAGGATTTGTTGGATCAAGTAACTGACAAACGTGGAGAATGGCGCAACTCCCGTGACATATACCAGCAGTTTGTAGCCAGACGACCAGATCAAGGACTCGCTGAAACTTTTTTCAACTCAGTGGCCAGACGTGTTTTTACAACAATCGGAATTGACAACGATGTGGAAATTAGATGGTTCGGTGCGACGACAATCTCACGTGGTGAGTCTAAAGCCGAAGTGTTCAACACTTGGACACGTCATGGAGATTCAGCTGCACTAGTTGACTCTCTCTTGTCTTCTTATGAATTAAACGTTGGATGGGAAGACCGTTCACGCGATGCAAAACTTGTAGCTGGCCGCTTAGATGCTTTTCTGATGAATTCATGGGGAGGTCTCAAGCTAGATGGAATAGACATGCTTAAACCCGTGTTTTACAGAAATCGGGGTGCCTATCTAATTGGAAGAGTCAGGTTCTTGAACCGAGTAACACCATTCATTCTTCCACTACTTCATGGACCCAATGGATTAGTTGTAGACACAGTGCTACTAACTGAAGATTTGGGCAGCCGACTTTTCGGATTCACAAGGTCATATTTTTTCGTTGACTGGCCGAATCCTTCAGCAGTAGTCGGTTTCCTGAAATCCTTACTTCCTACCAAGTCGTTACACCAAATTTACACCGCACTCGGCTATCCGCAACATGGTAAAAGCAGTCTTTACCGGTCTTTATACCGCCACTTGCAGACCTCTAATGACAGATTCGTAAAAGCCCGTGGAACCCCTGGAATGGTTATGGCTGTTTTTACTTTGGTTTCTTTTAACGTCGTTTTCAAAATCATCAAAGACCACTTTGACCCTCCAAAGAACACCACGAGGGATGCTGTTAGACGTCGATACGATCTCGTCTACAGTCGTGACCGAGTGGGCAGAATGGTGGATACACAAGAATTTGAAAACCTTTCTTTCAGCCGTGACCGTTTTGATCCAGAACTCCTTTCGGAACTACTAGAAGATGCAAGCGAATCTGTTTTTGTGGAGGACGACAAAGTGATTATCAAGCATGCTTATACAGAGCGCCACGTCTACCCCTTAAATCTTTACCTTCAAGAGATGTCTCAAGAGAAAGCTGAGGCAGCAGCTATTGACTGGGGTTATGCGATTAAAGACCTAGCGGCTGCAAATGTTTGGCCTGGTGATTTGTTCACGAAAAACTTTGGAGTTACAAGACATGGAAACGTTGTTTTCTACGACTATGACGAACTTGCACTACTCGAAGAGTGCCGATTTAGAAGTATTCCCGACACTAAAGATCATGAAGATGAAATGCGCGCTCAACCTTGGTTTGCTATTCAAGAGGGAGATGCATTTCCTGAACAATTTGAAACGTTTATGAGTTTTCCAAAAACTGTTCCGATCGAGATTTGGGAGAATTTCAAAGAGTCACATAAAGACCTTTTCACAGTCAAATTTTGGCAAAGGGTTCAAAAACAATTAGCCGACGGTGATTTGCCGGAATTCTTCCCTTATCCAGAGGATCTTAGATTTAGACATGATTTGAGAGCTCATTCGGTCTAATGTCTATGTTGTGAAGAGACCAATTGCTATTGCCCCGTCAGTTTTGCCCGCAGATTTTTCGCGCTTGGGCGAGGAATGTATAGCTTTAGAAGAAGCGGGGGTGGATCGAATTCAATTTGACGTGATGGACGGAGTTTTCGTTCCAAATTTAACTTTCGGGCCAGACGTCATTAAATCAATACGCCCTCTCGTCAAAGTTCCTTTCGAAGCACACTTAATGGTCGTTGAACCAGACAATCTAATCGACCGTTATGTAGATGCCGGTTGCGACATAGTAATTGTTCATGCTGAAGCATGTTTACATTTGCACCGAACGCTCAAATACATTGCAGACAGCGGTGTTGTTCCAGGAGTTGCACTCAACCCTCATACTCCGCCAGAACTCATCAATGAAGTTAAAGATCTAATTGGTTTAGCTTTGGTCATGACCGTAAACCCAGGTTTCGGGGGTCAAAAATATATTTCATCAATGGAACCAAAAATTAAACGCGTGTCAGAGATACTCGATGGCTTAGATTGTGATATTGAAGTTGATGGTGGCATTGGTGTCGAGACAGTTTCTGGTGCAGTTCAAGCTGGTGCAAATGTTCTAGTTTCCGGAAGCGCTCTCTATAAGGATCCTAAGGGTCTTGAAAATGCTGTAAAAGAATTAAGAAGTAAGGCAGAAGCATCCCAATCTTGACCTTCACAGGCCTCTGTCCCGCTAACCTGCATAGTAATGAATGAATTATCACCAAACCAAAAAACCAAAATGTCAAATGAAATAGATCGATTGGATTTAAATCGATTTGATGTGTTTCAACGACTCCTAAAAGACCGAATAGTTTTTTTAGGTACTGCCGTAGACGACGAAGTCGCTAACTTCATAATCGCCCAAATGCTTTTCTTAGAAGCACAAGATCAAGAAAAACCTATTTGGCTATACATAAACTCGCCAGGAGGTTCAGTGACATCTGGCATGGCAATATATGACACTATGCAATTTGTGGAACCCGAAGTGGGAACCATATGTATGGGACTAGGGGCTTCTATGGGTCAGTTTCTACTCTGTGCAGGAGCTAAAGGTAAACGATTCGCATTGCCTCATGCCCGTATCTTGATGCACCAGCCGCTAGGTGGCGTGCGCGGTGATGCAACCGATATTGCTATCCAAGCTGAACAAATGGCTTTCACGAAGCAAATACTTCAACAGCGGATAGCTGAACATACAGGTCAATCAATAGAGACAATAGAAACAGACAGTGACCGTGATCGTTGGTTTACAGCTGAAGAAGCTAGCGATTATGGAATAATTGACAAAGTAATCGTCCGACGGGGCGAAATGCACTGACCAACTAATAGCTGGTCTGCGGACGTGGCGGAATTGGCAGACGCACCAGCCTTAGGAGCTGGCGCCGCAAGGCGTGGGGGTTCGAGTCCCCCCGTCCGCACATGAACAATCAAGGTGACTCAACGTCCAAAATGCAAGGTTTAGAAGATCTGATTGAGGCCGCTCCTACAGCCATGATCCACTTAAGATCAGATGGCTCTGCTATTCAAATCAACTCACAATGGTCTGTTTCTACAGGACAAACCATCGAATCCGGTCTTGAATTTGGCTGGATGGAAATGCTGGATGAAGAAAGCCGAGAAGACTTCCTGACCGATTTAAATCATTCCCTGAAAAACGGATCTTCAATTAGAGGAAGATTGAAACTTCAAAATATTTCAGGACAGACAAGATGGGTAGATGTCTCAACCATTCCTCTAACGGATTCTTCCAGCACTCCTGAAGGAAGTGTGATGCTGCTCTCAGATATTTCCGAAGAAATGGAAGAAGCAAAAAGAGCAAAAGAGCTAACCCGGGTTCTAGAAGCAAGCCCCGACCTTGTAGCAATACTTGATCCATTAGGTCGAGCAATAACTTGGGCAAACGATGCAATTGCGAGTCATCTAAATTTCAGATCAAACGAACAACTTTTGGACTCTCTAGACAGCTGGTCGCAAGCTCAATATGCGACCGTTGCTCTGCCTACTGTTAGATCTAGTGGAACTTGGAGAGGGGAATTACGATTATCAACTTCGCAAAATCAAATCCTGCCAATTTCAACGCTTTTGGTAGCTCATAGGAACGAAGAAAACCAAATAGAAGCTATTTCCATGGTCGCTCGAGACCTTTCCGAACTAAAAGCCGCTGAACAACGAGTAGAAGCTTCTGAAATACGATTAGCTGCACTCGTAGAGCACGCTTCGGATCTTGTGTGTGTTGCCGACGATGTTGGCCGAGTTATCTATGCAAGCCCTGCTGTAGCACGGGTGTTGAATCTGAGTGCTTCTGAATTGGAGGGAACACCAGTTTTTGACCTCATACATCCTGATGACAGAGAAAACCTTATGGGGAAAATGGAGGAAATCGTTAATACACCTGGGATTTCCCCATCACTTGAAGCTCGTGTAGCGCATGCAGATGGCGGATGGAGACATATGGAAGTTGTAACCACCAACCTCCTAAACAACCCTGCCGTTTCAGGGATTGTTATTAATGCCAGAGATATTACTGAACGCGTCGAAGTTGCAGCACAACTAGAAGAAAAAGCATTTCATGATGAGTTAACCGGATTACCGAATCGCTCATTACTGCTGGAGCGTCTAGCCGATGCTTTACATAGAGCTTCTAGACACGATCGGATGGTAGGAGTTTTATTCCTTGACCTCGACCGTTTCAAAGTTGTTAATGATTCTTTAGGCCACGGTATAGGAGATGAACTTCTAAGCGAAACAGCACGAAGACTCGAACAAACAATCAGGCCTGATGACACCGTCGCCCGTCTAGGTGGTGACGAATTTGTAGTTGTAATAGGCAACATGGTCAGAACTACCGATGCACTCGTCGCTGCTGAGAGAGTGCGTTCAGCGGTCGCTCAGCCTGTAACTCTCGGCAACGAATCTACTGTAGTAACCACAAGTGTTGGTATAGCTATCGCCTTCGGTGATGAGTCGCCAGCTGAACTCCTGCAAGACGCCGACACCGCAATGTACAGAGCTAAAGAAGGTGGCAGAGATAGGGCAGAAATGTTTGACGACCATCTCCGAGCTCAAGCTGTTCGAAGACACTCCGTGGAACAAACTCTGAGATCCGCCCTCGAAAATAAGAGAATTGAAGTTCATTTTCAGCCTGTAGTAAGAATCTCTGACGGATCCGTGGTAGGGGCTGAAGCCTTAGCTCGTATCCGTACACCTGAAGGCGAACTTCTCCAACCTGTGGAATTTATTGATGTAGCTGAAGATAGCGGATTAATAGCAGATCTTGGCAGTCAAGTATTAACTCTCGCTTTCCAACGTGTTGCTCGATGGAGCAAAGACGCCAACAGGCCATTTTCCATGGCTGTAAACGTTTCAGCACGACAATTGGCTGACCCAGCCTTCCCAGGCCTAGTGAGCGAAGCTCTAAAAACTAACAACTTGGAACCACAACAGGTGGCTCTTGAGTTCACCGAAAGTGCTCTTATAGCTGCTAATCCGGTCACAGAGCAGGTTCTGGGAGAGCTAACAGAACTGGGCATACGTATGGGACTTGATGATTTCGGAACTGGTTTCTCTTCGATGACTTACCTTAAAAGGTTCCCGATTAACTTTTTGAAGATTGACAGGACTTTCGTTGCCGGTCTCGACAGCAACGATGATGACACCGCCATTGTTACCGGCACTGTCGCTCTTGCGCACAGTCTGGGTCTTCAAGTTGTGGCTGAGGGGGTTGAAACAGAACCGCAATTACAGCAGTTGCAAAAACTTCAATGTGATTTAGCTCAAGGTTTTCATTTTTCAGAGCCTGTAACTGATGCTGAATTCGACAGATTCTTAAATCATTCTTGGACTCCGAGTCCTATTTCCAGTAACTAATTTTCTAGTTTTCAGCCAACATGTAACCGAGTTGGCGAAATGCTCGTCCCCTATGGGATAACCTGTGTTTCTCTTCACCCATCTGGGCGAAAGTGGATCCATCGCCTTCTACGGGAACGAATATCGGGTCGTAACCGAACCCTTCTTCTCCTGAAGGGTTCTGGGCTATGTGCCCCTCTACAGTGCCGTTCGCTATTAATTCTCTTCCATCTGGATAACGAACAATCGCTACAGTTTTGAACCTCGCTGTTCTTTGACCCATTTGAACACCATCAAGATCGGTAAGAACTTTTTCTACGTTCTGTTGATATGTAGCATCGACACCTGCGAAACGTGCTGAATACACTCCGGGCGCACCATTTAACGCGTCTATCTCAAGTCCTGTATCGTCCGCTACTGAAGGTTTTCCGGCAAATTCACATACTGCCACTGCCTTTAATCTTGCGTTGTCTTCTAAATCGTCACCATCTTCGATTACGTCTGGCATGCCTTCTGGCCTAGGGATTAAAACCGCTAACCCTTCCAAAACAATTGCTATCTCAGCTACCTTGTCGGGGTTAGCGCTTGCTATCACCAATTTTGGAATAGGCATCAATTGGAGCGTTCAACTGGCGGGGAAGATAAAAGGTTTCGTTGGGCTTCGGTAATTTCTTTGATTCCTATTTCAGCTGCATCAAGCATTTCTTCCAAACTTTTTCTCTCGAATGGCCCATCTTCAGCTGTTCCTTGCACTTCTACAAACTTTCCAGAACTTGTCATGACAACGTTCAAGTCAACTTCTGCTGTTGAATCTTCAACATATGGGAGATCCAAACAAACTTCTCCGTCAACCACGCCCACTGAAACAGCTGCTAATTCTTCTGCAATGGGATGCTCTGCCATTTGACCTGCGGAGATCATTCGTGTGAACGCATCATGCAATGCAATAAATCCTCCACATATGGAAGCCGTTCGCGTTCCTCCATCAGCCTGAATAACATCACAATCGACTGTTACCTGACGTTCAGGTATAGCTGATAAATCAACTGCTGCTCTTAAAGAGCGGCCAATTAACCTTTGAATTTCTTGACTTCTGCCTGAATTCTTTCTTCTAACTCTTTCAGGGCTTGAGCCTGGCAACATTGAATACTCTGCTGTCACCCAGCCTTTGCCTGTGTCTCTAAGCCAACGCGGTACTTCTTCATCAACCGAAGCCGTGCAAAGCACCCGTGTCTTACCGAATGTAACCAAGCAAGAGCCATTAGCCATTTCTGTAAAATCACGTTCAAACCCAAATGATCTTAATTCGTTATGTTTGCGCCCATCAGCTCTCACAAGGCCTCCTAATTGAAATAAATTATCCTTCCTTTTAGGGTAACCGCACTTCTCTGTCTACTACGCTCATGTTCTGTGGTTGATTTAAACGATAAGACTGTAGCTACGAACCGTAAAGCCCGTCATGAGTACGATATTCTCGACACTTGGGAAGCAGGTCTTGTGCTTCAAGGTAGCGAGGTCAAGTCTCTAAGGGAATCTAAAGTTCAGATAGCCGAATCTTATGTTCGTCCAGAAGGCTCAGAATTGTGGCTTATAGGACTTCATATAAATACCTATTCAAAAACTGGCAACCTAGCGACTGGACATGAGCCAGATCAGCCCAGAAAACTTCTTATGCATCGGAAAGAAATTAATCAGATTATTGGCCGAATCGACAGAGATGGCTTGACAGTTATTCCTTTAAAACTCTATTTCTCTAAAGGTCGTGCAAAAATCGAAATCGCTCTAGCACGTGGTCGCCGACTTCATGACAAAAGGCAGGCGATTGCTAAACGTGAATCTCAAAGAGAAACTGAGCGATCTTTAGCCAGAAACCAAAGAAATAGAACCCAATAGTTATCTGGGGAAAGTGTCTCTAGTCAGAGTTATCATGGTTAAGGCTCATTAAGAGCTTTTTTGACAACTTAATAGTGAATACGTAAAAAATATTCCACCTAACGGGGCTGATCGGTTTCGACGCCGGTGACAGTAGCCGTTTTGTGCGACCAGAGTTGCTCAGACTCTTTAAACGGGGCTTAAAAAGAGACTCCAACACGGATGATCTCGCTCTCGCAGCCTGACCTAGTCAGGTTGTAGAGAGTCATCGCGACCGGTAACGGCACGCGGGGCCGATCCACCGCAGCCTGGCAACAGAAGCGGAGGAGACCGCAGGGATAGACCGCTGACGGCGCGAAAGAACGCTGGCTTAAGGGAAAGACCTTGAGGCGAGCCTTGTGCTAACTGATCCGGCAGTGTGACAGCCTTAAGACACAGCCACGGGAATGGTCGTATCGCAAGCGGGTGCACTCCGACGGACGGGGGTTCGATTCCCCCCAGCTCCACCATTTTAAGAAAGCTTGTGCGCTCCCCTGTTATGAGGCTAGCTCTGCCCGCAGTCTCAAAGCTTCAGCGTAATCACTTACTAGCTGGATCTTTGCGGTTCCTATATCGACGATTGGGAACAGTCCAGCAAAAATTTGTGAAGCATCATCTGCGTCTACAACAAAAAAGAAATCATGTTCAGGAGGAGCCACCCAAGCACCTATAACCTCATTTACATTTTCTCTGAGTGAGTCCAAAACTACACCGAAAGTTTTTGCCATTACCTCATCATTCTTAGCAGGACACATTGCCTCTGTGTGATGGTGTGTTACATGAAAAAGCATCGAAAGCCTTTCTGTTTTCTAATAGTTAACTACGAAGTTTAAGTTAATAGTCTGAGGAAAGGATCCAAACTTGAAATCAGGAATTACTTACTCTGACTAATTCTTTCTCGTGCTGGACATTAAAAAATTTCGAATCTAAAGTGCATCCATGACTGAAGGAGAGTACATACCTAGTACTTGGGATACAGCAGCTGAACACGTAGAACGCTATCTAGAAACAAACGGAGCCGACGGGTATGAGTTTCATGGAGCTAAATGTGTAATTTTGACAACACAAGGACGTCGCACGGGTGCAATCCGGCGTAGTCCGATCGTCAGAGTTCGCGAAGGGGCTCGCTATCTAGCTGTTGCTTCCATGGGGGGCGCCCCAAAAAATCCAATGTGGTACTTAAACCTTCTAGATGATCCTGAGGTAACAATCCAAGATAAGGGTGAAGTTCACCATCTAGTGGCTCGCACTGCTACTCCCGCGGAGAAAGAAGAGCTGTGGCCTGTTGCAGTCGCTGAATGGCCTGACTATGAGAATTATCAGAAACGCACCGAAAGGGATATACCACTCGTAATTTGCGAACCTCGCTCTGACCTAATCGGGGATCTCTAAAGGAACTCGAAGTAGACAGCCAAATTCTTTTCCAAAATCAACTGAAACTCTTCCGTGGACTCTTCCTTGTCTTGTAAAAAACCGACCATTCCCGCCAATCGGGAAAACTCCTTCGTGCCAAACCCCTGGGAGGAGACATATCCCGAAAGTTCCGTCGCAATAAATAGCTTTTGCTTTAGCGATTTCTGGTTCTTCTCCAATAGGAATTACTGGTATGACAAATGGGGTTTGTTCTGACGAGTAGAAAAGCTGACCACCATCCGGATGGTGATTCATATGCCATAGGTCAACTGCTTTAGGGGAAGATTTGTGGCTATCAACAGCGAAACCAATTACATACTCGCCTGCAACTGCTTCATTTCTGCCTATCAGTTTGCCCTCTGACCATTCTGAAGAAAACCAGCCTTCTGTGGTTCCAGCACATATACCTGTTTCAGGGTCGAGAGGCCTCTGCCCAGATACTGGCCATGGAACTATAGGGACTTCAAACTCTTCTGGGTCTCCGTCAATTATCAGTGCATATTCAGATACATCCTCCGAGCATCCGTCTACTATTGGTACCTCAATTATTTCGAGACCCTCGGCAACTTCTGGGTTCATAAGTTCATAGTCTGAAATGCCTCTTTGCATGAAGTTAAACCTATTTGTACCAGTCTTGTTCATTTGCTTCTTCCCATTCGGATGGACCATAGACGGTTCCAGGCAGTGGGGTCATCAATTGGGTGTCTCCACTTACTACGTAAGAAGACAGAAGTTTATGGTTTTCCACGAGTCGTTCGTCCTCTTCACCTGCGTCATCAAGACCTCTAGTTGTATCAAGGTTTTTTCGCATTCGCGTCCAGTCTTCTACAGTGGTTGACCAAACCATCACTACTTCATGTGTGTTTGTTGTTACTTCCCATAAGCCAGTTGGGGAAACTTTATAGTCTTCCATCACCGGAACCCTCTTATCAACGACCTCATTGAGGAAACTCAGTTGTTCTCCCGGTTGCACACTAAGAACTTCGTTTACGAAAAGTGATCCCTTTATACCTTTTTCAGCTATTTCTGCTGTTGTTGGAGATCCTTGAACGCCTGCGCAGACCCGGTCATAACCGCCTGTTCTCCATTGGGAAGCTTCGTCCCACCAGTCTCCATAAAAGGCGTTTCTTCGCTTCAAATTTAGGCGGTCAAGGTTCCGTCCCCAGCCTTCCCATCCATCTGTTCCGCAGTCCCAGATGTTTACTACCTGGGGCCATCTTCCTCCACCGAATCCAAGAACAAAAAATGAGCCTTGGAGGGATGTCATGTCAGGCATGAAATTCGTAGGTTCTTTCGAAACATGTTCCATGTAGTCGTATTGACCTTGTCCGACTATGTCTATTGTCTCGTGCACAAATACGGATCGGGGCATGCCTTATCTTCGCTCAATTGCCATTTGCTTGACCACTCGAATGGGATCCGCTTCTAATAGAAGAACTATTTTCATGTGACACTTCATATAAAACGAGATAACTTTCTTTGTATGAAAGAACTTATTTATGCACGTTTATATCTGCCAGCTATCCAAAAGTATGGAGAGAATACAGGAATTATCGATGGCTCCTATCAAAGTGATTGGAACACCCATCATGACCGTGTTCTACGCTTATGTGACAGTCTTTCCTCTGAGCTTAATGTGAGCAAGAGTGACCGGTTTGCCGTTATGGCATTGAACAGTCACCAGTTTTTAGAACTCTGGCATTCCGCGTTTTTAGGCGCCGGGATTATTAATCCGTTGAACCTTCGTCTAGCTCCTAAAGAGCTTGCTTACATTCTGAAAGATTCAGGAACTGAAGTTATTTTCACTGATCAGTTTTTCGCCCCATTGATTACTGCCGCTCGCGAAGAACTAGGTGATGAAGACCCGATTCGACAAGTGGTTTTGATTGGCGAAGGCGATGTTCCACATGATTTGAAGTATGAAGAGTTACTTGAGTCCTCTTCACCGGCTTTACCGGAAGAACCTGAAGAGGATGATCCTGTTGTCCTTATGTACACAGGCGGAACTACAGGTCTTCCAAAAGGTGTGCTCATAACTCAAAGAGCTCAAGTTTTGAATCTTTACCACGGTCTTATAGGTCTAGGAGGTTTTGAGGTTTCTACATATTTGATGCAAACACCAATGTTTCATGCCGCTTCGATGACCGGTGTTCTCGCTCCCCCTTATTCAGGAGGGAATGTTGTTTTCATTCCGATGTTTGACCCAGAGGGAGCAATGGCTCTAATAGAAGCCCATCAAGTTGAGCAGACACTCATGGTTCCTACAATGATCGGCATGTGCCTGGCAGCAGAGGGTTACGATCCTTCTCGCCTGAAGTCTCTTAAACAACTTATTTATGGAGCTTCTCCGATGCCTAGGCAAATTTTAGAGAAACTCTTTGCTGATTTCCCTGACCTCGAGTTGGTCCAAGGTTATGGAATGACTGAAAGCTCTTCGACCTTGACCATTTTGGGCGCTGACGATCACTTTTTGGAAAGTGAAAAGCTTTCCAGTGTTGGCAAACCAGTTATAGGGACGGTTGTCTCAATTCAAGATGAGGAAGGTAACGAGTTGCCTCAAGGAGAAATTGGTGAAGTTTGCGCTCGGGGCGGCAATTTCATGACCGAATATTGGAATAAAACCGAAGCAACTGAAGAAGTTTTTGCAAATGGCTGGTACCACACTGGTGACGCAGGATATTTCGATGAAGATGGTTATCTGTTTTTAGTAGACCGGGTCAAAGACATGATCGTCTCTGGTGGAGAAAATGTTTATTCTTCTGAAGTTGAAAATGCCATTTCTAGCCATCCTGAAGTGTCACAAGTGGCTGTGATCGGAATCCCTGATGACACATGGGGCGAAGCCGTTCATGCGATAGTCGTTCTCGAGGCTGGCGGAAGTGCAGATGAAGAGGCTCTTATTGAGCATGCCCGAGACTCGATCGCTGGATACAAGGTTCCCAAGAGTATAGAGTTCAGAGAGGAACCTCTGCCTCTCAGCGGGGCAATGAAAGTTCTGAAAAGAGAACTGCGGGCGCCTTATTGGGAAGGCAAAGAACGGGGAATTAACTAAGTCTTAATCGACTGTGAGAACCATAGCTCCCACATGTTGTTTTTTGGAAAATTCTTCCTGTGCTTCTCTGATCTCTTCCAATCTGAAGACTCCTCCAATGATTGGTTTGACTCTTTCTCTTTCTATATATTCGACCAACGATTGGAAAACTGAAGGGTCGTAAACTGTGCACCCATGCATCTCTATGTCGTTCAGATAGAGAGTTCTCAAATCTAACTCAACTATTGGTCCTGCTATGGCTCCAGATGTAACATAGCACCCACCTTTTGTTATCGCCTCGAACAGTTGAGCAAAGTTATTTCCACCTGCGACGTCAGCTAGAACGTCGACAGGGCCTTTTGCTAGTTCAATGATGTTACCTTTAAGCTCCTTTTCATTGCGGTCTAAAACTAAATCAGCACCACAGTCCTTAACCAAATCGAATTTTTCTGAGCTTGAAACTGCAATCACATTGGCTTCACGTAGCTTGGCTAACTGTATTAAAGCAGTACCTACTCCTCCTGAAGCTCCTGTCACTACAAGTGTCTGACCTTTCCTAAGACGTGATCTAGTAATCATGTGCTCAGCGGTAGCCCACGAGCAAGGAAAAGAGGCAAGTTCTATATCTGTCATTTCTGAATTGATTGGATATGTGTTTCTTAACGGGACTGCACAATATTGAGCGAATGCGCCGTTTATTTCGCTTCCAAGATATTTAGCGTTGTCTCGCCAGTTTTCTGACTTCGGGTCCCGTATACAAGGATCCACCAGAACGCGTCGACCTATTAGTCCAGTTTCGGCGTCCTTCCCGACATCAACAACAGTCCCGCAAACATCTGCCCCCTGGATCCGTGGAAAGGACAACCTCTCCCCTCCCCACGTTTGTTCATCTTCAATCTGTCCGAATCCTT
>JASMLT010000030.1 GCA_030748555.1 Acidimicrobiales bacterium
CCATATGCATCACAACGAGATGAATCATTTGATGCTGAACACCCAAGAAACTTTTTTACGTTGCGCACGAATGGTTTTATAGCTTCAGATCTACTGCCGTTGAACTCGCCGTTAAATAGGATTTACGAACTTGACGTACTAACACATTTTGTATGGGAATCGCTAAGAACAGGGAAACCTCTTTACCGTTACGCTGATCCGATCGCAAGGAATCCTTATTCGGTGATGGAACCGGGGCAGGATTTCCCATGGCATTTTGACGGAAACGAATTCAGTATCTCAGTGTTGGTTCAAAAAGCTGAGAAAGGGGGGGTTTTCGAATATGTCCCGAACATTAGGGCTCCGGGTGAAGAGAATTATCAGGATGTCAAAGAAGTATTGAAGGGTGACAGGACCAGGGTGATTTCTTTGGATTTGGAACCAGGTGACCTTCAAATATTCAAGGGTCGTTATTCGATGCATCGGGTGTCAAAAATTGAAGGAGCACGTAGTCGTTATATAGGCATACCTTCATATACGCACGACCCTTATCGGATGAACCGTCCGCATCACTCGGTTACCTATTATGGGAGGAGTACTGCGTTGCATGCAGAAAGAGAATTAATACCGGTCGATGGCCTGATTGACTAAGCTCCTATTTCTTAATTTGATGCACCAGAGATCTCATCAATAATTGAATCAGTGATCGTTTCAGATGTTGCTTGTCCGCCAATATCTTTGGTTCTGACACCTTTAGCGAGCGTATTTTCTATAGCATTTCTGATGATTTCTGATTCTTCCAGTCCACCAAGTCCGTACTCAATGAAAAGAGCAATACTCAGTATCATTCCAATAGGGTTTGCAGTGTTTGTGCCGTAGATGTCAGGTGCCGATCCATGTACTGGCTCGTAGATCCCTCTTGCGCAAGTTTTACCTGCAGAGGGAAGGAAGGGTAGTGATGCTGAGGGGAGCATTCCCAGTGATCCTGCTAGTGCACCAGCCTGGTCGGAAATAATATCGCCGAACAAATTGTCGCTGAGGATAACATCGAACTGCTTCGGGTTAGTAGCTAATTGATAAGAACAATTGTCGGCATACATGTGATCCAATTCGATATCAGGAAATTCGCAACTGACTGCCTGAACGACTTCGCGCCACAAAACACCTGACTCCATGACATTTGCCTTGTCAATTGAAACGATATGTTTCTTACGCCTTCTTGCGAGGAGGAAGCCGACTCTGGCGAGTCTTTCAATTTCAAATGTACTGTATGAAGAGGTGTCATATCCTCGTTTTTCAGTTGAAGAAATTGTCTCAATACCTCGTGGTTCTGCAAACATCACACCGCCGCACATTTCACGCAAGATCATTATGTCAACCCCATTAGAGATCTTAGGCCTGAAGGGGAGCTCGTCTAGAAGGGAAGGACTAACAACGGCAGGACGCAACCCTACGAAGACATCGAGTTCTTTTCGTAATCTCATAAGCCCATCGTTTTCTTCAGGGTTTGAGGAATGAGGCAAGGTTTCTCCGTCCATTCCGCCAACTGCACCCACCAGCACCCCGTCAGAATTTTTCGCTGTAGTTACAGTTTCATCTCGACAAAATGTCCCGTATTCACTCCACGCTTGTCCGTGAATCAAATCTTCTTCGATTGAAAGGTCGAATTTAAAAATCTTTGAAGCTTTCACCAAGACACGTAAGCCTTGCTCCATCACTTCTTGTCCGATCCCGTCACCGGGAAGGATGAGTACTTTTGCTGATTTTTTCATCTACATTAAATGTGTGTAACTATCAAGTTGCTTTAATCATTATTCGTATCGACAGTTTCGTCGAAAGACCCTTGGAGCTCTGTTTTTTTCTCATTTTCAGTGAGCGACATGTCCTGGGTTGACATCGCTCCTTGACGTAAAAGCCAATTTGAGAACCAGTAGGTCTCTTCAGGTAAGCCTTCGCAGGAATTGAGCATTTCTTTTAGTGCTTCTAATTCAAGTTCACTCACAGAAAGATTCCAACGGGCTTTTATTTCGATCCACGAGTACGCATATTGGCACCAGTAAGTATCGTTTACCGGTTTCCAAACCTCAGGACCTCTAGAACCCTTAGAGCGATTTGCTGATGAACTAACTGCAATTAGATGTTGGGGGTCATTTAAATCGTTGTAAAAGTTAATTTTTGTCTCCAAGGGCCAATTAGAAGCGCCAGAAACATGTGCATTGTGAAGTGGCACCAGATGATCAATATCCAACTCAGCTGGATCTTCGAAAAACTCATCGGAATAATAGTCGTACCATTTTCCGCCTATCACATTACAGCCTCGATCATCCAGGGTTGCTGTGGCTAGTGATTCTTCAATCAGCACTTCATGCCTTGTATTTATACAGTTGTAATTATCATCTATCCAACCGGGACCCCACTCTTCACGAACGTAAGGGACATCAAAATCTGGAGCGTCTAGACGGAGTTCCGATAAAAGGTCATTGCGCCAATCTGTACTTAGTTTAGAATTATCAGCTGCTTCGAATAGGAAGTCCGGCTCATCTTCGCTGTAGTCAACTCTGCTGTAGTCAAATTGAGTAGTTGTTGCAAGTTGAAGATTTTGGTTAACACTTGTTGTTGACACTGCCAATTTCGTACTAGAAGGTATTAGATCCTCGTTGTCATTGAGGCTTGATGAACAACCTTGGGAGGTTGCTAAAAAGGAAATAAGAAGAAGAGATATTGCGAAGCGTTGCATGCGGTTGAGTGGATCCCGATTAGAGGTTGAAAACTTCCACGACATCCAGGTTTTTAAACTGAACTTCGCCAAAACTGCCTGAGTCTTCCTCCGCTGCCTTTTTTGTGACTTCTAAATCATTGTTGATCATTGCGTCTTCATATGAGTCGAATTCAATTATTTGCAACAGGTGACCTGGATTATCTCTATTTTCGCAAACCGTAGCTTTTTTAACTTTTGTTTCAGCACCGGCAATAGCAATGTAGTTTTTGATTGAATCAAGCGCTTCTGATGTGCTTCCTGTGAATTCCATGATTTGAACAAATTTCATTATTTTCTCCAATCTCTAGCCAGAGTTTATTACTCGAATATATGTTTGGGCGAAACGAGTTCTACGCCTTTTTTATCGTGTGGCGAAAAATATCCCAGAATCGGGCTGACAAGCGAATACCCCATCAACTCTTGCAATTGAGTAGGCAGTTTTTTCGCAATCTCAGGTGGACAAGAGAGGTACTGGTTTTCTTCTTGTCTTAACCAAGAAAGGCAATAATGGATGAATACACCAAGCCGATTTTCCGATTCAGTGGTGTTTGATCCACCACCGTGCAAAATTGATCCTCCATATAACAGAACTGATCCTGCTGACATTTCTGCGTAGACTATTTCATTTTCTGAAGGGACTCTGTCCTTATCCCAAATCTGGGAACCAGGCACGAGACAGGTAGCACCATTTTTTTCCGTAAAGTCTGTTATTGCCCAAACGGTACTGAATTGAGTTTCAATCTTCCTATTGACATACCCTCCCCAGACACCTCGGTCTCTATGCAGGTATTGACTGGTTTCAGACGGAGAAATTTCTATCGCTTGCGTAAAATTCAACTGGTAGCCATCACTGAATTCATCTAAATATTTCGCACACAAATCATTTATTAAAGGATGCAACGCTAAATCCCGACAAGCGGCTGAACGAGCCATTAAAGCCCCAACACGTTTGGTGGAAGTTCCTGAGAAATCATTTGTGCCTTTTGGGCAAGCATCCAAATAAGGTTTCAGTTCGTCAGAAATTTTAGATGTTATTGACTTGGATATAAGTGAGTCGATAATTACCGCTCCATCAGTTTCTAATACTTCAAGAATGTTTTGAGTTGATTCGTTGTATTTCACGTGTCGTATCACAAGTTAAACCATCCTTCTAAAACTGAAACAATGACTCACCAAAGGCAACTGCATTCAACAACAGACTCTAATGCCTTCCAACGGAAGGGAGTTAATTCAGAAAGAGCACCACAACCAGTGCATTGAAGGATATATCCACCGTCTGTTTCAAATAATTTAACTGGATTTTCACCCGTAGATAGTCTTTCTGACTTAGCACGCGCCGTCTTTTCTTTTGTGATTTGTGGCAATAACGGGGTGTCGAACTCTAAATATGGCGGTGTGATAGTTGTGACCGGGGGATTCTCCCACACCTCTTCATGTCGTTCAGTTATGTGCGTCCAAGATAAGTAACTTAACCATGCATATTCCTCGATCGGATCAATGCCATCAGGTATTTGATCAAGATCAGCCATGGGTCCGATCTTTCGAATATCCGGAAGGATTTCTGGCCCCTTGTATTCAAGGAAAGTTGCCAATTCGTCGTATTCATCTACATCGAAAATTTTGGAAGTTTCACTGATGTTTTCGATTTCCTCCATGAACCCATCTCGTTCTTGAGCTGTTGGGTCTTCAAGTGTGTCGCGTGAGAAAAGTATTACGAAACGGGCACCGCTTCCTATTTCTTTACGGCGAAGAATGCGTCCCATTCGTTGAATCATCTGCCTGCGTGTCCGACTTGCACTGATGACTACGCCCAAATTTGCATCAGGCACGTCTATTCCTTCATCGAGGACTCGCGGTGCAGCAATCACATCAAGTGTTCCTTCCCTTAGGGAATTAAGGAGTTTCTCTCTCTCGTTTCGTCCAGTAGCTCCAGTTATCAGATCGATCTTAAGTAATGGATCCAATCTCGTGATTGCATTATTCGCTGCGCTAACTGTTTGAGTGAAGAGAATGGTACCGTTTGATTTTTCCATCACAGGAGCAAACCTATTTAGCACTTCGTATTTAGTTTTACTCCCAGCAACAATTTCCCGACGCCTACTGAATGCATCTAGATATGTAACGGCAGCTTTGCCATTTTGCCCAGCGTCTTTTTCAGCCAGGTAAGCAACAGCTGCAAGAAATGCACTGAAAGGACTTTGAGGCATGTCTTCTATTTCTCTTAATGTTTGTCTTGCTGATATAAGCGTGGCTTCTGTGTCTTCATATTCACTCCGTTCCTCTTTTGATAGTGGAACGGCGACAAATGCAACTCGGGGTTGGGCGCATACTCCATCTTCAATAGCTTTTAAAAAGTTGTACCTGTAGCAAACGCCACCAAAATACGGAATTAATGTTTTATCGACAGCGTCATCGGATCGCTCAAGTGTGGCAGTTAAACCGAGTCGTTCTTCATATTCATGCAGAAGGGATTTTCGCAGAATACCGCCACCGAAACCGTGGCACTCATCAGCAACGATAAGACCGCTCATGTCATCTGGTGGGAGCGGTTTTTTAGCGCTTGCCGAATGTCTAGTCGTGACCAACACATCACAGTCGTCTGATCGGTCACTGAAGTTGTCTCCAAGTCTACCGATTCGAGAATCTGGGAGTGCCTCAACAAGTCGTTTTGTCCACTGCTCCATCAGAACTCTGCTCGGAACCACAACTAGAACAAATAGTCCCCGTCTACGAGCGTCTTGAATTGCAGCGATGGCGACGTTAGTCTTGCCTGAGCCAGTTACTGCCTCGATTATTCCGCTTCGACCGCACCTCAGCCATGATGAAAGTGCTTCTAACTGCCATCCGTATAAATAATTGTTCAATTTCCACCGATCTTTTCGAACAATTAAACATAATCGCTAGAAACCGAATATGGAACGCATTGTGATATTTGCCACTTCGTGCTAGAGTTCATGGAACATTAAGAGCGGCGCTTTTGCGCCCGGCAACCTGGGAGGACACCCAAGGTGCCTACTTGCATAGCAAGGATGCGGTTCCGTTGGAACAACAAAGTGTCCGAGTCTTTGGCTCGTGGGTATCGGTTTCTCCCTTAAGGAGAATTATGAATACTTACACTGGTTTCGAAACACTTCAGATACACGCGGGTCAAGTGCCAGATACGGAAACTGGAAGTCGGGCAGTGCCGATTTATCAAACAACTTCCTACGTTTTTCGTGACTCTGAACACGCGGCAAATCTTTTCGCACTGTCAGAAGTGGGCAATATATATACACGGATCATGAATCCGACTCAGATGGTGCTCGAATCTAGATTAGAAGCCTTAGAAAATGGCACTAAAACTGCTATCGGGATACCTGGAGCACTTGCGACTTCCTCAGGTCAAGCCGCTGAGACACTAGCGATTCTGAATTTAGCTGAAGCGGGAGATCATATAGTCGCTTCGTCGTCCTTATATGGAGGGACGTATAATCTTTTGCATTACACACTCCCAAAAATGGGTATCACAACGACATTTATCAAAGACCCCGATGATATTTCAGAATGGGAATCTGCTATCCAACCTGAAACGAAGTTGTTCTACGGTGAGTCGATAGGGAATCCCAAAAATGATTTTCTGGACATTAAAGGTATTTCAAAAGCAGCGCATGATTCCGGAATTCCATTGATAGTCGATAATACTGTTGCGACACCTTATCTGTTGAACCCACTCGCCTTAGGTGCAGATGTAGTGGTTCATTCGATGACTAAGTTCATTGGTGGACACGGCAACTCAATAGGTGGAGTAATCGTCGATGGTGGAACATTCGACTATGGAGAAAGTGGAAGGTTTAGTAATTTCGTGGATCCCGATCCTAGCTACCATGGGCTAAGTTATTGGCCTGCACTTGGACACGGTTGTTACATAGTGAAGGCTAGAGTTCAATTACTACGTGACTTGGGTGCATCTATCACTCCGCAGAATTCATTCAACTTTTTGCAAGGATTAGAAACACTAAGTTTGCGAATGGAGAGGCATTTCGAAAACGCTCTTAAAGTCGCAGAATTTCTTTCAGGTCATGAGCTGGTTGAGTCCGTGCAATATGCGGGCTTGGAGTCGAGTCCATGGCATGACCGCGCTAAAGAATATGGATCAGGTAAAGGATTTGGATCTGTACCAGCATTTGTTATTAAAGGTGGGGCAGAAGCAGGTGAGAAATTCGTCAATTCACTATTATTACATAGTCACGTTGCGAATATTGGTGATGTGCGAAGCTTGGTTATACATCCTGCATCAACTACCCATTCGCAACTTTCAAATGAAGAGCAAGAATCAGCAGGTGTCGAACCTGGCCTTATCAGGCTTTCCGTTGGTTTGGAAACAATCGAGGATATTATTGCAGACCTTGAGTGGGGTTTCTCAGAGGTCAAAAATATGTAAAACTATTTTAGAGGTGTTTGAAAGAAGATATTGATGAAACTACATGAAGCAAAAAGCAGTGTCTGTTCATACATCGATGACATTTCTGACGAACTAATAGCGATCTCTCATGCAATACATGAAAATCCAGAGCTCGGGTATGAAGAACATTTCGCCCATGAACAACTGACTTCGGTCTTAATAGAGAAAGGTCTCGACGTCTCCAAGGGTGCTTATGACCTCGATACCGCTTTTGAAGCAAGTGCCGGGAAGACGGGTCCCGTGGTTGCTTTATTGTGCGAATATGATGCTTTGCCTGGGATCGGACATGCTTGTGGCCACAATATTATCGCAGCGGCTGGGATCGGCGCTGGTTTAGCAGCCTCGACTTTGGCGGAAACTTTTAGCGGAAGGTTACGAATTCTCGGCACGCCAGCTGAAGAGGGTGGTGGTGGCAAAGTCCGTATGTTGAACAGGGGAGCTTTTGAATCAGTCGAGGCGGTTTTGATGGTTCATCCTGCTGATGCAGACCTACCGAATATTAGCAGTCTCGCAGTTCAACAACTTAGGGCTACATATAGAGGGAAAGCGGCTCATGCTGCCGCTGCGCCTGAGAAAGGCATAAATGCGTTAGACGGAGCAGTACTTGGATATATGGGTGTAGCGGCATTGCGGCAACACATCGCATCCGATGAACGTCTTCACGGTATTTTCACTAGCGGGGGTCAAAAAGCAAATATTGTTCCAGAAATAGCAGAAAGCACGTGGTACGCACGCTCTGGAACGATGGAACGGCTAGAAGCCTTAAAAACTCGTTTGGTCGAAACTCTTAACGGTGGAGCGAAATCTGCTGGTTGCGATATACAGATTGAATGGATTAATGAGCCGTATGCGGAGGTGCTTGACAATTCACCCATATTAGATGCCTATATTAAAAATTCGGAATCAATCGGTAGAATCGTCAAGTCACCTGACGGTGACGGGGTAGTAGGTTCAACGGATTTAGGAAACGTAAGCCAGATAGTTCCTGCAATCCACCCCATGGTAAAAGTTGCTCCTGAAGGTACAGCTATCCACACAGTGGATTTTGAAAAATATGCCAAGAGTGAAGAAGCCGACAAGGGCTTACTTGATTCTTCGAAAGCTTTGGCAATGACTGTAATAGATTGTTGGCATGACCCATCTTTACTTGAAGCTGCAAAAGAATTTTTTCAAGCATAAGAATCCGCGACTCTATTAAAAAAAGCACCTACGATCGTCGAAATGACATTTTATGCTGCTGAACAGTTCGACCCCAACGAAGAAGACATACTTCGGCGTTACTTTACGAATTTGGACCAACCTGTATTCGCCTTAGTCAATCTCCCGGAAGTTGTTAAAGGCGCCTTGTTCGCTCGATACTCTCGTTCTTCAAAAAGCTTAAGACGCTTATTCCTTGATGAATTCGTCGGTGAGCTAGACATTTCCGGTGATGAAACTATTGATGCGACTGTTGGTCTAAAAAGAGCAGAAGAATTATATGACTTAGTTTTTTTCGAATATGGTGATGATAGTGTCGCGCAGTTAGGCGGCGTCCACCTAGCTTGTGAACAGGCGTCCAACCTTTTAACAAAAGTTCTTGAATGGGGCAGGTTAATGTCTTATCTAGAGCAATCAACTCGATATATTGCCTACAACGCTCGCTTGGACGGGCGGTATCGTTACTATCGAGATCCAGAGATAATGGGTTCCCCATTAGCCGCTCGTTATATCGCTGATATGGATTACCTATTCGATACGTATTCAAATTTAGTTGAAACAATGCGTGAATATTTCGCAAATTCTATTCCGAAGACGGACAGCGATTCTGACTTCGCTTACATGCAATCTATAAAAGCAAAAGCTCTCGATTCAGTTAGAGGGGTTCTACCCGCAGCTTCACTCTCTAATGTCGGTATATATGGAAGCGGACAAGCATACGAAGCTCTCTTACTGAGAATGAGATCACATCCTCTACCGGAGGCACGGGATTACGCAGAAATGATTTTACTGGAATTGCGAAAAGTGATTCCGTCATTTTTAAAACGTGTCGACATTCCGAATAGGGGTCAACAGACATCTGAATATATGAGTGACACTCATGAAAGACTCAGTGACCTCTCAGAGCACTATTTCCCAAAAACTAATTCCCCGTTACCTCACCCAACAGTAGATCTAACTGATTATGATCCTGACGCAGAAGTGAAACTTGTTGCTTCTGCTCTCTATCCGCATACTGACCGATCCGATAGAGATATAGAAGACCGAGTCAGACGTATGACTGTGGACGAGCGAATAAGAGTCTTAAAAGCACTTGAAGGTGACCGCGAAAATCGTAGACACAGACCAGGAAGAGCATTGGAAAGACCGTCATACAGGTTTGATATTCTTGCAGACTACGGAGCATTCCGTGACTTGCAACGTCATCGAATGATGACAATAGAATGGCAAAAACTGTCCCCATATCATGGATTTGTATCCCCTGATGATCTAGAAGCTGCTGGAACAACCCGAGAATTTGAATCAGCTATGGAACGCTCGATGAGTTTGCATGATGACCTAATCGAAGCTTTTCCAGAGCAAGCTCCTTACGCCGTCTCCCTCGCATATCGAGTTAGGTTTCTGATGCATCTCAATGCTAGAGAGGCTATGCATATGCTTGAATTGCGTACCACACCCCAGGGGCATCCTGCATATCGGCAGGTATGTCAAGAGATGCATACTCTTATTGCTGAAAAAGCTGGACATTTCGCCATTGCTGAAATGATGAAATTCGTCGATCATTCAACGGGTTCTGATTTGGAAAGATTAGAAGCCGAAGAGAAAAGTGCGTTAAAACGTGGGAAAAGACTGAGTAATAATGCAAAAAAATCGTAGAAGAATTACCACTTTTGCAGAAATTATGTCTAATATCCGGCCGCGGGATGTTTTCATCCCTAATGCTATGTGAGGAAAAATGTCTGAAGAAGAAAATAGTGAAGACGAAAACCCAGCGGATTTCGAAGAAGAGGAATTCCCGGAAGACATCGAGGATGATGACGACTTAGAAGATTCTCCTCTGGATGACGATGATGACGATGAAGACAATGACGGCGATGATGACGAAAGCGGTCCAGCTGCAGTCCCTGATTCAAACGAGGATGACGACGATGATCCAGCAGACGTAGAAGCTGATCTTGACGCGATTCTTAAAGATAGAATCGCCTCTGGCGAAGATGATGAAGATGAAGAACAAGAAAGTGTAACCCCAAAAAAGGAGGCGCCTGCTCAAAGTGATGAGGAGTCCGTAGAAGCACGTCGTAAAGGTGAAGTTACTTGTCCTAGTTGTTTTCTTATTATTGAATCGCAGATAGCTAAAGACACTGGCGAATGCCCACATTGTGGGGGAAGTGTTTAACTTAAAAGGTGCAGGACGCTGAAAGAATCATCGCGTTTCGCGTCAATAGATGATTTGGAATCTCTTTGTTTTTTACGTAAAGAAGCAATTTCAGAGCTGAAAAATAAAAGGGGTGGCGAAGTATTGCTAAATATGGAATCCTTTTCAGAAGATTCTGTCGAAAAATTCTCTTACTGGTTTAATTCACCGGATCATCGTGTGTTTGCCGGCTTATTTGGAGACGCAATCGTCGCATATGGCATATTGGAGTTTTCAAATACAAACGATAATCAAAGAATTGCTTCTATAAAGGAAATTTTTGTTCTAAAAGATGCGCGTTCCGTGGGCGTGGGGGAGTCTCTGATCAGTTTTATGACTCAAGAAGCAACTGTACACAATGTTGTTGGTATAGATTCGTTTGCTTTGCCTGGAGACAGAGAAACTAAGAACTTTTTTGAAACACAAGGCATGGTAGCCCGCTTGATACATGTTTACCGAACGCTCGAATCGAATTAGAGGTCACTTGCCTTTCCAGACGGGAGGCCTCTTTTGAATAAATGCTAATGGCCCTTCTTTGTAATCTTCGGTGGCTGCTAAAGCAACTGTTTCTTCTATAGCAAATTTCATGCCTTCATGATCATTCAGTGTGAGTGATTCTAAAAGAGAGCGACGAGTTGATCTAACAGCTAGTGGTGCATTCTCGTTAATCTTCTCGGCAAGAATAATTGCTTCTTCCAAAGCATTTCCAGGTTCGACCAAACAATTAACCATTCCAAATTTATATGCCTCTTCAGCACTTATAGGCTCTCCTGTAAGTGCCATTTGCATAGCTATGTTTTTTGGTAAAACACGTGGAAGACGAACTAATCCACCGGCTGAAGCAATGAGGGAGCGCTTGACTTCTGGAAGTCCGAATCGTGCTGCTTTGCTAGCCACAATCAAATCGCACGCTAATGCTAATTCTGTGCCCCCGGCGAGTGCAGGGCCATCAACTGCCGCTATTAAAGGTTTGATCCTCTCACGTGCGACAATCCCACCGAAACCGCCTTTTTTTGTTGCCAAATTTAGCTCACCAGCTGAAATCGCTTTCAGGTCTGCACCTGCGGAAAATGCAGGTCCATTTGCACACAGGATTCCTGTCCAGAGATTCTCATCACCTTCAAATGCGTCTAGGGCGTTTTCAATACCTTCCGCCACTTCGTGGTTAACAGCATTTCTTGCTTCAGGTCGATTCAAAGTTATTAGAGCAATATGTTCTCTTTTTTCGTATTCGATGATCATTACAAGAAGTTACATTGAAAATTCATTGTCAGTAAGTTGTGTGGGATTTTTATTTTTTAACAGTTGAAACATCAAACTCGTTTACGATCGAAGGAGCTTTCGAGGAGATCCTTCGAATAATTTTAAGCAACTCTTCGTTCGGGTTCTCAGGGACTCCCATTGGGACGACCCTGTCGTGAACAGGAGAAAAAGCTGCTGCTTCAGCTATTGTTCCCCATCGTGACTGTGGAACATCTGCTGACAGTGCGTTATTTGTTGCTTCAGTCAACGAATTCAGTAAATCTTCTGGAAGTGGGAATCCAGCTTTTGGAGGGCGGGAAGATAATCGTAATGCTCTGACAACTCGACCTTCTTTCAGTGTAGAAATAACTTCTTTAAGCCAATTTTTTTGATCAGTATCGACTCTCGTGTTGAAGCCTTCTTTTAGCTTTTCAGCTAAAAGTCGGACCTCGTCATTTTTTTGAACATTGTCAGAAGCGACTATCACAGATCGTATATCGCGCAAATCTACAGTTTCTATTCCTCGCAGGGCTCCATCAGCTCGATCAAGCCATTCTGCGGTACGCAAGTCTGGGTAGACTTGTTCTGCTAATTTCAGTAGAAGTTCCTCTGGGATTTCAGGTTCTCCCGCTTTTTTAGCTACTTCATTTTGAGCGTTGATGGAATCGCGTAAACCAGGCATTCCTTTTTGAACAAGGATTTCTGCGATTCTTTTCAGCTCATCGGGCAAGTTATTTATCGCCTCATTACGATGGCGTCTCTTTGCTTTCAACCTTTTGCTTTTTGGGACCTTATGATCAGTCTTTTTCTTTTTGTTCTGTGTCTTTCTTGTTTTAGCAGCAGAAGGGGGCGTATCCGTCTTAACGAAACGTTTTTTATTCTTATTGCGTTCACTTGTTCGCGAATTGGAAGAGGGGGAGTGTTTAGAGCTCTTTTTCCCTTTTTTACGGTTAGCTAGTTGTGTAGTTACTAAATCTGCGTGCTTTCCTGAACCTAATATTTCAAGAGTTTCACCTTTTTCAGCCTCCTGTTTTTTGTCGAATACCTTTGTAACAACTATGCCGTCTAAAAAATGCTCTGTTTCGACAGAAAACTGTGTTCCGATGCTCAAATCGTCGGGTAAAAGAGATGCTTCTACAGTTCCTTTAGGTTCGCGTGCACCAACTGCTCGCCAAGTCCAGTCACCATCTTCACGTTGACTTGTGATCTCTACGTCAATTTTAGCCATATAGGAAATCTACAGTAATCTTATTCGAGGATTACGTATATGACAGATTGAAAAGAAAATGTTATGTTTTTAGTAGTTGTTAGGAGGAATAATGAAATCGTTTAAACGGGCTTCAGCTCTGCTATTGGCCTTTGGTTTGATTGCCGGGGCCTGCGGGTCTGACGGTGATGACAGTTCTAGCAGTTCTTCTGCTGTAACTGCTACTACTGCTGCACCAGCTACTACTACTGCACCAGCTACTACTGCTGCACCTTCGTCTTCTGGTTCGTCACTTGGTGATGGGTCTTTGGGCACTGTTGAAGTAGATGCTGGTGAGGACATTCAGATCCGTTCGTTGCACGCCATTTCTGGCGATGTCGCGTTCTTAGGTGTGCCGATGTCTCGTGCTGTTGATATGGCTGTTGCTGATTACGGCGACATTCATGGTCATAGTGTGAATGTTGGTACATGGTTGGATGATCTTTGTTCTTCTGATGGTGGTCAGGCTGCTGCTCAGACAATTGTCGCTGATGAAAGCGTGATTGGTGTTCTGGGTACTTCGTGTTCTGGTGCTGCTACTGCTGCAGCTCCGTTGATCACGGGTGCGGGAATGGTGTTGATCTCAGGTTCTAACACTTCCCCGGCTTTGACTTCTGACTTGGCTGGTACTGCTGGTGACAACTGGAGTGAGGGTTATTACAGAACCGCTCACAACGATTTGTATCAGGGTGCCGCTGCAGCGAAGTTCGCTTATGAAGTTCTTGGAGCT
>JASMLT010000031.1 GCA_030748555.1 Acidimicrobiales bacterium
TGTGGCATGGAGAAGACTTGAAGATATACCAGCAGACAAGGAAGCGAGACTATGGCTTTTCGGTGTAGCTAGAAATCTTATTAAAACAAGCTGGCGGAAACGCAAACGAAGCGGAGATTTAGTCGCCCGCATAGGTAATGAAATATCAACAAGACGCGCAACAGATGAGGAACTGGATAACTCGGGTGTTCTTAAGATTATTAAAGCACTTCAGTTTTTAAGTGAAAACGATCAAGAAATTCTGCGCCTAGTTGCTTGGGAGGATCTTTCACATAAAGAAATTTCTGTTGTGCTCGGATGTAGTGAAAACGCCGTAGCGATAAGAATCCGCCGTGCCCGTGTGCGTTTAATGAAAGTCCTGCAAAGCGAAAAGTCTTTTTCAGAAGTTAATAATCTCAAGGAAATCGCTGAAAGGTTTTCTCCTGAAACGACAAGTAGTTCTTAGAGGTAAGGAAAGACAGATGATGGACAGTGATAATCCAATAGATGATTTAAAAAAATTCGTTCCTTTTGAACAAGGACCAGATGACTCGCAGGAGGAATCCGAATTAAGGGCTTCACTTTTAGAGTCAATATTTAGTGCAGACATGAACCGCTCTTTAAGGGAGAGGATTCGAAGAAGTTTGGCAGGAGTTCCGTTATGGCGAAGACCAAGATTAGTCGTTCCATCTTTCGCAGTTATGACAATAATGAGTGTTCTAATTATCTCGACTACAACTTCTCCTTCGGCCTTGGCGGAAGTAAGTGAAGCAACGGAAAATTCTGTCAATGCTAACTCTGGGGTTTCCACAACCCTTTTTGAGATAGTCGATTCAGAAACTAAAGAAGTCAAGTACTCAGAGGAAACAGTTTTCATTTATGAAGAAGACAACTACTCTTTCGTGCATCCGGACTTTGAGATCCGTCGTGTTGATGGTCTGGAATATATTTATAGAGATGGTCAGTGGGTGGAAAATGAGACATTGCGCAATACGGGAATATGGTCAATTCCTAAAAACTCCGAGAAGTTCAAAGATTTTTCTAAGGATGGTAGGGATTTTAAAAGAATCTCTTCTAAGAGAGCGCCAGGTCAATTTCGAGGAAAAATTCCAGCTAGTAAAATCTTCGATATTAGAGAAACCAATACAAATTCTCAGATAGTTGAATTGGTTAAAAAGTCAGTCACTGAGAAGTCTCATCAAGCCTCGGCTGACTTTACTGTTACAGAGGGTCTCTTGACTGAAATGCTTATAGAAGCAAGTATTGAGTTCCCTGGGCGTGAACCTCATTTGGTTCGAATTAGAAAAACTTTTACTGAACACGATAAGTCGCAAAATATATATGCTCCTGAAGTTGAAAACGTTACTCAACAGCGAGATGTTGAGCCATTGTGTCAAAAGAAGTTGGACCAATGTGGGTATTCAGAAGAAATAAAGATTCTTGAAGAACTTGAGGAGAGACGACCTGGTTTATGTGAAAAATCACCACGTAAGGCTTTATCCAGATTGGAAATGATGTCGTGGATTGAAAAACATTCTGAGTGTTTGATGGATGCTGGCGAAAAAACTGCAGCGGATGCTTTCATGCGGATAGTGATAACTCGAACCCGTTTCGGATTATAGAAAGTTTGTTTTAACGATTATTTTGCAAGAAATCTTTCATGAAGCTGGTCAAGATTTCGACGCTTTTAACAGGTATATCTTTAGAGACTGCTCTAAATCTCTCCCACGGTGTTTTGTTCTCACCTTGTTTTCTTCGCTGGTAACCAAACTAAGTTTTCAAAGTTCATCGACGAAGCATATAAATATTTACATACGTAGTCGTATCTGACAGATACCACTCCTACCAGAGCCAGTTCCGTAGATCTTAAATTCAGGACCTTTGACCCTTTCCGACACAGGTGTCAGGCGGTCACAATAGGAGATAGGAGTCTAGAAGGAGGAATCATTGAGAAATCATTTTGCGAAATTATGTAGCAAGCAGATCAAGCCGCCTAAGTTTTCCGACCAGAAAGAAAGGTGCAGGGTTCTCGTTGAGGAGTCTGATTCAGCAAAGCGTGGAGCGATCACCCGCCTTCTTAATGACGCCGGATTCGAGGCTATCGGTTGTGGTGGACCTAAAGAGCATCCGGGTAAGCGTTGCCCATTAGATGGAGGTAATGGGTGTGATGCCGCGGCAGGCACTGACGTTATCTTCTTCTCATTCCATATGGCCGACCCAGAAAGCCGCAAGATCCTAAAAGACCTCAAACGTCTCCATCCTAAGACGCCGATTGTTGTCGAAATACCGAAACCACAGGCTATGGGACATCACGGCCTCCTTGTAGGCACTCACATAGCCTACGCTCCGGTGACTCGCCGTTCTCTCACCGAAGCGATTATGGACGCCTTGGTCGCGCCGGATCCGATCATGGCCACACTTCGAAAGAAGAAAGAATTGATACTAGAAGAGAAAGGATAAATTTTTTAACGATTATTTTGTGAGAAGTTTTTCATGAAGTCGGTTAAAGTTTCGACACTTTCAATTGGCATCGCATTGTAGAGACTGGCCCTGACCCCTCCCACATTTCGATGGCCTTTTAGATTTATCAGGTCGATGTTCGCAGCTTCTTCAATAAATTGTTTTTCAAGTGTTTCATCGGGAAGATGGAAAATGACATTCATTAGTGACCTACTTTTAGCTTCCACCGGTGATGAATACCAACCTTCACTGTTATCTATCACGTCGTAAAGGAGACTGGACCTGATATCAGCACGTCTTTCAAATTCATCGACTCCACCATTGCTCTCCATCCAGTTAAGAACTTTCCCCATCACATAAATAGAAAACATGGGTGGGGTATTTCCCAGCGAGTCGCTTTTGTCATGAAACTGATAATCCAAATAAGTGGGAAGGTCTCTACCATGTTTGTTTAGAGTTTCACGTCGAGCGATTACTATAGCAAGACCAGCAGGCCCTAGATTTTTTTGAGCACCTCCGTATACGAGATCAAATTTTTCCCAATCGATTTTTCTACTGAGAAAGTCCGAGCTCATATCTGCTACCAGAGGTACATCTACTTCTGGCATATTTCCAAATCTGATACCACCAATCGTCTCATTGCTAGTGATATGCAACCATTTGGTGTCTTGTTGGAGCTCGATCTCATTGTCATCTGGTGTTGTAGTGAAACCTTTGTCTTTGCCGCTCCATGCTTCATAAATATTTGCAACTCTTGAGGCATCTTCGAGAGCTTTTTGACCCCAAACCCCTGTATTTACATAACCTGCCTTTTCATCGCTAGATAAAAGGTTCATAGCTGTTTGAGCAAATTGAAGGGTTGCTCCACCCTGTAAGAAAAGTATGGCGAAATCGTCAGGTACGTCAGCCAGTCGCCTGAAAGAGGCTAGAGCGTCTTGTTGAATTTTCATGTAGGACGAACCGCGGTGGCTATCTTCTATTATTGACATTCCATTTCCAGCAAAATCTAGAAATTCTTTTTGTGTCTCTTCTAGTATCTCTAAAGGAAGAGTGCATGGTCCAGCACTGAAGTTGTGGACTCTGCTCATTAGGTGCTCCTATTTGTTAAAGGTAATTTTTTAGCTGTTAATTTAGAACATTTTGTATTTGATGTCTCAAGAAAGTCCTAAGGTTAATTTTCAAATACAAGTTTTCTTAGATCTGTGCCAATAACTCCATCGGTTCTAAGTTCAGATTTTCTGACCTCATCAAGACTAAGGGTATCAGGCTCACCAATTCCTATGGGGGTAATTTCATATGTTGACCGGTCTACCCAAGTAGGCACATAACCGGCATCGACAACACCAATATTTCCATCTGACAGATCAGAGATACTAAACCATGCAATCATTCCGTCCTGGGTGGAAGGTGGGCATTGTGAACAAGATCTTCGTTCGTCACCAGGTTGGTTGGACAAAAAATTACCCATACCAGGTACAGCGTATTTATTTGAGAGTTTTATAACAGGTTGTATGACATGGGTACCATGTCCGATTATCAGATCAATCAAATCGGAAGAAAGAAGCTCCGCGATTATTTTCTGTTGTGAGTCAGATATTTCTGATGAATAAGCTTCGCCCCAGTGGAGACTTGCAATTACGAATTCGGCACCATCCTTAACTGCAGAGTCAGCGTCATCAAGAATTTTCTTTACCTCAAGGTGGTTCACCAACCATGGTGGGTCCAGAGGAAGGGATGCACCACCGCATGTTCCACTAATGTCGCAGTTCATCAAGTCTGTATAGGAAAGATGAGCAACAGAAATCCCACCTGGGGTAAACCAAGAAGGCTTGGAGTCTTCAAGTTGTGTCGCACCTCCACTGGTTTTAATACCAGAATTTTCTAGGTGGCTTATTGTTGCCTTTATTCCTTCAACACCATTATCGAGAAGATGGTTAGAAGCAATTGAACATCCGTCATAGCCGGCCCACTTGATAGCCAGTGCAAGTTCATAGGGTACTTGAAACGTTGGATAATAATTTAGAACGCTATTATCCGGCGATAAGGGCGTTTCCAAATGGCAGATAGCAAGATCAGCTCCAAGAATAATCGGGGCGACTTTCCTGAACATAGGGGAAAAATCAAACCCCGTAGAATCATACGAGTTAGCAGAATCTGCTACAAATTCGTGTATTAATAGTTCTCCAGTTGCGACAAAAGTAAAAGTTCTAAGATCGTTACTATTTTCAGGAAATGAAGAAGAAGTAACCAATTCCATTTCACTGGGGTCATCTGACGGTTCATTTGATGTTTGAGCTTCAACTAGATTCGAATCTCGGATTTGACTTGAAGTATCGTCTAAATCTTTGTCAGTAATAGAGAGAATAAAAATTGTTATAAATGCCAGAATGGTGACCTGTGTGAGTCTCCACGCGACTTGACTTTCGCGTTCCCGAGTGACTTTGCTCATGAAATATCTCGCAGAATAGGAACTCCGGATTGAACATTATTGTTTTTGTTGTCGCTTCTAGCTAATTGCCCACCAACCATCACATGAACTATTCCGATTGACTCCTGAGCAGGGTTGCTCACATCAGCGCGATCAGAAATATTCTCAGGATCGAACATGGTTATATCTGCGATCGAACCAGACTGGATACGCCCCCGTAGCCTCATGGATGAACTTGACTTCTCAAGTAGTCGCGCAGGCAGAATCGTCATCTTAGCCAAAGCGTCAGAAAGAGAAAGCACTTTTTGTTCCCGAACGTAGTTGCTTAACAAACGGCTAAAGCAACCCGCAGAACGTGGATGGTTGTTATGAGGTTTTTCAAGAATTGAATCTGAACCAATTAGAACCCATGGTGCCGACAATGCTTCAGTTATGTCCTCTTCATCCATGGCATATGCTGCAATCAACTTGTTTTCACCTCGAGCGATAGAAAATGTTTCTTCGGTCATACGATCTGGTTTCCCAACCTCTTGAAGATCTCCGAATGAGATATCAAATTTTTCTTGAAAATTGTTAAAGCGCGCACTCCCACCGTAAGTCGCCCAAAATGTGTAAGGGTAAATGCATGCAGTAATAGCGTGTCCTTCGTCGCGAGCTTTTTGTATCTGATCAATTGCGGCTCGCATCCTCCCAGTGCCACCTGTTGAATTCAAGTGTTCTATATGGATAGAGCATCCCGTTTCTTTAGCCACTTCTAGAGCTTCATTAATCGCATCTTCTTGAGTCCCAAAGGCCTTGTCATAAGAATGGCGAAGGTGAAGAGATAAGGGGACGTTGTATTTTGCTGCCAAGTGCCCGTGAGCTACTATCTCTGACTTTTGAAGATCCAGCGTGTATTCCGGTTGTTGATGAATTCCTATTGCTCCTGCTTGCAGGTCTGTTTCTGCAAGTTCAAGAAGGATTTCTCTTTCTTTTTCTGTGGTTCTTTGAATTCCAACCCCCAGAATTTGTCGATGCTGATAGTGGTCAACTGCTCCTCCGTAGTTGACTGGCGGGTTTTGAATTTTTGTGTTTTCAAGAAATTTTTCCATCGGATTGTCTATCCCATGCATGCATAGGTTTGAAGTGACCCCATCTGCTATCTTGTACCACTCTCCATAACCGTTCGTTGGGTAAGAAAGGACATCGATGAACCCGGGAGCGACCACTAATCCCGTTGCGTCAATTTTTAAATCTCCAGTTAAGGGTTCATCGCTTACAAGACTTATTGAATCTCCGTTGATACCTATATTGGCGATTGCATCAAAGCCAGTGTCTGGGTCGATGACACGGCCACCAGAAATTACGGTGTCAAAAACGGTTTCAATGCCATTTGGAAGCCCTTCAGCATTCGAAGACGTAGATACTTTAGGCAAACTTGTCGAAGTGGTAGTTGAAGCAAGTGAAATTTTTTCAGAAGAGACTTTCGGGATCCCTTCACTAGATTTTCCGGGAAGTTTTCGTAACAATGCCGAAGCAGCTGCCCCAAAACCCAGAGTGATGATAAATCCTCTTCTTCCTATCTTCTTGGAAGAGTTCTCGTTCTCAGAGCGCTCACTTGATTGTTCACCGTCCATATAACTGACGTTAGTTGAGCGTGATGTTTGAGATACGACAAGTAAGGAAAATCTATGTGTGATCTTACAGGGCAAGACAAAGTGACTAATTTATTAATTATGAACAAATCGTCGATGATTTATTAATGAAACGCTTTCAGCTGCAAATTATTGTATCGGTACTGGTTTTGAGCATTTCAGCTCTAATTGTTTTCTCAGTTGCGTCGAAAAAAGAAACAGTAAATGTAAGTGTCTCTGCTAAGCCGATTGAGATTTTAGAACCTGTTCTCAAGGTAAAAGTTGATCAAAAAAACTCCATTGATTCGTACAGAGGCTTAGGGGCATGGGTTGATTCTTTTGACGCAGATCCTAATTATCTTCGCGGTTATGCAACAGTTCTTCCATCAGACGTAATTGAAATGTCGGAAAATAAAGTTAGAACCCTGTTTCTTCAAAGTTCCAGAAGTAAAGATCGTTCAAACAAATTAATTTCTGATCCGTGGTATCTTGCAGAGTTTCTTTTAAATGCCCACGCAAGCAATATGGATGTTGTCGCCTGGTATTTGCCAAAATGGGACACTTCAGATGGAGAGGATTTAAAACGGATACTTGCTCTTTCGAATTTCGAAGTACTTGGCCACAAGTTCGACGGATTGGCAGTGGACATCGAATGGAATGATGATGATCTCGAACACCAGGAACGTAGCGCCAGACTAGTTGAGTTATCAGAAAACCTCAGAAGGAACTTAGGGGACAGAGTGTTGGGAGCGATCGTGATGCCGCCTGTAGTAACTGATGTAATAAATCCAAATTTCTGGCCAGAGTTCCCCTGGGCCGATTTGGAAAATCTGTACGATGTTTGGCTTCCGATGAACTATTGGTCATTTAGGACAGAAGAACATGCTGATCCTAATTATTACAACAGTGAAAATATAAAACTCCTGAGAAAGAATCTAAAAAATAGAGACATTTTTGTTCACCCCATAGGAGGAGTGGGACTTGCAGACGGAACGGCTTTACCCGATCCGGGCGAGCCGTTAGCCACCATCAATGACCTAGAAGGGTTCGTTTCATCACTGACTGTTTCGGATGCAATTGGTGGATCAATTTATGATTGGGCCACCACTGGACCCGTAGCCAGAAAACAACTTGCTGAAAATTTTGTACTTATTTACCCAGATTCATATATAGGGGAATAGCTTTACTCCCTTTAAATCAAGCTATTTACAATAATTTTTATTAATTGGGGAACCTTTAGTGTTCTATCTCTTCTACTCCTCTACGATGGTATGCCCTAATGACTTAAGCGAAATAGTCATTATTTGCGGCAAAGAAACTTACTAGGGGGGACAGTGGCTAGTTACGGAAAAGCAACTGCAACATCTGCCTTTGGATCTGGTCGGCGCGAAAACCATGATGCAACAACTTTTTATAGTCGCTTTATTGCCCCTTTTATTTCGAAAGATGAGACTGTAAATACAGCAACAGGACTTGGGGATGGTTGCATACACGGCGACTCTCGCGACATGCATCACATTCCGGATTCATCAGTTGCACTGGTAGTAACTTCGCCGCCATATTTTGTCGGCAAAGAATATGAAATTGCAGTTACTGGAGAAAACACAACAGGCATACCAGAGTCCTATCTGGAGTATTTAGAAATGCTGCATGACGTTTTTTCCGAATGTGTGAGAGTGCTTGAACCAGGTGGAAGGATCGCTGTAAATGTAGCAAACCTCGGAAGACGTCCTTACAGAAGTCTTTCAAGCGACATTATCCGAATTTTGCAAGACGAGCTTGGGTTGCTACTCCGAGGAGAAGTTGTCTGGCAGAAAGCTGAAGGAGCTACAGGTTCGGTTGCATGGGGTTCATTTCGTAGTGCATCAAATCCTGTACTGCGTGATGTCACCGAAAGGGTTGTCATAGCGAGTAAGGGCAGATTTGATCGTGCACGAAATGTTAAACAGCGCTTAAAAGAAGATCTCCCATATGAAAATACTGTTACAACAGATGAATTCATGGAAGCGACTTTAGATCTTTGGAGGATAGACGCTGAACAAGCTACAAGGGTGGGTCATCCTGCCCCATTTCCTGTCGAACTTCCTAGAAGACTGATAGATCTTTACTCATTTAAAGATGATCTCATCCTTGACCCGTTCCTTGGTTCAGGGTCAACACTGGTTGCAGCTTTGAGGGCAGGAAGAAGAGGAGTCGGTTACGACATAGAAAGTGAATACATCGAATTAGCGCGTGAAAGACTTCAAGTAGAAGAAAAACGTCTAGAAGAAAGCCAAAATTATTGGAAAAGAAGAGATTTGATTGGCTCTTCAACTAAACAAAGCAACTTGTTTGAAGAAATGGCAGCAAGGGATGAAAGTCTTACCAGAGCCACTGAAAGCGGAAAGAAAGCTTCTGATATAGCTCAAGAACACCTGACAGAGGCTGGTTTTGAAATAGTCAAAACTAAGGTGAATAGACGCGATTTGGGTGTCCAGTTTCCATTTTCCGTTACAGATATGAAAGATGGCCGGCTCTGGTATGTGGAAGTTTCAGGTTCATTTACCAGCACCAGAGCAGGGATGCGTAGACCAGAAATCCTATGGAAAACTATAGGACGGGCACACGTTCTATCAAGTGCAGATGACGAGAATGCAAAACAGAGACTTATTGTACTCACTCCACAACTTCCGAAATCAAAAAGTGAAGGCGATCGGGCTTTGAGAGCAGTATGTGGTTCAGGAATATTCGATGTGATAGAGATGTTCAACGCAGATGCTCAGGAAAGGCTCAGCTACTATGCTCAAACTTCACCTGACCGTCCACTCCCAGGCTTTTGGACAGAAGAAGAAATAGAGAAAAACTTTATTTAAGTTCAGTTACTGGTGAAGCTAACCTCGAAAATCTTAGGCCAAAGTTTACCTGTAATCAGAAAATTTTCGCTGCCTGGTATTCGAGCTATACCATTCAGAACGGCACCGTGCTCCAAGTTTTCCCTGTCTAAAGGGAGGTTAGAGGTTTCCAACACGTGAGTCACATGACCTGTAGAGACGTCAATTCCAATTATCTGGTTCGTTTGCCAAATATTCGCCCAAATCGTGTGAGTATCACACTCGAGTTCATTTAATTTTTCAATTTTCACACCATCTAAAGTTACGTTAATTGAGTCAATCACTTCAAAGGTTTCGGAGTTCCTGAAGGACAAAGAGTCAGATCCATTTGACATTGCAATGCGTCCATCATCCAAGAGACACACACCCCAACCCTGTCCTTCATATTTCAAATCACCAATAATCCTTAGAGGGTCTGGCTCCCATATAAGCGCTTTTTCTGATTTCCATGTCAGTTGAAGAATACGATTTTCATCTAAAAATGTTAAACCCTCTCCAAACAGATCCTTATCCAATATCGCAAAATCAAGAGTTGATCCAGATTCAAGATCTATTTCCCTTATGCTTGAATTTCCGTAGAGGCCGGTGCTTTCAAATAAACGTTCACCAAAAAATTCGAGACCTTGCGTGAAAGCATTTGAATCATGAGGGTATTCCGCTATTACGCGAGGTTGTGAGTACACAACACCCTGCACTTCTTTGTTGCTGCAAGCAGATAGTAAGGATAGGAGAATCGCAGAAAATGTTAATAAAAACAAACTTATAATAAATTTCAATATTTTCTCTCAGTCATTGATACTTTTTATCTCTGTACGCTCATATATCCCAATCGGATACAAACTCATTACGAGGGGTGAGATTGTGAGTTATAACAATATAGGAGATGATCCTTTAGAAGGAAAGATTATTTCAGATGGGCTTGAAATAGCATATTTGGACTGGCAATCAGCCAGTGGGGCCTGTGACAACTTGCTCGTGTTGCACCCAAACGGCTTTTGCGCAGGAATGTTTGACCCCATAGCCGACTTACTTCGCGAAAATTATCGAGTTATTGGAGTTGATTTGAGAGGCCATGGGGCAAGCCAAGAGGTATTAGAGGAAGCTGATTTGGGAAATGATTTGATGGCATCAGATGTATTGAAAGTCATGGATTCATTACAGATAGACACTTTCTCAATTCTGGGTGTTTCTCTGGGTGGTGCAATAGCAATTGAGATAGCAGCCATGGCGCCCGAAAAAGTTAAAGTTTTAATGTTGTGTGAAGCTATCGCAATGAATTTCGATTCCAGGAAAGAACGAGCTGAGTTTTTAGAGGCAAAAGAACACCCTTTGGCAGTTGGTGCTCGCAGACGAAGGTCCATTTGGTCGAATCGTGAAGAAATTCAAGACTCTTACGGATCCAGAAAGCCTTTAGAAGCGTTAGAGCCTGCAGTGCTGAAGGCTTATGTCAAATGGGGATTTGTTGATAGAGATGACGGGCAAGTTGAATTAGCATGCAACCCTGAAACAGAGGCAACAATTTTCGGTTCGCGAGAAAGATACGGTCCGCTTAGTACTTTTGAACGTTTAAGAGATGTTAAGGCTGAAACCCATATCTTGGCAGGCACACAAACAGATTTAGGGAAAGTTTGGTTTGAGCAGCAAGCCAAAGAAATTAATACTGAAGTCAATTGGATTGAAGGAGGTCATTTCTTCCTTTTTGAGGATCTGGAACGCTCTTTGTCATTGATTCGAAAATACATAGGGTAGACAGAGGTTAATTTGTCTATCCTTTAGGCAGCACCTAGGAGGAAAAGTGTCTGAAACAGTTGACCCAGTAGAACTATCCAACCGGATTATTGACACTGGAAATCCTGAACCTCCTCATAACAGGGTGCTAGATGAATTAGTCGAAGTTGAAGACGAAGTTGCGGTAGTCGAGTCTTTTTCTCATTGTTGGGCTGTTAAAACCCAAGAAGGTCTGGTTTGTGTAGATGCTAGCGGCACCGGTTCAGGCGAAAATGTTATTGAGGCTTTAAGAGGTTGGTCTAAGGATCCGATTAACTCCCTTGTGTACACGCATGGCCATCTCGACCATGTCGGCGGAAGTGGGGCTTTCATAAAGGATGCGGAAGCACGTTCAGAAAAGAAACCCGTGGTTATTGCGCATGAAGCTGTGCTAGATCGGTTCGACCGCTACCGCCTCACAAGTGACTGGAATACTTTTATCAATAAGAGGCAGTTCGGGGGGATAACACCGAGAGCAGAGGTAGGTACGACGAGAATTGGCATTGGAGGGTTTGGATCCACTTTTCTTCCAGACAGTGTTGCAGACCCAGAGATCACCTACAAGGAGAGTTATCTACTTGAAGTTGGTGGCAAAAGCTTTGAATTAAATCACGGCCGCGGTGAGACCGATGACCACACTTGGGTGTGGGACGAGGAAAATAAGACTGTTTTTGCAGGGGACTTCGTTATTTGGACTTTTCCGAACGCAGGTAATCCCCAAAAGGTGCAGCGTTATGCTCTTGAATGGGCTCAGGCATTGAGAGACATGCTTGACAGGGGAGCTGAAAAAGTTTATCCAGCCCATGGACTTCCAATAGTTGGCCGTAAGCGCGTTGAGACCGTATTGGGTGATATGGCAGAAGCTTTAGAATATTTGACAGACTCCACACTCGAGTTGATGAATGCAGGAGCAAGACTGGATGAAATAATTCATGAAGTTTTTGTACCTGACCATTTATCCGAAAAGCCATGGTTGGCGCCACTTTATGATGAGCCTGAGTTTGTAGTGAGAAACATTTACCGTCTTTATGGTGGATGGTGGGATGGTGATCCATCAAGGTTGAAGCCTGCCCCCGACGCACTTTTAGCAAAGGAAATGGTCTCGCTTTTGGGTTCCGTGGAAGTACTTCTTGATCGCGCTGACGAACTTGCCGAGAAAGGAGAACTTCGTCTTGCTTGTCATCTGGTAGAGATGGCTGTTCAATCTGAGCCGTCTCACGAAGGAGCTCAGAGAGCAAGAGCGCGCATTTACTGGCAGAGACGATCTGCAGAGCGTTCATTAATGTCCAAAGGAATTTTTGCAGCTGCAGCAAGAGAGTCAGAGGCAACATATGGAGAAAGAACTCCGAGAATGAAGATGCGCGAAGCTGTCAGAAAGAGCATGCAGTAGTTAGGGTTGAATTCCCAAACCAGAAGATGAACCTAAAATCATATTTCCGTTGTTAATAGGAATAGATTCCGCCAGATCGTCTAGTAGTAAAGAAGAAGTGCCTAACCCGGGGGCTGGGTTTAACAGATTGTAAGCAGAAGTCAAATGTGCTGAAGCTGCTACTCCTATAGCTCCATCCAGGAAAGAAGTAATAACTACTTCTAAACCTAGGTTTTCTGCTTGACGAATTAGTTGCGAAGCAAATGAGATACCACCAATTGCAGAAGGTTTAATAATCACTATGTCAGCAATTTCATTTTCCGCGATTAGGTCAATGTTTTCTACTTCTTGTAATGACTCATCGATTGCTATTTTTTGACTGACGTTTTTTCTTACAGTTGCGAGGTTTTCAAGCCCTCTTGTTGGTTCTTCAACGAATTCGATTTTAAAAGGAGAGAGTTCACCCAGAATGTCAATTGCCTGATTTGTTTCCCATCCGCCGTTAGCGTCGATTCTTATTTCGATTTTTTGACCCACTGTTTCTCTAACGGCTTTCAATCTCTCAAAATCGGCTTTTGTCTCTAATGCTCCTACCTTTATCTTCAGAGTTCCATAACCGATGTCAGTAGCTTTTTCGGCATTAGATGACACTTGTTGAGGAGTTTCGCCCAGTATTAGTTTTGAAACAGGAAACTCTTTCGGACTGTCAGAATTCATGAATTTATGAAGTGGGAGACCAGCATTTTTGGCTTTTAAATCCAAAAAAGCACAATCTACGGCAGCTTTTGCAGTCGAAGACGTTGCAAGTAAATGTTCGTTTTTGGTTTTGCTCCATTCAGAGAGGATTTCTTCAACATCGTAAATATTTTCTTTAGAGAAACCTTGAAGTGGTGAAGATTCTCCGAATCCCCAACTTCCTTGTTTATCTTTCAGGCCAAGAAGAATCACCGGACGTTCGGTAATTTCCCCATGAGAAGTCAAAATCGGGTTTTCACAACGGAGGACATGCTTCTCGATTTTCACTTCGCTTATATTTATCATGGGATGACTTCTTCGAGAAATGCGTTTATCGCTTTGAGTGTGAAGACAGGATTTTCTAAATGGCAAGCGTGACCAGATTCTGGCACTACTATGATTTCCGACTTGCTGATTCCA
>JASMLT010000032.1 GCA_030748555.1 Acidimicrobiales bacterium
GCGCCAAAACAGCAGACATAATCCGCCAGCTTCGACGCCTAATAAGCGTTTCCATTAAGGAAGCCCCCTCCATTAGTAAACAAAAATGAATGCCAAAAGACATTCAGTTATAGAAGTGTAAGACAAACAAAAGCTTTTAGGCAATAGCGGGAGAATTTGTTACATTTCTGCAACTTTTGAACAGTTGCTTAAGTAAATTTTTTACTTTTCGTTGATTTTTAGGGCAATTTCAGCTTTCAAGTCTCTAGAAGAAGCCCCGAAATGAGCCTTATAACTGCCTGAATCTGTGTACCAACCTGAAACATCTCGATGTCCTGGACCGGATTTTCTGCCTCCGGCTGCTACCGGAACACGTATTGAACGTTCGGGCCATCCCGGATCCGCAGGATCCCAATAAGCAAAAGCTCGGTTTCCTAAGTTGAATTCGACTTCTTTAGTTTCACCAGGTTGCAAGTAAATCTTTTTAAAAGCTTTAAGTTCTTTTTTTGGTCTTGCCAATACTGGCGAAACGTGTTCGATGTAGCACTGAACAACTTCAGTTCCTGCTCTGTCCCCTGTGTTCGTAACTGAAATTGTTAAGTCAACTGTCTTCCCTTCAAGTAGTTCTTGACTGGAAGGCATCTTTTTCAAATCCGGCTCTGACCAATCAAAAGACGTGTAGCTCAATCCGTGGCCAAACGGGAATGCGACTTCGATCTCGCGAGTGTCATACCATCGATATCCAACGAAAACTCCTTCAGCGTAAAGTACTTGACTATTCTCACCTGGGTAACTGGTAAACGCGGGTGTGTCTTCTAAACGTTTTGGGAAGGTTGTGGGGAGTCTCCCGCTAGGTTCAGAATCACCAAGCACAACGTCTACCAGAGCATCTGACATTCCTTGTCCTCCAAACCAGCTGACAAGAACTGCACCTGCTTTATCCACCCAGTCCATTGTTATTGGCGAACCAGAATTGACCACTACCAAAGTTTTCGGATTGCAAGCTGATACTTGACGGATCAATTCCGCTTGATTGCCCGGGAGGTCCATATTTTCTCTGTCGCGTCCCTCTGTTTCCCATTCTTCATCAGTGCCGATGACCATCACAACAGCATCTGCTTCTTTCGCTACTGCGACGGCTCTTTCTAAAATGTCCTCATTTTCAGGTGGTCTTAAACCAATTTGAACTCCGCATAACGCAACACTTCCTTCGCTCGAGTATTCAACTACCAGTTCAACGGTTTCTCCATAATTGAGCTTTAGAGGGACTGACACTTCTTCGCTTCCAAGACCAAAAAAAGCTTCTCCTGAGGGAATCGGATCGCTGATCCCGTCGATAAGTGTCTCACCGTTGACCATAACTCTGGCTTTTCCTGCCTGTATCAAAGTCAGAGTGTGAAGACCTTCTTGGTCGGACGTCAATTGCGTTTTAGCCCGAAAGCTAAAACTGGTGATGTCATCAACACCTTCGATTCTTTCAAAGTGGAGTAAGCGACCATCAGGTTTTGTTGATGTCCCCACTGAAGTTCCTTCGCATTTGAAACCATTGAAGTATTCAATCGAAAAACCTTGTTCACCATTTTCTGTTGTCAAAATTCTCCGCGCTATGGGCCTACTAGTTCTGTCTGAAACTGTTCCGGGTTCGTAAACGATTTCACAATTTTCAAATCTATTTTTGAAAGCTTCTAGTGGTGATACCACATACTGTGGCACTAGTTGAGCTGAGCCGCCGCCCATTATCATCGCTGTCGCAGCGTTTGGTCCTATTAAGGCAATGCTCTTTAATTCTTCTTCATTGAAGGGAAGCAATCCGTCATTTTTCAGCAGGACCATTGATTCAGCAGCAGCTTGTCGGACCAAAAGCCGATCGTCAGGATTTTCAAGTTCTCTTTCAGGGATTTGAAGCGGGTCTTCAAAGGCACCTGTCCTTTCGAGTAAAAGAAGCAGCCTTCTAACTGAAGAGTCCACTGTCGTTTCATCAATCTCTCCGCTATTGACCAGTTCAACGATTTTTTCTCCGTAGTGCTCGACAGGACCCGGCATTTCTAAATCGAGTCCAGCGTTAACAGAATTTGCAGTTGATCTAGTAGCGAACCAATCGCTGACAACTATCCCATCGAAACCCCATTCGTCTCGCAAAATTGTTGTAAGGATCTTTTCATTTTCACATGCGTAAATACCGTCCAAACGATTGTATGCGGCCATTATTCCCCAAGCTTGAGCTTCCTTTACTACCGCTTCGAATGGGGCTAGGTAGATTTCTCGCAATGCTCTTTCAGGCACAACAGAATCTATTGTGTTTCTTTCAAATTCAGAATCGTTAGCAACAAAATGTTTTGTTGTTGTCCCTACTCCACCCGACTGAACACCTTTCACAAATTCAACAGCAATACTCGAAGTTAAGAAAGGATCCTCCGAGTAGCATTCAAAATTCCTTCCTCCAAGTGGCGTTCGGTGAATGTTGACGGTTGGAGCTAAGAGAACGTGGGAGCCTCTTGCACGGGTTTCACGCGCTAACGCTTTTCCCAATTCGTTGATTAGCTGTGGATTCCAAGTCGCTCCTAGAGCTGAACCACACGGGATGCACAAAGCCGGTGTACCTGAACCTAAAAGGCCTGCCCCTCTCGCACCTGCTGGACCGTCCGTTACTTTAAGCGAAGGTATTTCTAGACGTTCTACAGGAAGCACATCCCAAGCCCCTTTACCCGACATCAAAGTAGCTTTCTCTTCCAGGGTTAATTTCGTCAATAAGTCATCTATGCGTTTACTCATATATAGATATTTAACCTACAAAAGTGAATTTTGCTAATGGGGTTTTAGAAGATATATCTATTCACAAAATGCGACTGAATGATCTCAGAGTAACCTTTTCTTTATGTTTGATTTAATAATTAAAGATGGCACTGTAATTGATGGAACTGGTTCACCTGGAATAAAGACTGACATTGCTTTATCTGATGGGAAGATTTCAGATATCGGCAGTTTTGATGCAAGTGAAGCAAAGGAAATTGTTAATGCGGAAGACATGATCGTTTGTCCGGGTTTTATTGACCCTCACACCCATTATGATGCTCAGCTTTTCTGGGATCCTTACGCCTCACCTTCTAATCTTCATGGGGTTACAAGTGTCGTTATGGGCAACTGTGGTTTTTCAATTGCTCCGATATCCGATACTTCTGACGCTGAATATCTTGGGGCGATGCTCGTTCAAGTAGAAGGCATGTCTGCTGAAGCACTTCGTTTAGGTGTTGATTGGAAATGGAGTTCTTTTGAAGATTATCTGGGACGTTTAGACGGGAATGTGGGGGTTAATGTCGCTGCGATGGTAGGTCACTGTGCTCTTCGGCGAACCGTCATGAAAGAAGATGCAGTGAAACGCGAAGCTACCGAAGATGAGATCGCAACAATGCAAAAACTTCTTGGGGAAGCTCTTGAGGCTGGTGGTCTCGGTTTTTCCACGAGCCGTTCATTCACTCACACAGATGGTGACGGTTTACCCGTCCCTTCAAGGGTCGCATCTGTGGAAGAGGTTTTAGCGCTAGCAGAAGTTTGTGAGAAGTACCCCGGTACAACACTTGAATGGGTGGCAGATGGGTGCATGAACGGTTTTTCCGATGAAGAAGTTGAACTTATGACTCAAATGTCACTGCGAGCTAGACGTCCTCTCAATTGGAACGTTCTGACTGTCGATTCTGCTCGTCCAGATGACTATAGAAATCAAATAAATGCATGTGAGCGCGTAGCCGAAGAAGGCGGAAGAGCAATGGCTCTCACCATGCCGATTCTTGTTGGGATGACGATGCATTTTCATTCATTCTGCGCTCTTTACAAGCTTCCAGGATGGGACGAAATAATGAATCTTCCTGAAGGTGAGAAAAAACAGAAATTAGCTGATCCTTCTGTAAGGAAATCACTTGAGGAAAATGCGGCTTCACCAGAAGCAGGAGTTTTTTCAAGGCTTACAGGCTGGGGCAAATATCGAATAGGGGAAACTTTTTCTGCGGAGAACGAAGGGCTTGATGGAAGACTGGTTTCTGATATCGCCCGAGAACGCGGAACTCGAGATTTCTATGCTCTTCTTGACATAGTTTTAGCAGACGATCTTAAAACAGTTTTATGGCCTGGACCTACCGATGATGATCCCGCTAGTTGGCTGATGCGACAAGCTGTTTGGGAGCACGACGAGGTGATGATTGGTGGTTCGGACGCTGGAGCTCACCTTGATCGTATGGCAGGGGCTTCTTATCCGACTGAATGGATCCAAGACTGCCTTAGCGGGAGGAAACTCGCACCTGTTGAAAAAGCCATCGAGCATATGACTGATGTTCCAGCCAAATTTTTCGGTTTAGTTGGCCGAGGAAGAATCGAAAAAGGCTTTTGTGCTGATTTAGTTATCTTCAAGCCTGATCAAATCAATTCACAAGAACTAAAAATATTAAACGACCTACCTGGGGAAAGCCCGCGTCTTTATGCAGGAGCTGAAGGGATTGACAAAGTTTTCATTAACGGGGTTCTTACGATAGATGACGGACATCCCACGGAAGCTTTGCCGGGTGTTGTTTTACGTTCAGGAACCCACACTGTCACTAACCCAATCCCAGCTGACTGCTAAATGTCACAATTATCTGAAAGTCTGATGACTCTCTCAAGACTTAAGGGCATCTACCAAAATGTCTGAGTCTCCAAGACCAAAAATCAGGCACATGCCTGGACTTGATGGAGCTCGTGGCCTTTGGGTGATTCTGGGACCCCTTCTCTACCATGCTCGACCTGAAAATGTGCCTGGTGGCCCTTCAATCGTTCCGGGGGGAATTCTGTCTCTTGACTTGTTTTTCGTATTGTCAAGTTTTCTTATTGTCACTATCGCTCTGAAAGAATGGGATCTGACTGGCAAGATAGATCTGAAAGGATACGCGGGGAGGCGCGCCCGAAGACTTCTCCCTGCTTTGTTGGTTGCACTCGTAGGTCTAACTGCTTATCTAGTTTTTTTCGGACATGCAGGTCAAGTAAGTCGCTGGACTGGCGCTATCGTTTCGGCACTCACTTACAGCGCAAACTGGCATGAGATAGCCGCAGATATTTCGTACTTTGAACACTACAGAACCCCTTCTCCGCTGAAACACATCTGGTCATTTTCAATTGAGGAGCAGTTCTATATTTTCGCTCCTCTTTTCATTATCGTTGGTTTAGGCATTCTTAAAAAAAGCGAAAAATTGCTCTTATGGTTCGCTATCGCTGGAGCTATAGCCTCCGCTTGCTGGATGGCAGTACTCCATGAACCTGGAACGGATCCATCTCGCGTTTATTTCGGCACAGACACCAGAGCTCAGGCTCTTTTCGTTGGGATTATCTTGGCTCTTCTTGCAAGAAGAATAGGGTCACCGAAATCCGAAAGGGCCACAAAGCTAGTCGCCCTGCTTGCATACCCAGCTACAGCTTTTCATCTCTGGGCAGTCCTTTTCATTTCTCAAGAGAATGAATGGATGTTTGAACGTGGTGGTTTCCTGCTCATTGCTGTCATGAGTGCTCTGATCATTTATGGTTTGACAGTTTCAGCTCAGTGGAGCCCTTTGCATCGCTTCATGGAATCCACTCCACTTAGATACCTAGGGCGTATAAGTTACGGCCTCTACCTGTATCACTGGCCTGTTTATATGCTTCTAACGGGAAACCGTCTTTCCCGCCTGCTCCCTGGAGTAAATGAAATCGAAGGAGTCCCTCTTCTTTTATGCCACTTGTTGATCACAGGAATTTTGGCTTCCGCTAGTTTCCATCTGATAGAACGCCCTTTCCAAAATCGCCGTTTCCCTTTGACAAAAAGACCTACAACAGCCCTGTCAGGAACAGTCGCTGCCTCAATAGGAATGGCAGCCATCCTGTTCGGTCTGCTTTGGGTCAATACGAGACCAGCCGATGCTAGCGAAGACTTCTCAGCTGCGGGAGGTGTCTGCGTTCAGCAAGGATTGCTCCCACCGCCCAGCGATGAAAGAACACGAATTCTTGTTGTTGGCGACTCAGTTTCAGTACAAATTGCTGAAGCTCTGTGTGGCTGGTCACTAGAAAATCCAGGCGAAATCGTAGTCATGAATGAAGCCCATCTTGGATGTGTTGTTGGCCGCTACGGACAGAAACGTATCCCTGAAGGAATAGAAGGTCCTGTAGGAGAACTGTGTTCCGCTTGGAATGACCCAGTTCCTTCACATGAGATGTTAGATAGAGACATAGTGTCATGGCCTACTGCAGTTGAAATTTTTCAACCTGACGTGGTAATTGGACATATCACTCCTTGGGATGTAACAGACCGGTTGATTCCTTCTTTGGGTGATGAATGGGTGTGGGTTGGAACCGCTGCCTACGACAATTACATCTCGTCCGAATACCGGATTGGTACTGAAACTCTCGCATCTACAGGCGCTCACGTTTACTGGTTGGAAGGAGCGCATCTGCGTCGAGAAATAAAGCCTCAGAATCACCCTGATCGTATAGATGCCCTGAATCAATTGGTTGCTGAAGCAGTTTCAGATCTTGATTACGCGACTATTGCTCCGTATAAGGAATTCATTGGTGAAATTGGCAGCAGTAGAGAAAAACAAATACGCGATGATGGTGTTCATCTGACTGAACAAGGACTTTCAGAAGCAGCTGAATGGATTATCCACGACGTAATCTCAGCTGACACGAAGTGAACGTAGTCACTGACTTCTTGACGACCACCAAGTGTTCAAACGTTGTTTCAGTTCTTCTTTTTCAACTTCTCCCTCTTCTCTCTTTATCTCCAAGAGGAACTTCACAGCTTCACCCACTTCTCTACCCGGCTCTAGACCCAGATACTCCATGATCTCATCACCATCTAAACCGGGTCGCTCTGATTTGACTCTCTCTTCTTCGGCTAGATCCTTGATACGTATTTCGAGATCATCCATTGCTGCTTGAATGCCTTCTTCTTTTACACGATTTCGCGTAGTGCAATCGCAACGGATCAAATGATTCAACTTGCCTAGTAAAGGTCCCGCATCTCTTGCATATCTACGCACAGCTGAATCTGACCAACCGTCTACGTAACCTTTAAACCTTCCAGAAAGTCTCACGAGTTCACTTACTTGTTGAACTATCTCCTCTGGAAAATCAAGAGCTTTCAGCCTTTTGCGAGCAATTCGCGCTCCAACTTCTTCATGATGCCTAAAAGTTACTCCCCCATGTGAAAAAGACCTTGTGTCAGGTTTTCCGATGTCGTGGAAAAGAGCTGCCAAGCGGACAACTACGTCAGGTTTTGTTTTGTTGACAACCGCGATCGTATGAGCCAGAACATCCTTGTGTTTATGTATTGGGTCTTGTTCCATTTCCAGACGTGACAGTTCAGGAATAATGTCGTCCATTTCGCCAGATTTAACAGATGCCCACAAACCTTCAGCACAATCTTCCTCGAGAAGGATTTCAGATAGTCGGTCCATAATTGAATTTTAGAAAAAAATCGTGACTAATAATAGTCGTTAGGAAGATTTTGGCTGATTCTCTATTTTTATTCCCAACATTCGAGCGGCATTACCTCTAACAATCTTCCAGACAACATCTTGCGGCAAGTGACCCATCATGTCCTGAGCGACTTCTTTAGTATTAGGCCAAGTGCTGTCAGTGTGTGGATAATCCGTTTCAAAGGTGATGTTGTCTACTCCTACTTCATTCAATGAATTAAGTCCATGCTTGTCACGAAAGAAACAACCAAAAACCTGGCGGTAGTAATAGGTTGACGGTGGCTCCGGCACAATGTCAGCAACACCCCCCCAAGCTCTGTGCTCTTTCCACACATCATCCACTCTTTCTAAAATATACGGAAGCCATCCAATCTGACCTTCGCTGTATGCCAAAGTCAATGTTGGAAAACGCACAAGAACACCTGAGAACAAAAAGTCGCTCAAAGAAGCTATTGCATTATTGAAACTCAAAGATGCGGCAACCGCTGGTGGAGCATCAGGAGAGGCAGCCGGCATCTTTGAAGATGAACCAATATGCATACAAACAACTGTTTCGGTATCTTGACATGCTTGAAAAAAAGGATCCCAATACCCTGTGTGTATAGATGGTAAACCTAAATTTGGTGGTATCTCTGAAAAACAAACTGCTCGACAGCCGCGTTCGGCATTCCTTCTTACTTCTGCGGCAGCTAAATCTGCATCCCAAAGAGGGATAATTATCAGAGGTAGAAGAGCACCGTTAGAGTCACCACACCATTCTTCAACCATGAAGTCGTTGTATGCCTTTACGCAAGCCAAAGCGAGTTCGCGATCTTCAGCTTCAGCAAAAGTTTGACCGCAGAAACGCGGCATAGTTGGAAAAGAAAGCGAGGCTTCAACATGATTTGAAATCATGTCTTCGACACGAGCCTTTGGTTCGTAACAACCGGGTCTCATTTCATCGTAAGTAATGGGTGACATAGTCATTTCTTCACGTGCAAAACCAACTGCCGCTACATGCCTCTTATTTGGATACACGAGATCTTCATAAAACCAGATGTCACACCAAGGAGCATCCGGGGTGTCTAGCTCGTACTCGTACATCTTAGATCCGCCCACCCAAAGCATTTCGCCTAAACGACGACGTTCAACCCTTGGTCCTTTTTCCTTAAATTTTTTCGGAAGCCACGTCTCCCAGAGGTGTGGAGGCTCAACAAGGTGATCATCAACACTGATAATCATTGGAATCTCAGTTTTAGAACCTTTACTTACCTGTTCTGTTATGGCCATTTAGTCCTCCGGAATATAGAAAATCTATTTCCACGCCTAATCAGATTCTAGACCTTTGTTACCCAACTCGCATCTATGACAATTTCTAGGCAATATGTATTAATAGGAAAGGAAAGTTAAATGAAAGTTGGAATTGCGTTCGCTAACATCTTAAATTTCGGCACGCCAGAAGGAAGCATTAAATTCGCACAATCTGCAGAGAAGGCAGGAGTTGACTCTCTATGGACTGTCGAGCATGTCATCTACCCTTCAAATTACGATTCGACGTATCCATATGATACGAGTGGCAAAATGATGATGGCACCTGATACAGATTTAACCGACCCTCTAATATGGCTTACTTGGTTGGCCGCAAATACATCTTCTATCAGACTCGGCACCGGAATTCTTATCCTTCCAGAAAGAAACCCTTTAGTGTTGGCTAAAGAATTAGGAACTCTAGATTATCTCAGTGGCGGCAGAGTTGAGCTTGGAATCGGAGTCGGCTGGCTTAAAGAAGAATTTGACGCCCTCGGAATACCTTGGGAACGCAGAGGTGCACGCACCGACGAATACGTTGCTGTAATGCAAAAACTCTGGAGTGGTAACGAAGTCTCGTTTAATGGTGAGTTTGTTTCATTCGAAAACATTTCTTCAAATCCGAAACCAGTAAATGGTTCAGTCCCTATAACAATCGGAGGTCATAGCGATGCAGCAGCAAGACGTGCGGGGCGTATAGGGAATGGATTTTTTCCCGGGAATGGCGATTTGGAACACATGTTAAACCTCATGAACGAAACAGCTGAGCAAAATGGACGTGACCCTAAAGAAATAGAAGTCAACTGGGGTGATAATGAGATAATGGGTTCGGACCCCATTGCCGCTGCAGAAAAATTGAAATCTCAAGGAGTCACCCGAGTTATTGTCCCATCAGTCATGTTTTTGAATAATACCGAAGAACAATTGGCAGAATTCGGTGAGCGTGTAGTCTCAAAAATTTCAGATATCTGAAGTCAGATAGTTGAACATTCCTTTAACTTTTAGACTGATTAAAAGAAAACCAAAAGGTGAAAGCCGGTAAACAATCTGATGACAAGTTGGAGAAGTAACACAGGGATGCGATCAGGGGTGCCGATAACTACTCTTGGTTCAGGCAGGCAATCTTTTGGTAGATCAGGAGGCGGATTTCCTTCATCTTTATTCACGAAACGAAATGTACTCATTGCACTAATAATCTTCTCTGTTTTAATGATTATCGTTATAGGCCAAAGTAGTGACTCAGAACAAATAGAAGAAGAACTAGGACTTGAAGCAATGGTTCAAGTGTCGATGGTTCGGGCAGGTTTACCGACAGTAATGGTAAAAGTGATCGATTCAACAGTTGTACTTGATGGGATCGTAGAGACTCAAGAGTTAAAAGAGGCAGCTACTCGAATAGCTCTTGCACAACCTGGCGTTATAAGCGTTGAGAATATGTTGAAAGTACCTGCACCTGTGAATCAAGTAACTACCACCACCACTCCAGATCTGCCTGCGAACCAAACAGATCTACTCCTGCAAACTCGACTGAGTGCTGCTGGTGCCTCTTCTGGAATTCAGTTCGAGTCAGGAGGCGACATTTTGACTCTTGAATCAATACCTACTCTGGAAAGACTTGCTTATTTCTTATCCAATGAAAAGGAAATAAAAGTCCAGATACTGGGGCACACAGACAGTGATGAAAAATGCCCGGGCGATAATCTAATTCTTTCACAAAGACGGGCGGAGGCGGTAAGGGCACAGTTGCTTGCCCGCGGAGTCGAAGCTGAAAGACTGATCTCCACAGGAATGGGACATACAGATCCGATTGCAGACAATCTGAGCAAATCTGGTAAGGCTGCAAATAGAAGAATTGAATTCTTACTAATCACAGAAGGACAAGAAGGAATTCCTTCGCCTCCTCAAACTGAAACAGTAGATGCTTGTTAATTGAACAGACTTTCCTTTCAACCAAGAGGTTTGCACTATCCCTGACGCACCAAAGATTGTTTTGTAAAATGCACTTAGGACGTGTCGTCTGAACATTTGTGAATCTCATATTGATTCGCGCGTGTTTAATGAGCGCTCAAAGGTGAGGAGCTTAAATGACAGGAAAAGGACTTTGCGTGCGCTGCAGGCAAATAGTTTCTCTTATGCTTACAAGTCTTGTTTGCGACAGGGCAGGTGCTTCAGCCCAGCCAACTGGAATTTGTTCTGAATGTGTTGAGCAAAATGAACTTAACGAGAAGAAAATCATAAGCAATTAAACTTGACGCTTGTCACAAAATGACAGATTGCTTTTCTAAGTTGGCAAAATACGAGTGTGGAAACTTTTGGAGTTGAAGATGACGGGCCATCTAAGATCGATAGATCTAAATCTTCAGGTTGGAAGGCTCACCTAACTGCGACTGCTGTAGGACTTTTCAGCCATGCGCCAGATCCGTTGGAAGAAACTTTCCAGTACCCAAACGATCCTGGGCTCTTCGGACCCAAATCAGTTACGTGGAAAGTAATGGGTGATGTTTCTTCTTTCATAGGTGGAATAAGAGCACTTCTAATCCAGGCAGCTCACCCAGAAGTGGCAGCTGGAGTTGCAAACCACTCAACTTACCGCGACGACCCTCTTGGAAGACTCTCGCGAACTGCTTCTTACGTAACTGCAACTGCGTTTGGGGCATTGCCAGAAGTTGAAAAGTCGATAAAAATGGTGTCTTCAGCTCACCGGCCTGTTAGTGGGACTTCAAGCCGAGGAAAAAAGTATTCGGCTGGAAACCCCGAGATGGCTGCTTGGGTCCACAACGCATTAATAGATTCATTTTTGGTCTCTTATCAAAACTTCGGTCCGTCTCCTCTCAAAGAAGAAGAGGCAAATTGTTACGTTTTTGAGCAAACAAATTTAGGAAATCTAATGAAAGCATCTCCCCTGCCTGAAGATTCAAAATCTTTGAGTTCTTGGTTGTCAGGAAATCCTAAAGTGGGACCATCCAAAGAAGGAACTGAAGCAGTTGCTTTCCTTAAAAACCCCCCACTACCTTTTTTTACTCTCACTGCTTACAAAATTCTTTTCAACGCAGCTGTCGTTACTATGCCTGAAGAACTTCGTAAAGCAACAGGAGTCACCCCTAAAAAGGGTGCCAAAACGGCAGGTAACCTTCTTACAAAAATCCTGCGCTACGCTCTCGGTTTCTCACCGGCTTGGGCAGCGGCTTTGGACAGAAGCGGAACCAAACGTCCCATCGGAATACGTTTTAGAGACACATCTGGAGTAACTCGTTAAAAATTAGCGAATCTTGCTCTTTGAACGTAGAGTTTACGAATGCCAGATGCAATTGTTATAGGCGCGGGAGTAATGGGATCTTCAATCGCCTACGAACTCCAAAAATCAGGCCTAGACACCCTAGTTTTAGATAAGGGGGAGGCTGTCGGGGGCGGTTCCACAAGTGCTTCTTCAGCAGTAATTCGATTCAATTACTCCACTCATGCTGGTGTAACAGCCGCTTGGGAATCTAGGCAAAGATGGTTGTCGTGGGCGGAGCATTTGGGACTGGAAGAAAACCACCAAGAACCCTTAGCCAAGTTCCATAAGACCGGTCTGCTCTTTCTTGAACCACCTGATTTCCCACGTTCAATCTTTCTTGACCTACTAGACGAATTCAATATTCCCTATGAGTCTTATGACACTGAAGAATTAGCAAGAAAATTTCCCTCTCTGGACCTTGGCAGGTTTTGGCCCCCGAGACTGCCTGATGATGAAAACTTCTTCAATGACCCAGGTGACAATCTGAATGGTTGGATTACCCCGGATGCAGGTTTCATCGATGATCCTCAACTAGCAGCAGTGAACCTCATGGATGCTGCAAAAAGAAATGGCGCCACTCTCCTCCTTCACTCGCAGGTGCAAGCAATTCTCAAAAAAAATGGAACCGTTTCAGGTGTCTCACTCAAAGATGGAACAACTATAAATGCTCCAATCGTTGTAAATGCCGCAGGACCATGGAGTTCAGCACTCAATCAAATTGCTGGCGTGGAATCCGAAATGGCTATTACAACAAGTCCTATGAGGCAAGAAGTTCATGCGGCAGAAGCTCCCAACGATTTTAATTTTGATTCCGGAGCCCCTTTACTGACAGACCTTGATCTTGGATATTATGCAGTCCCGAAAATGGGCGGTACTTTTTACGTTGGAGGTGTTGAGCCAGATTGCGATCCTCTGGAATGGGTCGATGATCCAGATGGAGTTTCTCTTAACCCCACTGTTTCAAGATTTGAAGCCCAAGTTTGGCGACTAGCTAGAAGAGTTCCAGAACTTGGAATTCCAACTCGTCCACTAGGAATTGCTGGTGTCTACGATGTAACACCCGACTGGGTTCCTGTTTATGACCGAACTTCACTTCCAGGCTTCTACGTAGCTATTGGAACTTCTGGCAATCAATTCAAAAATGCCCCACTTGTTGGAGAAATCATGCGCGAAATTATCTCCGCGAGTGAAAATGGTCATGATCATGACACAAATCCCCTAACTATAAAATGTTCACACACTGGTTTAGATCTTGATTTAAGCGCTTTTTCACGTAATCGTGAAGAATTCTCAACAACTGGCTCTGTTTTAGGGTAAATAAGCAATATTTTGCTTATTTATCAAGGTTTTTTTTGTCGCACGGTTGTAACAATCCCGACATTGACGTTTATCACTAAATTCCCTTACAATCGTGATTCTTGAATGCATATCTGTATTCAAAA
>JASMLT010000033.1 GCA_030748555.1 Acidimicrobiales bacterium
TTGAATGATGTGTTCGAACCTAAAACCCCTGTAACAACTGAATACTTAGAATGGCAGTATCACAAAAATCCTACCGGTTCTGCTTGCATTGGATACCTGCTTGAAGCAAGTAAACAAATAAGCAACTACGCTTTGATTCCAAAAATTCTCAAAAACCACCAAGGAGAAAAAATTACATTGGGCGTTGGTGTGGATTTGGCTGTGTCCCCAGACAGTCGAGGTAAAGGATTGTTTCGCGAAACTATCGAAAACAGCTACAAGGCAGGAATCAAAGGTAATTTGGATGGGATTCTTGGGGTGGCAAATTCACAATCTTCGCCGCGAATGACCGAAGCAATGGGTTGGAGAAAGCTACCTTCTCTCGATTTTCTACTTTTAAAACTATCAAGCTCAAAAATCGGATTGAAAACATTTCGACTGGAAGCTGACCTACTCAAGCAATGTGCGACAGAAGGGGTGTTTGATCTTGAAACTTTCACACTTCCTTCCGGTTTTTCTCCAATCTGGAACGCTCAACTTTTGAACTGGAGACTTTCAAAGCCAGGGGCTGATTACTATTTGCATGTATCTGAATCAGCCGTCCTCGTAACTACAAAGATTTCTATCGGCGGAATCAAAATAGCTGTCCTGCTAAAAGCATTTCCCACAAATCTAAACGAAGTGCCTGCCCCAATAGCACCTTTTGTTTCAGGTGTCGCCAGATATCATAAAACACCTTTTGTTGTTTATTGGGGGAAAAATCCCCACTTTGAAATGAATGGACTTAAAATCCCAAGAAAATTCCAGCCTAGTCCTCTTGATTTAGTGGTCCATTTTTTTGAAGTGGAAAGAAATTTCGAACTTAACGAATTTGAATTATTAGACTTCGATGCTTTTTAGTATTGAAGAAAAATGATCAAGCGCGGATACTGTTCTTCTTATGGAAACTGCAGCCATTATTCCAGCTTTCAACGAAGCGGGGTCACTTCCAAATGTAATAAATGAGATCAAAGAGCTTTTCCCAGAACATCTAATAGTTGTAGTTGATGACGGCTCCACGGATGACACTGCTGATATCGCTGAAAAGTTCGACTGTATCTGCCTTTCCATGCCTTTCAATCTTGGAATTGGAGGTGCTCTCCGCTTAGGCTTTCGTTACTGTCTTGACAAGGGAATTGACCGTGCCTATCAATTTGACGCTGATGGGCAACATGATCCAACTCAAATATCCTCACTGCTTTCTGAACTTGAATACTCTGACATGGTAATCGGTAGCAGGTTTTCCACTGACTATTCTTACCAAGTCGGTCAAAGCAGAAAAGCTGCAATGAATTTTCTAAGCTTCTTAATACGAATTTATACTGGCCAGAAATTTACTGACACCTCTTCTGGTTTCCGCTCTTTTCGAAAACCTGTAATCAAACTATTCGCTAAGGAATATCCGGTTGAATACATGGATTCAGTAGAAGCACTACTTATAGCTTCAAAAAATGGCTTTAAAATCTCGGAAATTCCAGTTCAAATGCGAGAAAGATCCGCTGGACAACCATCTAACCGCAACTTTCGCCTAATTTATTACTTTTTACGACTTTTGATAGTGCTGTTAGCTGGTACTCGCAAAAAGAAAAAGGATTGACTCAATGAGTTCATCGACACATATTTTGATAGCTGTTCTTGCTTTAGGAGCCCTATTCTTAATCGTAAGGCTGGTTCGACTTAAAGCTCTCAAGGCAAAATATTCAATTTTGTGGCTGACAGTTGGAACAGCCCTAGCGGTTATTTCTGCAGTTCCCCAAATACTTGATTGGACTGCTGAAAAACTCGGAATTTGGTATCAACCAACCCTTTTTCTCCTTTTAGCAATAGGTTTTCTGTTGCTATTAGCTATGCATTTTTCATATGAGCTTTCAAGAATGGAGAATCGTATAAGAATTCTCGTCGAAGAAGTCTCTTTACTAAAAGAACGGTTGAAAAAAGAAGATTAAGAGACTGGCATCAGGTCTTTAAGCCATCCATCTTTTTCCAAGATTTCTTCAAATTGCCTAGACAAACCATCAGCTCCTACTTCAAAAAAATGTACCCCATGTTCTTTGCGAAGAGGAATAATGGAACCATCGAGCATTTCCATGTTCCAGCGGAATTCCCCCTCTTCGTCTCCTAAAACTTTCATACTGTCGACCATTTCAGCCTTTGGGTGCCAGTCGCTAACTACTGCATCCCAAATATTGTTTAAATCCACAGTCAGGTAGGAAGGGTCGGACATTTTCGGCGTTGTATACCAATACAGATAGGCACCGCCTGCTATCCAGTGAGAGATTGCATCATGCGCGCGTTCAGTTAAAACCTCACTCCATCGAAAGGAACCCGATTCGAGGTCTTCACCTTCAATTGCATATCCCTGAAATTCGTTAGCTCCGATCATCACTACAACAACATCTGGGCGCACTTTCCCGACCATTAAGTTGTAATCAGGTATTACGTCGTCTTCCCAATCCCAGTGAGGAACTGTGAAACCAAAACCCAGCGCACCCCTACCCTCAATTTTCACATCCGGTCTTGGTTCTAAAATTCTTTCTAGGCCGTATTGGAAATCAAGCATAAGAGAATCACCTACAGCGAGTATTCTCAACGGCTCTTCGGGAGTTCCTTTTCTTCGAGCTTTTATAAAAGGTTCTGAGTCAACGAAAGTTGTAGTTGTGGTTACTGTGACTGCAGTTGTTGCAGTAGAAAGAGTCGTCGAACTAGGTGGTAGTAAAGTTGTCGAACTAGGTGATAGCAAAGTTGAATTTTCAATGCTTGATTGCGTAGATTTTTCTTCTGTCTCTTTCACCTCGATGTCTTTTTCGTCTAATGCCTCTTGTTGCATTGAAGAACTTTCTGCATTAAGCGTTAAAACTGGTTTCACTAAAGGTTCGAGCAACTCTTCCGATGAGGAACCCTCAATTAGGCGCTCTGAAAATTCTCGTATCTCATTAATTTTGATGTTTCTACTTATTTCCCCTACAGAATCTGACCATTCTTTGGCCAAATCACGACGAAAATCATTTTTTTGTGTTGAAGCCCATATGTCGAGCACATCAGGTGCCAAAAGAGAGGCGAAAATAATAAAAAAACACATTATCAATAAAGATTTGAAAGCCATATTGGAAGAGATTTTCCGTTTAAAATCAGTGATCTTTAACATAAACGGGCAATATTAGTGCATTTCGACCAAAAAAGGTGAAAAATCTGAAAATTTTAAAAAAAGTTCGAACAGGATCCACCACCGAACTATTCGATTATTCTAATTTGGCAATTGACAGTTCGACTGGTCCGGTGAGGCGAGTCGAGTTACAACTATAAAAGGGGTACCTCTCCATGATGTCAACAATTCTCACTCTGATCATTCTAGGAATGCTCTTTCAGGGTGTAGTTGCTGTTCTTGACAGCATTCTCGACACCGTAGGTGTTAATGGAATGCTTAAAGGACTTCCAATTATCGGGCCTAATTTGAACTTAATTTGGGCTTATCTTTTCGTAGCGATCACTGAACTCGGTGGTATGGACTACGGCGCATCAACCGAAATTCTCGGAATGGGAAGCTTCGGATCTGATATCGGAACTGCACTAGCAATTTGTGCATTTATTCCGGTCGGAAATGCGGCAATTTCTGCTCTTGGTAAAGGCGTAGCCCGCTAAGTAGCAAAAACTAAAAAAACCCCGCCACTTCGGTGGCGGGGTTTTTTGTTTTTAGGCTGTAGTTTCTTTCAACTCAACATCTCAACTTTTACGAAAATCCCTTTTGCTGTTGCTGTCCTGGTTTCTTCCTCCCATAGCTCAGCTGAAACATAAATTTTGCGCCCTTCAATTTTTTCGATCTTTCCCATCCATGACAGTTCCTTAGCAATAGGAGTAGGTTTTTCGTATCTCACCTCTAAAGTCCCTGTCATAGCACCACAATTATTAATGACTAAAACACTGCCCATTATGTCATCAAAAAGCAAAGCGATTACACCCCCTTGCACAAGATCGGGTGGCCCGACATAGACGCCATCAAGTTTTCCGAAAGCCCTTATTTCTTTGTATTTGCCTCCATTTTTCACCTCGACCTTGAGTGGAGGTGCTATTGGGTTGAAGGGGCCTATAGCTGGACTGTAGGGGAAGAAGTCTGAGGGGTTCTGATCTCCTCTTTCAATCGGGTTATTATCATTCTTTAACGACCCCTGCGCCGTAACTCCTTCATAGGTATATTTTTCAGTCTCCGAAGCAATATCAGAGATTTTTTTACTCAATTCAGATATAACTTCCTCTGATGTGTCAATCAAACGAACTGCTTTCATCAAACGTCTAGTAGCTTCGTTTAAATACATCAATTCGGTAGACACAACTCCTGCTTTCTGATTGTCTAAAGTATTCAGAGATACTCCACAAATACTGATCTGAAGACTACGGTTTATCGGTGAAAGCAGAAACGCCCCATGACAAAAAATGAATCTAAAGTCGCTGTGGTAACAGGTGCAGCTTCCGGAATAGGCAGAGCTACCGTAATTACTATGCTCAATCGGGGATTTCAGGTCGCTGCGATTGATATTGACACTGAGGGGCTTGATAGCCTGTCAGACTCTCTGCAATCAAACAAAGAATACTGTGATACTTACATTGCCGATGTTGCTGAGAAGGAACAATGTCATTCAACCATCACTCAGGTTTTTGAAAAAAACGGTCGAATCGATGTCTTGGCTAATATCGCTGGGATTGCTCGAAGTGAACACATGACCGAAGTTTCCGAAAAGTCTTGGAACGAAATGGTGGGAGTTAATCTATCTGGGGTTTTTTGGTGTTCTCAGGCGGCAATACCTTTCCTAATTGAGAACAACGGTTCATTAATCAATGTTGCTTCCTGCTCAGGTCTAATGGGGCAGGCTTATACAGTCGCATACTCTGCAACTAAAGGTGGTGTTATTGCGATGACTAAATCATTAGCAATGGAATACATTAAAACTGGTATCAGGATAAACGCTGTAGCCCCCGGCAGTGTTCAAACCCAACTAATTGACAATTATTCGATACCGGAAGATGTGAATATGGATCTAGTAAAACCGTACATGGGTTTTCGGGGAATGGCTGAAGCTGAAGAGATCTCAAATGTAATTTCTTTTTTAGCTTCAGATGATGCTAGAAGAATCCATGGAGCCGTCATTACAGTCGACGGTGGACTAACTGCAGGCTGAAATGACTTCTGAAAACGAACAACACATAGAAACTCCTTTTGTTTTAGGTGTTGACTTGGATGGTGTGTGCGCCGACTACACGACTGCATTTAGAGAAATTGCCGCCCAGGAACTTGGAGTAGATCAATCGTCACTTCCTCTTAAACGGTCATGGGACTTCAAAGAGTGGGGACTAAGCACTGAGGAATATCGAAAGTTGCATCATCTAGCAGTTGACGAGTACAACATGATGAGACAAATGCCAGCTATGGATCGGGCAGCAGAAGTCCTATGGAGACTTTCTGATGCCGGTGTTTGGATCCGAATCATCACTCATCGCCTATACGTCAACTGGACTCATGCCAAAGCGGTTGTTGACACCGTTGAATGGCTGGATGACGCAAAAATACCCTATAGAGATATATGTTTTTTAGGTGATAAACCACAAGTGGGAGCTCATTTATATATCGACGATGCTCCTCACAATATAAATGCACTCGAATCTACCGGTAATAAGGTGATAATTTTCGACGCTCCTTATAACCAAGATTTAACTGGTCTCAGAGCGAACGACTGGGAGTCATGTGAACACTTGATTTTAGATGAGGCGACAAAAATGGGTTTCGAAATCCAGTCTCAACTTCCAGGTTTTGAAGAGGGTAGAGACCGTTTCTGATTAGAGACGTTTAAATTCAGGCGGCCTTTTCTGTGTAAATGCCGCGGGTCCTTCCTTTGCATCTTGTGATGCAAATACTTCTTTGCCAATTGAGTCTTCAAATTCAAAGGCCGCTTCTTCTGTCATTCCTGTTGTTTCTCTTAGAGTTCGCAAAACACCTTCAACAGCTAGCGGTCCGTTCTGACAAATAGTCTCGGCTATTTCCATCGATTTATCCATTGCTTTGCCATCCTCCACCACATGGCCAACTAAACCCAAGCTTTTAGCTTCTTCAGCAGTTATATGCTTTCCAGTTAAAAGTATGTCTGCTGCTTCTGTAAAAGGTATCTGCCTTGCAAGTCGGACTGCTGATCCTCCCATCGGATATAAAGACCATTTAACTTCAGAAACTCCAAAGACAGCTGATTTGCCAGCTACTCGTATGTCAGTTCCTTGCAGGATTTCAGTCCCTCCTGCAATAGCATTTCCCTCAACAGCGGCTATCACGGGCACTCTAGGATGTTTGGTTTTCAACAAGCCTTTATAAATAAAATCCGAACCTTCCTCCTCCATACGTCTATTGACGTCGTAATCGTCAGTATTTTCACTGTCGCCTGAGAGGGAACGTAAATCCATACCTGAAGAAAAATTTCCATCAGCTCCTGTCAAAATACAGACTCTAATATCTAAGTCCTGATCTATCATTTCCCAAGCGTCAGCAAGTCGCGCGAACATGGGGAGGGTCATCGCATTCTGCCGATTCGGCCTATTCATTGTCAGAACCAGGACTGATCCTTCTTTTTCTACTGTTAAGTCACTCATTGTCTCTCCGAATAAACCTATTCAAATACATTTTATGGAGTATTAATTTAGAGCTGGAATTACTCTGTTAGCTACCAGCTCTAAACTTTCCCATCCAATTTCTGGATCCAAACCTCCAACTAGCGGGTGTAGAACTACCGCACCGTTGCTACGTACAAGATCCACACACTCTTCAGGGGTCACAATCAGATGCTGACCTCCTTTTTTAAGTTCATCAATGCTAGCTCCTTCTACATGCCAAGAGGATCTTTGATCCTGATACTGCCATGAAGCATAGGTCATGGCGTCATATATAAGATTCTCTCCTATGTCACTCCAAAGTTTTTCTGGATCCTCACTGACCATTACCATTCCAGGTCCTGAAGGCATCATGCACATAGGATTTTCATAACCCACTTCTCTTGCTTCCGCATAATAGGCCTTTTCCAAAGACTCATCTCTGACCGCTGGTACGAACGGTAAACCTAATCTCGCTGCTCTCTTAGCTGATATTTCGACTGACCCGCCAACCGAAATTAAGGAACTGGGATCTGAAACAGGTTTAGGGCTAATAAGCACTTCTCTTCCCTTGTATTCAAAAGGCTCTCCTTTTAAGGCAGTGAGAATTGTTCGTATGCCTTCTTCGGTATCCTTACCGCGGGTTTTCCTGTTCTTGGCGAACATTTCAAACTCTGACTCCCTGTATCCAATACCGACCACCACGTTGAATCTTCCAGGAGCTATCAAATCTATAGTCGCAATTTCTTCTGCAATTCTAAGTTGATCGTGTAAAGGCAAAAGTAAGGCAGAAACAGAACAAAAAAGAGTATTCGTTGCACCTAAGACACTCCCTGCTAATAATAAAGGCGAGTTCATATATCCGTCTTCGGTTCCGTGATGCTCAGAAAGAACAACAGCCGCAAAACCCTTGTCATCAGCCCATTCAACCATTTTAAAGAACTCTCGGTATTGATCACCGTGAGTGAGGGTTTCCACAAAAGGTGGAATACGTAAATCGAATCGTAATACGAACATCTTTGCTTGTTACTCCTTAATTCCAGCTAGGGCGCTTCTTGCCGTATCAAGGTCTTCGGGGTTTGTAACCCCTATCCAGGACTCGTTGCTTCTGATTACATCTATTTCGATCTGATTATTCAAACGCTGTTCTTCAATTGCCAGAGGTAGAAGGAACTCCGCTTCTTCCTCGGAAGAATTTGAAGCTATGAAAACACTCCATTGATCTTTAAGTATTTTTAGACTTCTCGATGGAAGAGCCCACAGATTCATAGAAACATCTGCATCACCAGGGATGGATGCTTGATCTCTGCTTATAATAAGATTCTCGTCATTTCTTATTTCATGCGTTTCTCTGATGCTCAGAAGTTTTTCATTCTCTATTAAAAGAATACCTCGTGAAACACTTCCGCTTTCTGGGAGTGTATTTTTCAATTTGAACGCCAGAATTGCTGGGTTTTCTGCATTGAAGCCATGAAGGATCTGTCTTAACGCAGTGGGGCCGTAATAGTCATCTGCATTCATGACGATAATTGGTCCGTCTGTTTTGTCCAATGCTGTGACGACTGCATGTCCAGTTCCCCATGGTTTCTCGCGTTTGGGTTCGAAAGTGTCCTGATTTACGATTTCGATAAGCAAATTATTTTGCTGGTATTGAGCGAGATGTTTTTTCAGTTGCTCGTTTAAGACGCTTCGAGTAACTATTACTACTTTTTTTATCCCTTCTTCTATCGCTGCTTTAATCGCATAATCAAGAAAAATTTCATTTTCTGGGCCGACTGACACCAGCTGTTTAGGTGCGCCAAATCTACTTCCGAGTCCAGCTGCCATGATCACGAGAGACACTTCGTCCATTAAGCAGCTACCTATGCTCTTATTTGTCCAAAAATGCGTCGCGAGCCTGGTCACCGATTCCCATGAGATTCATCTCGAATGTATAACCCTGTTCTAATCGATAACGCTTTGAAAGATTCGTCTCCTCGATACCATCTAATGAGGCTTTTGCGGCTCGTATCAAGGTTCCATTCTTTCCTGCGATCTTTTTAGCGACTGCTAATGAAAATTCTTCGAGTTTTTCACTTTCGACTACTTCCAAAACTGATCCATAATTAAATAGCTCTTGTGCAGTTGCAGCCTCACAAGTGTAGAGCATCCATCTTGCCTTCTGCGGGGGAACTAGACGCATAAGATGACTGGCGGCTCCGAGTGCTCCATTGTCCACTTCTGGAAGAGCAAAAGTGGCCTCTTTCGAAGCAATAATCACATCAGCGCTTCCAGCAATCCCAATTCCAGTTCCTAAACAGTGCCCATTCACAACTGCTATAACAGGCATTTTGGAGCTATGTATGGCATCAAACAATTCATAACAGGAATGGTTGGCTTTCAAAATTCCTTCATTTTCTGGAAGGTCTTGCATTTCTTTAATATCGACTCCTGCACAAAAACCTTTTCCGGAGGATCGAAGCAAAACAACTTTAATGGAACCTTCTTGGTCGCTGTAGGAGCGTATTTTTTCTGCAATAAAATACGCATCAGTAATATTTAGTGCGCTAACAGGCGGATTATCCATAGAGAGAACCGCTATTCCATCATCTATGGTTTCATGTACTGCCATACTTCACCACCTCATTTCACTATTTAATATGCTACCGACACTATCTTCTAAGCAAGACTGATGAACCGTGCCCAAATAAACCTTGATTTGCCGTGATGCCTATTCTGGCACCTTTGACTTGTCGCTTTCCTGCCCGCTGAGAAAGTTGCCAGTTGAGTTCGCACACTTGAGCGATAGCTTGTGCTGGAACAGCTTCTCCGAATGCTCCTAGTCCCCCACTTGGGTTAACGGGAATCCTTCCTCCAATCGAAGTGCTTCCATCTCTCAAAAGGGTCTCCGCTTCGCCTGGTTGGCAAAAACCCAACTGCTCGTACCAGTCGAGCTCCATGGAGGATGCCAGATCATAAACTTCGGCTACATCTACATCTTCAGGACCTACCCCGGCTTCTTCATATACATGCTGGCCGATTGATTCCTTAAAACCTATTTCGTTTGGAACGGTATTAGCTGATGAGTCGGTTGCTAAATAAGGCAGGTCGATTAAGGGGTCTGGGTAAGTGGGAGTATTCAAAGCAATTGCTGATACTCGAACTGGGTTATCCACGCCCAGTGATTTTGCATAGTCAAGAGAGGAAACCACGACTGCTGCTCCACCATCACTTGTTGTACATATCTCTAAAAGTCTTAAAGGATCAGATACAACGGGAGAGGCATAAACGTCTTCCAATTCATACTCTTTGTTAAATCGTGCATTTTCATTAAATACTGCGTGTTTACTATTTTTTACTTTGACGAGTGCGAAATCCTCCTGAGTGGCTCCATACATTTCCATGCGTCGTCTCGCATGCAAACCGAAATAAACAGGATTCGTCGCTCCTACCATGTGGAAACGGAGCCAATCGGTATCATCTGTTCTCACTCCATCATTAGGGGCGAGAAATCCGTCTGGTGTTGTGTCCGCTCCAACGACTAAAGCTACATCACATGCACCTGAAAGAATTTGCCCACGAGCAACGGAAAGAGCAGTGGCACCTGAAGCACAAGCTGCATATGAGCTAGCCACTTGGGTTCCGTTAAATCCTAAAGCACGCGCCATGGTTGACCCAGCGACATACCCGGGGTAACCGCATCGAACGGTGATCGCTCCAGAAATGAAACCGACCTCGCTCCAGTCGATTTGGGCGTCTTCTAAGGCTCTCCGTGCGGCAAAAGTGCCGTATTCAACGAAATTGCGACCCCATTTACCCCAGGGGTGCATTCCAACTCCCAATATCGCTATATCTTCCATTTCTAATTTTTATCCTGTTTTTGTTCTTCAGACAATGGCTTCCACATCCAGGTTAAGTAACGGTATTCAGAATCTTCATACAAAGTTCCTACCTTTACTTCAACTTGCATACCTACGCTTAGGTCTTCAACGCTATAACCATTTACTACCTGACCTAGTATCACCATTTTTTCTTCTTCTAATTCTACTGCTGCAATGACAATAGGTTCATAGGGTTCCGCTGCTATGAAAGGTGGTGGAGGTGGATAGGCGCTGTTTGTGTAAGACCAAATTTTTCCAACTCTGCTTAAAAGAACTTCTTCAATCTCGTCTTCAGAAAAATTAGGGTCCGAGCCTCCGAGATTTTTTGGGAAACAGTAGCTCCCAGATTTTTTATAGCGACCGCCTATTAAATGCGCTTCTTGTTCAATGGTGAAGAAGCCTTCCACGGCCGGGACTTCGATCTTCGTATCTTTAATCACAATTTTTTTTGCTTTCCACCTGTTAAAAGAGCGCAGACGTTAAGCGTTGTCTCCATTCACTTGTTCTTGGATCTTCAGGACCTAATAGTTCAAGTAGATCGATAAATCTGTCTCTTGAGTCTTCATCTGTTTTGACTTTTTCGATTAGTTCAGTTAGTTCAGAGTCGATATCGCCCACATTTTCGAGGCGTGCTATTGCTGATACTCTTCGCGTTTCAGGAGTCTCAGGTATTTTTTCAAGAAGTTTTATTGCCTCTTCTTTGTCCCCGTCTTCATTTCTTGTCACGAGCAGTTGGGCGAGGCTCGTTACTGCCTCTGGATTATCCACTTCGATTTCTAAAGCTTTTCGAAGTGACAGCTCGTCTCCATTGTTTATTAGTTTCTCTAGTTCTGTCATTTCCTCAGATGGTAAAAGTTTTTGAACGAAGTCTCTTACAGCTTCTTCACCTTGTGCTCCAACGAAACTACTAACTACATCTTTGTTGGATATTGCAAAAACAGCTGGAATTGACTGAACCTTAAATGCTCCTGCCACTCCAGGGTTTTCATCAATATTTACTTTAACGAGAACAACTTTTCCATTTGTCTCTTCGATAACCCTTTCGAGTATCGGGCCTAAGCTTTTACACGGACCACACCATGGAGCCCAAAGGTCAACCACTACTGGGTTATTTTCCGAACGTTCTAATACTTCTTTTTCGAAATCACTATCAGTTACTTCAAGAGTCATCTTCATCCACCAAACAAGAAAACAAATTTCCTTACCTTCAGGGTAGAGAGATCGTCTTTCCTCCACTACCGTCTGAGCATGAATACAACTTCGGGTATAAGAAAAAACGAGGTGCGAAAGTGGTTAGATGCGCATGTCGACGGAGTTGAAGGCGAACTCGAATATCACCAAATTATTGGTGGACACTCCAATTTAACTTATACGGTCGTAGAAAATTCGGGGAGAAAATGGGTTCTCAGACGCCCTCCGCTAGGAAATGTTCTTGCGACTGCACATGATATGAGTCGTGAATATCGGGTCATCAAAGCACTCGCAAACAGCGGGGTTCCGGTTCCCAAAGTGGTTGGCCTTTGTGAAGATACAGAAATAAACGACGCTCCTTTTTATGTAATGGATTTTGTAGAGGGAATAGTGGTACGTGACGCTGAAATTGCCCGCTCTCTGCCTCTTCCAATCCGCGGCAAAATGGGTGCGTCTCTCCTAGAAACGCTTGTTTCTTTACATGCAGTAGATGTTGATGAAGTGGGGCTTGGTGACTTGGCAAGAAAAGACAGCTATATCGAACGTCAGCTCAAACGTTGGAAAGCGCAATTTGAACAATCAACCAATAGAGAAATACCAGGTGTTTTCGAAATTCATGACAACCTTCTCCGAAATGTCCCTGAGCAGCAGGGAGTTGGAATAGTTCACGGGGACTACAGACTAGACAATACGATCATGACTGAAACAGGTGAAGTGGCTGCAGTTTTAGACTGGGAACTTTGCACATTAGGTGACGTTCTTTCGGACCTTGCAGCAATTATTTCCTATTCAAACGATCTTACGGGTATGGAAACGCAGGCCATGTCAGTTGAAGGCTTTCCGACTCCCGAAGAAGTACGACGTCTTTATGGCAATTTGAGTGAAAGAGATCTTTCAAAATTAGATTTCTACATAGCATTTGCTTATTGGAGGCTCGCATGCATACTCGAAGGGGTTTACACAAGGTATGCAGCGGGAGTAATGGGAAGTGAAGCTGATGCTGCTGCTATTGAAATTTTTGGAGAACGTGTTCTTCTTCTAATTGATTTAGCTGATTCAACATTTCAAGATTTTTTGAAGGAATAAGATGAAGAGTGAACAAGAAGGTCTTTTTGAATTCATCCGACTCAAAGAGCTAGAAAAACCTGTTTTAATTTTGGCTCTTGATGGCTGGATAGACTCATCAGGAATTGCTCGTAATGTGAAAGACTCCCTCTTGTCAAAATCCCAAAGTCAGACAATGGTTAAATTCGATATCGACAAACTTCTAGATCATCGTGCCCGTAGACCTATTCTCAGCCTAAACAATGGCGTAGTGGATAATTTGGATTGGCCTTCAATAGAACTTTTAAATATCGAAGGATTAGAAGGACCTGATGCTTGCATACTACACGGCCCTGAACCGGACCACGAATGGAAAAATTTTGCCCAGGCTATGACGGACATTTGCCACAATCTTGACGTCTCTTTGGTGGTGGGGCTCGGCGCATATCCGGCTGCTGTACCTCACACACGACCTACAAGGCTTTCTTGCACTGCAAGCTCTTCTGAAATGGCTG
>JASMLT010000034.1 GCA_030748555.1 Acidimicrobiales bacterium
GAATCAGGGACGAAATATTAGATCAAGAGTTTCAAACGACTTCTGATGTTCTTGTAAATGCCTCAGGTCCGGAAGTAAATGAAATTTGCAATATGGGTAATACCAAAACAGAAAGCCACCTCGTTTTTTCAAAAGGTGTTCATTTGGTAGTCCCTCGAGTGACTGACTCTGGACGAATACTGGCTTTCTTTGATGAAACGCAACGTCTTTTTTATGTCATACCAATGGGTGAATGCTCTGTAATAGGGACAACTGACGAACGTGTAAAAGAACATGAAGTTGCTGTTAGCAGCGATGATGTAGGTTTCTTACTTCGAGAAGCAAATAGAAAACTTGCACTTTCTAGACCGCTGGTGGCAGAGGATGTGATAGCCGAAAGAGTTGGTGTAAGACCACTTGTAATCCCAAAAGGCGGAGTTGACCAAGACAAGGATTGGACTGAATTGTCCAGGAGGCATGAGGTTGAAACAAACCGTCGATATCGGATGATTTCCGTATTAGGAGGCAAACTATCAGATTGTTTAAATGTTGGTGAGGAAGTTGTCAGTTCATTAGATGATCTTGGATATAAGACTTCAAAGCCCACCAACCGATGGTACGGAGAACCATCTGATGCGGAAAGGTCAATCTTTTTTCATTCTGCAAAGAGGAGCGACATCGATGAGGATAGAGCAAAAGAACTGTGGAGACGGCATGGATCGCGCTCCTTTGAAGTAATCGAAATGATTTCTGAGAATCCCGCAACGGGCGAAAGATTGAGTAAGAACATTGATTATTGTCCGGCAGAAATTTCAGTTATGAAAAAATATGAATTCATACATGATTCAGATGACTTCCTCAGACGAAGAACACTGATTGGACAAACAGTTTCGAAACCTCAACTGGAAGCGGATTCTGAGTTTACAGCGCTAATTCAACTTCTGAATAAATAGATACTATTCAGAATCTGATTTCGCTCTTGGCCATACAGCAAGAGGGTTTCTTATCCACCGTCCCAGAGAGTGGGCAATTTGTCCAGATCGCGCAGTTAACGGAATGAAAGGTGACTGCTTTTCAACGGGAACCGCTTCTCTGACGCGGGTTCGGTAAGAAATGTAGAGCCCGATAAATGCGAGAACACTTGCGTTTGTAAGGAAATATGAAGAAGGGCCAAATTCTCCCAATAAAAACCCAATCACGACTGGTGCTACGACTGAGCCTGCGCTACTAGCTAGAACCAGTGTGGATGAGGCGGCAACACGTTTATTTGAAGGCACCCAGTCGTTAGCTAAAGCAGCAAACAATCCATACAAAGGAAATACAAAAGCACCGAACAGCAAGTTCAAAAGAATATGGAGGTCGCTTGAATTTGGTAAGAGTGTTTGCAGCACAGCAATAGTGGTCGAGGTGAAAATACAGGAGAGAATGATTATCCGACGGGGGAACCTGTCGGATAGACGCCCGAGTGGTATTTGAAGAGTAATTGCTCCTGCCAGACCTGCACCAACAAAAATTGTTGCTTTGCTTGTGGACATGCCAGCTTCTATAGCAAAAACTATTGCCATGCTTGACATGGCAGCCTGAACGAAAGAAGCGAAAGTTGTTCCCACTATGGCCGACGGGACAAGTTTGTAGAGTTCTCGAAAAGGCATTGCAGAACTTGTCGGAGTGGGCGGATTAGAGGAAGCGGAAAGAGTCATGGGAACTATTGCCAGGGAAAGCAGAACCGAGGAAAATATGAACATCTTGAATCCGTTTGCATCGCCTAAATTGGCAAGCAGTTGTCCTCCTGCGGTACCACCCAGCATAACCACCATGTAACTACCTAATATTTGTCCACGATTTTCGTTCGTTGCCCTGTCGTTGAGCCAGCTTTCAAGAACTACGAAAATTGTCGCGTTGCATATACCTCCAATTAAATAAATACCGCACCATGTGAAAGGAGTGATAAAAGCTGAATTGATCAGTACACCAATTGAGGCAAGAGAAGCCATGGCTGAAAAGACCCTGATATGGCCGACCGACCGTAAACTCAAGGGTGCGAATTTTGCCCCTATTAAGTAACCTGCGAAATGGAAAGCCATAACAAGCCCCATAGTTGAGGGACTGAAACCTTCACTTTCCCCTCGGATTGGCAATAAGACTCTCTGGATGCCGTTACCTAACTGCACGAAAGCGAAAGCTAAGAATAAAGCCCAAATTCCAAGGAGAGTCTTGACGGTTTGGGTGCTAGAAGAAGCAGCCGTCATTTGATTTGTCTTATCCCGTCACCCAAATAGTGCGGGCGGTCAATTTTTGAGTGCAGACTGTGAGTTTCTATCAGATTTTGTTTAAGAGGTTGTTGAATTTCAGAGACACTGGGGGTGCCATCAGTTATTGTCACATGAAGCAGCATTGCCTCTTGTGTCGCAGCGAGAATTGAGTTGTCGCTGTCATAAAGAGCATGATGTAGTTGAATTCTTTTTGAATCGCACCCAATTAGGGTTGTCTCAGTGTGAATTGTTGCGCCTTCTTTCAGTTCTTCGAGAAAGCGGATCTGAGCCTCAACTGTGTAAAACGTTCCGTAAGTAGATCTGTAACTGGCATCGAACCCTATGTGAATAAGAAATTCATCGGAGGCGTTTGCAAAGGCAACCCCGTAATATCCTTCAGTCATGTGAGAGTTGTAATCAATCCAATTTTCTGGGATCACTGTCTTCCAAATAGTTAACGGTTTTTCACTCATAATGGTCCAAACAAAAATAAGAAACTAAAGCAACCGGAGCAATCTAGACCCATATCAGAAACAGATCAATAGAAATAACTTTAAATCTAGGGGCTTCGTAAAGCAGGAGTGAAGAGTATCGCCTATTGTTGTCGTATGGGTGAAGAAGTAATAGCAGGTCTACACGTGGTGGAGCATCCGCTTGTTCAACACAAGTTGACTGAGATGCGTCGAAAAGGCACGACAAGTCAAAGTTTCAGAACGCTATTGAATGAGATAAGTCTTTTGCTCGCCTATGAAGTCACTAGAGAACTCCCAACCCAAGAAGTCGAAATCGAAACTCCACTGATGAAAACTAAAATGCCTCAATTGAATGAAGTCCCATCAGTCGTATCGATTTTGCGCGCGGGTAACGGTCTACTTGAAGGAGTTCTTCAGGTCATACCAGACGCAAGAGTTGGGCATGTTGGTTTGTATAGAGATCACGACACGTTGGAAGCGGTTGAGTATTATTGCAAGTTCCCGCCTCTAAAAGGTGGAATGACGATAGTCGTCGATCCAATGTTGGCGACAGGCAATTCTGCCAGTGCGGCCTTATCGAGGGTTAAAGAAGAAAAACCTGCGTCAATCAGGTTCCTTTGCCTTTTGGCTGCCCCAGAAGGCGTCTCTGCATTGCATGAAACGCACCCCGACGTTGAAATTTGGACAGCCTCATTAGACGAAAGATTAAACGAGAAGGGATACATAATGCCTGGATTAGGTGATGCAGGTGACCGTATCTATGGAACTACATAACAGAGTTAAAAGGATTGTTGGACTTTTTGCTGTCGGAATGCTTTTAGTCCCAGTTTTTTCCCTCTCATCAGGAAATCGAGCGTCAGGTTTAGAAACCACTAAAGTCATTTATTTAACGTTCGATGATGGCCCACACCCTATTTTCACCCCTTTACTTCTGTCGTTACTTGACGAAAATGGAGCTAAGGCAACTTTTTTCCCTATTGGAAGTCGACTCGAAGAGCGATGGGAGAATGATGATCTACAGGATCTTTTAAACCGCGGACACGCAATTGGAAATCATTCATGGAATCACAGGAATTTAAGTATGGAAGAAGAAAATGAGATCACATTTCAACTCAATCAAAGTTCAGCAGTTACTGAAAAGATGACGGGTTACCGCCCCAGTTGCTTTCGGGCGCCTTTCGGTGAAAAAAATCAAAAGGTTTTAGAGACTGCTAGTGCTTTAGGCATGAAACACATTGACTGGACCGTCGACCCGCAGGAATGGAATGACACTTCAGTAGAGAAATCTATGAACCATATTGTCAAAAGGCTTGAGGATGGTGCAATAGTTCTGCTACATGATCGAAGATTTTTAGCACTCCCTATCCTGAGAGAAATTTTCAAAACTTTCCCCATCGCCGAGTGGAGTTATGAATCTCTACCAGATTGTGGAAATGGCAATGAAAAGAATTTACGCTCGGCTACTCGTAAAACGGGAGACGTTCCGATTGGGAAGGTTGTAGATATAAAGAAAACAGGATCAAATCACACGATGACTGGTTGGGGTTATGATCCGGATCGGCCTGAAGGAGGGCTCCAAGTTTTGATTCAAGAGCCAAATAATCAGCACTTAATGTCAATTTACACTGACTCTCAACATGACTTTACATTTGAAATAACGAATTTGGAAATAGATGGTCCCATATGTTTATGGTTAAAGGATGAAGGACTGTCACGGCATAACGCTTTTATAGGTTGTCATAATGCATTTAAATGATAATGACCGTCGAGGTTTGCAAAAATCATTTCGCAATCTCAGCGTGTTTACGTCGAAATTAGCAGAAGTAGAGGTAGAAGATATACCGACTGAAATAACCGGGCCGGCTATATATGCTTGCAACCACAGAAGCCTTTCAGATCTGTTAATAGCTGGTCCGACCTTTTTACACTGGAGTCAACCCATCAGGGCATTAGTGGCCGCTTCATACTTCGAACACCCATTCATAGGCCCTCTTCTTCGCTATTTGAAGTGCATCCCCGTGCAAGGACTTGAAGCCATAGAGCAAGCCAAAGAAGCTTTACATTCGGGTTGGTCAGTGGCGATAATGCCAGAAGGTAGAGTCGTTCCTCGTTCCGAATGGATAGAGGAAGGCGTTTCCAGAGGGCATATCGGTGTAGGGAAACTTGCTTTACAGACAGGGTTTCCCGTTGTGGCTTCAGGTGCTAGTGGGAGTGAACTTCTCTGGCCTAGAGGAAAGTACCTTCCCTTTATGAAGCCGTGGAACAGGCAGAAAGTTGTTTTGCGATGCGAATATTTAGGAGTTATTGATGGAGAGACTCCACGTGACGCTACGGATCAAATAATGGACGGAGTGAGACGCTGCGTGGAGAGAGCTGAGAGAGAAACTGGCATTACTAGATAGGTTTCAATAGTGGTAAGGAAAAGAAGAGAAATCTCTTTCGCGTTTCTCCAAGAAGGCTTCTCTGCCCTCAGAAGCTTCATCAGTGGAGTAAGCAAGCCGGGTGGCCTCACCTGCAAAAAGCTGTTGGCCAACTAGTCCGTCGTCGATCAAATTGAACGCAAATTTAAGCATACGAATTGCGGTAGGGCTCTTAGAATTTATCTCAGCGGCCCATTCTAACGCTTCGACTTCAAGGCTATTATGCTCAACAACCTTGTTTACCATGCCCATCTGGAAGGCCTCTTCGGCATTATAAGTACGGCCTAAAAAGAAAATCTCTCTAGCGAATTTTTGACCGACTTGTCTGGCCAAATAAGCAGAACCGTAACCTCCGTCAAAACTAGCTACATCAGCATCTGTTTGTTTGAATTTTGCATGCTCTTTACTGGCAAGTGTTAGGTCTGAAACTACGTGCAGGCTGTGACCCCCGCCAGCTGCCCATCCAGGTACAACAGCAATGACGATTTTTGGCATAAACCTGATCAAACGTTGGACTTCGAGTATGTGAAGTCTTCCAGTTGTTGAAGGAGGCGCGTCTTCAGCGTATTCGTAACCACTCTTTCCGCGAATACGTTGATCACCGCCCGAACAGAAAGCCCACTCGCCATCTTTTGGCGATGGGCCGTTACCGGTTAGAAGTATTGAACCAACATCAGTAGTCATCCGTGCATGATCTAGAGCGGAATAAAGTTCGTCCACAGTTTTCGGGCGAAATGCGTTTCTAACTTCTGGCCTGTTGATCGCAATCCGGACAGTCCCATATTTCTTTGATCGGTGATAGGTGATATCAGAAAAATTGAAGTCCATATTTTCTGACCACTCATCTTCATGGAAGATGCTTGAAATGATAGGTTTTTTACTATTCACAAGAGTCACATTGTACTATCGGCATAGAAACGTAATGCTTTTCTAATCGAGTATTTTAATTCGAATGAGGAAATATGGAAAAATTTGAAGGTGTAATTGGTAAAACCTACGAGGAATCAACCCCATGGTGGCCAGAAATTAAACAACCCCCAGCTGGGAGTCCGAACATAGTGGTGATCCTTCTTGATGACACGGGATTTGCTCATCTGGGGTGTTACGGCTCCTCCATAGACACCCCAAACATGGATAAATTGGCAGAAGAGGGCCTACAGTTCACTAATTTTCATACAACTGCTCTGTGTTCTCCAACTCGTGCATGTCTTTTAACAGGCCGGAATCACCACACTGTTGGAATGAGAGCCGTTTCGAATATGAGAAGCGGATTCCCACATTTGCGTGGCCGAGTAACAAAACACGCAGCAAACATAGCTGAATTGCTAAGTGATGAAGGCTACGGGACTTACTGTGTTGGCAAGTGGCATTTGACACCAATGGAAGAAACTTCAGGAGCGGGACCTTTTGATCATTGGCCGACACAAAGTGGCTTTGACCGTTTTTATGGTTTCCTCCAAGGGGAAACAGACCAATTTCACCCTGAATTAACACTTGATAATCATCATATTGAAAGACCAGCAGATAAGGAGAACTATCATCTAAGCGAAGATCTGGTTGAGAACGCCTGCAAGTTCATAAACGATTCCAAATCGATTTATCCAGAACAGCCATTTTTCCTCTATTTGACATTCGGAGCCACACATGCACCACATCAAGCTCCACAGGAATTTCTGGACAAATACCGAGGCAAATTTGATGCTGGGTGGGATCAGATACGCACAGAGTGGTTTACAAAACAAAAAGAATTAGGAGTAATTCCTGAAGACACTGTTTTAGCTGACCGAAATCCAGGAGTTGAAGAATGGGAGTCCCTGAGCCCAAATCAGAAATCATTCGCTTGCAGATTGCAAGAAGCTTTTGCTGCCATGCTGGATCATACTGATGCACAAATCGGGAATTTATTGAAATATTTAGATGACATGGGTCTTAAAGAAAACACAATTGTCATGCTTCTTTCCGATAATGGAGCCAGTCAAGAAGGCGGACCGACAGGCTTGATGGATGAGATGAAATATTTCAATATGGTTCCGGAAAACGTGGATAAAGCAGTCGAAAAGTTGGATGACATTGGGGGACCAAAATCGCACACAAATTATCCGTGGGGGTGGGCGCAAGCCGGTAATTGTCCTATGCGCTGGTATAAACAGACCACTCATGGTGGTGGAGTTAGAGATCCGTTCATTATCCGTTGGCCAAAGGTGATCAAGGATAAAGGAGGGAAGAGGCACCAGTTCCACCATATAACAGACGTGATGCCCTCAATATTAGAGATACTCGGTTTAGAAGCTCCTAAAGTTTTCAACGGTATTGAACAACTTGAAGTTGCTGGCACGAGTTTCGCGTATTTGCTCAATTCTGAAACTGAACCAACGCGCAAAAAAGTCCAGTATTTCGAAATGTTTGGCAACCGAGCGATCTGGAGTGATGGATGGAAAGCTGTATCACGTCATGAGTTCAGGCAAGACTACGATAAAGAGGAATGGGAACTTTTTCACCTGGACCGCGATATCTCAGAAACTAACAATCTTTCTAAAGCTGAACCGGAACGTTTAAAAGAAATGATTCAGATGTGGTGGGAGGAAGCTGAGAAATACGGTGTTTTACCGCTGGATGATAGAACCCTTGAACTGTTTCGTTCATCAACGGGGAAGGGCTCACCACATGCTAAAAGAACGTATATCTACCGCCACCCAATTTCTCACATGCCAGCAGGAGTCGCTGCGAATATGGGAAATAGATCATTTGTGATCGAAGCTGACATTGCACGAAACAAAAAAGAGAACGGTGTCCTTCTTGCAATTGGGGGATCGAACGTAGGGTTGTCACTTTTTATCAAAGATGGTCGGCTCGTGTTTGACTACAACATTTTTTATGATCACAAAGTTCTCGAAAGTGAAATAATCGTCCCTGAAGGTGAAGTAAAAGTTGGGGTATACCTTGAGCGCGAGGATCCCGGAGGCGAAGCAACCCTTCTGATCGATGGAGAAAAAGCCGGGGAAATGGAATTGCCGTTCGTGATAAGAATTTTGGGTAGTACCGGTATGGATATCGGAAGAGATTCGCTTTCACCTGTGTCGGAAGAATACAATGCTCCTTTTCCGTTCGAAGGTGTTATTAACCAAGTAGTTGTTCACCTGCCGGAGCGGGGTAATACACTTGAAGAAGCTTTTCTAACAATGAGATCAGAATTAGGAATGGAGTAATTCTTAAGAATCTGCTTTTATTACTTCCAATGCTCCGCTTTCTAGAAGTGATTCAAACTCCTCTCTCCCCATTGAAAGGTCTTCAAGGCAGATTTCTTCAGTGTGCTCTCCTATAAGAGGAGCGCGGGTAATTATGGGGGAGGCCATTATCGACCCTCTTATACATGCTCCGTCAAGGATAATTTCACCCACTCCACCCAACTGCTCAACTTTCGGCAAGAAATCTCGGACAAGTAAATGTTCATCGCTTAATTGTTCAGCAGCATTTAAAACGCGGCCGGCAGGGACTCCAACGTTTTGGCATAGCTTTTCGACTTCTGCCGAAGATAACGAAATAGTCCAAGCGGAAACGATGGAGGCTAGAGCTTCTCGGTGTTCAAGCCTGTAAGCGCTATCCGAATATTTTTCTCTTACTGCAGCATCAATCTGCATTAACGCGGAAAGTTTTTCCCATTCGTCATCGTTTCGTACGCAGATGACACACCACGCTTCATCACCACTGCAAGGGAAAGGCCCCCAAGGCGCCCCTCTTTCGGAGTCATTTCCTTGAGGAGTTACGGAATCCGGCTCGATGGCCTCCTTGCAGAAGAGGTCTCCAAGTGTTCCAAGGAGGACTTCGACTTGAGCGACTTCAATATGGTTACCGACGGCGCCGCGATTGGTGTTAATAATTGCAGCAAGTGCAAAAACTGCAGAAAGACGGCCGGCTAGGTGATCTGGGTGAATTGCCGTAGTCCCAGGCGGAGGCTCTCCATCTTTAAATGCCCAAAGCCAGGATAAACCACTAACGGTTTGAATAGTTGGGCCATAGCCATTCCAGTTGGCAAAATCTCCCTTGCTTCCCATCAACTGGCTGCTGATCATCACTGCGTTAGGATTGATTCGCTTTATTGTCTCATAGCCGAGCCCCAATGCATCCATAGTCCCAGTTGAATTGTTCTCAATTATGACGTGAGAGTTTTTGATGAGTTCAAGGACTACTTCTCTGGCTTTTTCGTCTTTAAGGTTTGCTCCAAACGCTCTTTTGGTCCTGTTCGATGAAGCGAAAGATGCTGTCATGCTGCCGCCTAGTACAATCCGAATGAAATCTGGATACTCCCAACTTTCTACCTTTATTACATCTGCTCCATATTCGGCGAGCATACGTCCGCATTCGACCCCGACTCCACCGTGTCCGAAGTCCACGACCTTTAAACCTTCAAGGGGCAGATCGGAAGGAATGAGAGCCTTACTGGGCGCAGGGAATGCAAGGCGATTGAATTCAGGAGTATCTTGGTCTAGGGATGGAGCTGGGAATCTGTATCCAACACGTTTACCATCAACTTCAGCAAAACCTGACATCACGGGTGCGTTGATACCTTCTGAGATTTCGAGGTTTTGGAAAGTCCCACGCGACTTATAGTGACTATTGGCCAAGACATCCGACGGTTTGAGCATAGGAGTGGCAATGACACCACGCTTTTGTGCCTCAATGCATCCTTCTATCATCGGTCTGTTTTCCCAATGCTCCCAGAAAAGCGGGTTAATCACATCGAGATTTAAGTACCGATTGATAGTGCTTTCCCAGTATTCGTCAGCGAAACTTTCTGGAGAGCCCATCCATTTCCACAAAGCCTTCCATTGCCTGGGAGCCAAAATTACTTGTCTAACGAAACCGTCGGAGCAAGGAATATGGGGGTAGAGGGGGCTATCACCAGACCTAATAAGCGTGGCAGGACCCCCGGAAACCTCACTTGCAGAAGCATTTGGAATACCCCACGTATTCATTTGAGATAGAGCTTCAACTGCAGAAACATCGATGTGTTGGCCAATTCCATTGCGGTCTCTGTGCAAAATGCCTAGAAGGGCGGCGTAAGCGCCGACTATCCCGAGTGTGTCATAAGAAATTGATCCAGGTGCCAATAAAGGGGGTTTCCCGATTACACCAGAGACCGACAACCAACCGGAACGCGCAAAAACAACGTCATCTGTGCTTATGAAAGAAGAGTCAGGTCCTGTTTGTCCAAAATCAGTAAGGGAAACGATTATGAGGGAGGGGTTTTCATCCATCAAAAGTTCGGGTGGTATCCCGAGTTCGGTGAGGGTGCCCGGCAAGAAAGTTTCAATCAAAATGTCGCTTTGCTTAATTAGGGACAAAAGATTAGTAAGACCTTTTTTGGTATGAAAATCGATTACAGCTGACCGCTTATTCAGGTTTCGGTAGGCAAAGTATAAAGAAGTTCCGTCTGGCGCAAATGGACCTAAAGTGCGAGAGATTGCACCACTTTGAGGTTCAATTTTCAGAACATCAGCACCCAAATCACCGAGCAAGCGACCACACAGTTCACCTTTTTCATCAGATAGATCAAGAACGCGCAATCCTTCTAAAGGTGAGAATTCTCCACTAAAAATGTTCTCCATAGCGTCGATAGTAATTGCAATTATTAAAGATGTCGATATGGCTCAGTGTCCTTTCTGACTATATAGAAGACATCATTCGAGATAAAGTGCGAGAGTGAATAAACGCATTCGTTACTCTCTTTTCTTGATTGCCATATTGGTTCTTGTCCTTTTAACAGGTGAAAGAGCTTTCGGGGAAACAGAATCGATTCGAGAAGCTCGTGAAAAGAAACAAGATGCGTCTAATCGACGCGCAGACGCGGCAGCTGTTTTGAAACTTGCAGAAGCTGATGACGAGGCAGTTGTACAGGCATTAAACGATCTAGATGCTGCCGTTGCAATGGAGCAAGCAAAGATTGAAGCGGCGAGACAGGCTATAGAGGCTGCGGAAGCGGAAGCTACACTTCGCTGGGTTGAAACTGATCAGGTTGTAAAAGGGATTGAAGATTTGAGGAGACGTTTACGCAATCTGGCAGTTGACGTCTACGTTTCCAGTATGAGCCCAAGCTCATTCTTTGAATCTGATGATATGTCGAGTGCTGTTAGGAGGTCAGCCATCCTTAGTGCTGTCTCTGGTGACCAAGGGGATTTAGTAGATCAACTTAGAGCTTTAGAAGCAGATAAAGAAGAGATAGCACGTTCCGCTGATCAGGCCATCCGTGATGCAGAAAGAAATCAACTCGAGATCGAAGCCGGTTTACTGGTGCTTGATAGTCGAATAGTGGAAAGAGAGACAGCACGTGACGAGGTTCAAGATCGTATCGAATTAGCTGAAGCTGAAATAGAGGATTGGAAACGTGAACAGTACTTAATGGCGATACTCATCGACAATTTGATTGCGGAAGAGCTTCGAAAATCAGCTCCAGACCTAACGAAAGAGTCGGGTCAGGGTTTTATTTTGCCAATTGACAAGAGCAGCAAAATAACCTCCACATTCGGGATGAGAACGCATCCCATTTTAGGTGTGAAACGCATGCATAACGGAGTTGATTTTGCTTGTGTGAGAGATCAACCAATCTGGGCGGCTAAAAAGGCTAAAGTTGTCTTTGCAGGAACTAAAGGTTATTACGGTAAAACAGTAATCCTTGAGCATGAAGGACCAGTTTTGACGCTTTACGCTCACTTAAATGAACTTTTAGTCTCAACTGGTATGGAAGTTGCAACAGGTGACTTAATTGGAAAGTGCGGAACGACTGGTCGTTCGACGGGCAATCATCTTCATTT
>JASMLT010000035.1 GCA_030748555.1 Acidimicrobiales bacterium
TGTATTCATCAGCTAATAGGGACTCAGATCATTTCGATGATCCTGAGATTCTGAAAGTCGACAGAACACCTAACCATCATCTGTCTTTTGGTCATGGAACCCATTTTTGTTTGGGGGCATCTCTAGCGAGACTGGAACTAAAGATTTTCTTCGAAGAGTTTTTGAAACGATTCAAAGGTTTATCACTTGATGAGAATAAACCACCGGTCGAAATGCCAAATTCTTTCGTTTATGGTCTCCGTGAAGCTCACATCATCCTCGAAAAAACTTGAAGTTTATATATCGTTTTTTTCTTCTGTTTCTAGGAGGTCAACAAGCCCTTTAAAGCCATCAGCTTTTCTTAAAGACCGATCTATATATAAAAGAGCAATAAGACTCGCAACAAACCCTGCTGGAAAACCGACTAAATTTCTAATCACCACATAACCGTCTACAGATGTATGTCTGTATAGCCAGACATCCCAAATGGATGTGAGAATTTGATAAAGGCCTAATACGACTGTCATTTGTGCCATCACTCTTGAAAATATCTTGTGCTTAATAGTCTCTGCCTTAAATGGCATAACAGTCGGTAGAACTTGACTTAAGAAAGAGCGTTTAAAGATTACAGTTGCTATAAGTCCGAAACCAATTGCAGCCTTTGTGGCTATTCCTATACCGAAATAGACGTCTTCTGAATCAGTAATTATTCCAATCAGACCCCTCACTAACAAATAAGCAATTAGTAAAGGCAGAAACTTTCCTACCGCTTCTCCTCTCCGGCTGCGTCTCACAGTCGCCTGAAGTCCCCAAACAGTGGCGCCACCTACAGCCCAACCGAGGCCGGCGAATCTATTAAGCAACAAAAAGATAGCTATCGGAGCGACGGAGTCTATTAATCGTCGGTAACCCGCTTCATCTCCTGTGATATTTGTGCTCAAATTTTTAATCCTTCTCTTTTTTTCTAATTTGAATCATCGAAGCCTCAAACAAATAACAGTCTATTGAACCTTTTTTGGCAGCCAAGTCCATCCCAAAGCAGACCAAGTGTAAGAAGCTTTGTAGTTGTAATCATTAGGGAATAATGGCAGAGCGTTAGACTCGTCAATAATTCTGATGTTCTCAGGTAATGGCTTTGACTCAAGTGCTGAAAAAATCTCATCTGTATTTCTGTATGTTTGCAACTGTTGAAGCGTTGCGAGCGTAGGACTTATCATTGTGAGTTCCCCTGACTCCCATTTCTGAAGCGCATCTGATGGGGTGATCCAAAAAACTTCAACAGCCTCCTTACCATCAACTCGAGGAGTGATTGGACTCCGCGGCTGGGCTACAAAAAAATACGTGTCATACCGTCTCGGTCCTCCCTTAGGAGTAATCCATCTGCTTATAGGTTTAACTCCAGACAGGTTTAAAGAAAGTTGCCTTTGTGCAACAATTTGTGAAAAATTTACTGTCCCGTTTTCTAAAGACTTTCGATCTTCAAGCAGTTCGTCCTCATAACTCCCAACAACTACGCCGACCTCTTCAATAGTTTCTCTAATTGCCGCAATCCAATAAGACCTTGCCTCTTCAGTTCGCAATTGTTCATCTGCCTCTTTATTCGTTAAACCTGAAATGAGGGAATCCCACGTGGAACTTCGGTCGTCCTGTTCAATCGCTCCGCCAGGAAAAATCGTATGACTTGCTACGAAACCAGAAGCATCATTTCTTAAAAGCATTAAAACCTGAAGGTCTGGTCGGTCATCTAAAAGAACCATGGTCGCAGCGGGAATTATCGGAATGTCATCAGTTTCTAAGTCATTTCTCGCAATCCACGGATCCAAATTATTCACATATTTGACACTACTTGCAGTTAATCAAAGAAACTTAAAGCTAAGAGATGCGTTTTGAGACTTTTAAGGCATATGGTTTCTGAATGCAAGATCCTTCGAGCGATAAACAGCGAACTCTTAATCGCATTACATTCGCAGACCTGTTAGCTGGAGTAAGTGTCGCTCTCCTGCTTATCCCTCAGTCAATGGCCTATGCAGAACTCGCAGGTCTGCCGCCACAGATTGGTCTTTTCGCTTCGGCTTTGCCTCCTATTTTTGCTGCTTTTATAGCCTCATCCCCTTATCTGCAAACAGGCCCTGTAGCACTAACAAGCCTGCTGACTTTAGGAGCTTTAAACGGGTTAGCAGATTCGGGCACAGCACACTATGTAGAACTGGCGGCCTTGCTAGCTTTAATAGTTGGAATTTCGAGACTCTTATTCGGAATCCTTAAAATGGGTAAAGTCGTTTACCTCATGAACGCTCCTGTAGTTACAGGGTTCACATCGGCAGCCGCAATACTAATCATTGCTTCTCAAATCCCTAAAACAATAGGAAATGAGATCGATGCAAATGGCACATTAAATCGCGCTTATAAGTCTTTAACTGATTTTGAAAATTGGGAAATTGAATCTTTGTTGCTTTCCGGAATAACTATTCTTCTGATAATTTCAAGAAAACATATACACAAACTTTTTCCCAGTGCACTTTTTGTACTTGTGGGCGGATCTATATACAGCCATTTGACGGATTACAAGGGCCCCGTTGTGGGAGAAATACCAACAGGAATGCCTAATCTTGGATTCGACTTACCTTGGAGTTCCACAGGCGACCTTTTGCTATCTGGAATCGTGATTGCTCTTATTGGTTTTGCAGAACCAGCTTCAATCTCGAGGATCTTCGCTTCGCAAGAAAATCAGAAATGGAGCGCTAACCGTGAATTCCTAAGTCAAGGATTGGCAAATGTAGCTTCTGCATTTTCAGGCGCACTGCCTGTTGGAGGTTCATTCAGCAGGTCCTCTCTCAATAAACTGTCAGGCGCACAAAGTAAGTGGTCCGGTTTGATCACTGGAGTCGCAGTTTGTATTTTCTTACCCTTCGTTAACATCTTAGATCATCTCCCGAAAGCTACCCTCGGCGCAGTAGTTATAGCTGCGGTAATTGGGCTTATTCAACCAAAAAAACTGTTCTTCTCAATTCGACACTCTCTTTCCGACGGATTTATAACTTGGATTACTTTTGTGTCGACACTAGTTCTTTCCCCTCATGTGGAAAGAGGAGTTCTTATAGGAATCGGATTTTCTCTACTAATTGGTATCTCTAAAAAATCAAAACTGGAAGAAAATCAAATCTAAACTCTTCGTTAAGACCAAACTTTTGTTAATGATTCGACATCTGTCAGAGTCGCTAGAACTGCAAGAGTATTTTCGGTAATAGCTTTTCCATATTCAGAAGGCACACCTGCTACAGCGTCTACTGGAACTACGACTTGATAACTATTGTTTATTAGGTCGAAAACACAATTTTGTATAGCGACGTTTAAAGAGACTCCGCATACAACCACAGTATGAATTCCCTCGTTTCTTAATAAGGCATCCAGTTCAGTTCCCGATGAGGGTGATAATCCATGAAATCTAGGTAGGAGAATATCTGCTTCTTTATCGAAGCCTATTTCTTGTATAGGTTCTACCGCTTCGGTATCTGGCAGTTGTCTTACGGGTGAATGGCGAGCAGCTCCAAAGAGTCGAGCATTATTGTTTGAGCCCCAACCGTCATCTCTTATCATCGCTAGTCCATGAATGACCCTTATCTTTGAATTTCGTGCCGCTTTTGCAAGTTTTCCTAAATTAGGAACAATATTTTTTGAAACTTCAGCAAGGGCCGGGAAACTAGAATTTTCTCCTATCACTCCATTTTGACACTCCACTAAAAGTAAGGCTGTATGGCTGGGATCTACTAAATCTTTTATTTCAATATGTTCTCTATTCATATTTGACTCCAGAATCTCTTAGCAAATCGATCCATCTTGTTCCAGCATCAGGGGCTAGCTCCCCGGGTATATAAGTAACCGAATTTAAACTACCTGTGTAAGGAAATGTTCCATGGCGTTCATACAAGGACCATGAAACTGGTGATCTCCTATCAATTCCAACATCTATTCCTTCAAATGGAGCCATAGCTGTTAACACAGGGAGATCGGGAGTTTCTGCAACTATGGAATCATCTACAAATACTTTGGTATTCCATCTCAAATCTCCCACTGCTTCGACTGCCAATTTTATTTCTGATATACCTTCTGAAAGTTCTCCACAAGGAACCTCAGTCATAGCCCCATAACCATTATGAACATGGTGGAGTTCACCGTCTTCGATGTACATGGAGTATCCACCTCCCTGGTCTCCGTGAGCTACGAGTATCCCTTGATCACCTTTCTTATAATCGAGAGAAATTATGATTTCAAAAGAACGAGAATTGATCAACTTAAGAGATCTGTATCGTTCTACTGTTGGTGTATTAGGCAAGAAAGACTGAGTTTGTTCAAGTTCTTCCTCCCATTCTGGGCGGGCGATATTTTTTAAACCTGTACCTTCATCAAGTGGAAATACTTGGTTAGCCCAGGCTTCTTCCTCCCAAATATCTTTTAATTCAGCCAGAACTTCAGGATGGCTGTCCGACAGATCTTGTGTTTCAGTCGGGTCGGTTGATAGGTCAAAAAGTTCCCATTTGTCTTCTTCGAATGGAGTTCTTTTCTGATGGCATGTTACAGCTGACCAGCCATCTCGGTAAATACCTCTATGTCCTTCTTGTTCGTAGTACTGCAACCTATGGGTACTTTCAGCTTCTTTATGATTCACCGAATCAAGAAAGCTGTTACCACTAGGCGGTACAAGCTTTTGTCCTTTTCGTTCTTGTGGGATTTCTACTTCGATCATCTCAAGAACTGTGGGTAAGAGGTCAGTCACATGCTGATACTGATTCCTAAGCGCCCCCATATCGTTCAAACCATCGCCTTTTGAAATTATCAAGGGGACTTGGTGCCCTCCTTGATGCGTGTTTGTTTTATATAACCGAAACGGAGTGTTAGAAGCCATAGCCCAACCATTTGGATAATGAGCCAATGCTTGTGGCCCTCCCAGTAGATCTAATCTTGAATTGTCAACCTCTAGAGAGTCGAGGGGGTTTTTTCGAACTTGGCTGATCAAGGTTCTAAAGTATGCCGACGTTCCATTATCCAAACCTTCTCGACTAGCTCCATTATCTGACGTGAATATCACAACAGTGTTGTCCCACTCTCCCATCGTTTCTAATTCTTGTCGTAATCTCCCAAAATTCTGATCAACATTGTCAACCATTGCCGCATAAATCTCTTGATACCTCGCAAAAGTCTCCTTTTCCATGTCGTTTAGTTCATCCCACGGGCTTACTGCATAATTATCTTCAGTATTTCTTGGAGGTAAAACCGTTTCCTCAGGGATCAATCCAGATGCAACCTGACGTTCGAAACGTTCCAATCGAATTTTGTCCCATCCGCTGTTATACATTCCTTCATATTTCTTTATATCTTTTTCAGGAGCTTGAAGAGGGGCATGTACAGCTCCGTGGGAAAAATACATAAACCACGGTTTTTTTGGATGACCTGTTCTCACTTCTCTGATCATGCTCAATGCATGATCAGTCAGATCATCGGTAAAAAAATAGTTTTCTGGATATGAATCAACCTGCACTACATGATTATCTTCATACATGCGATGCGGTTGATGAAAGTTTGTAAAACCGTCGAGTATTCCGTAATAACGATCAAAACCACGTTGACAAGGCCAAGAATCTTTTGGACCTGCCTCTGAAAGGGTGTTATCTGGAGTTAAATGCCATTTGCCGACCATAAGGGTTGCCCATCCATTGTCTGAGAGAATCTCAGCCAAAGTTGCGGTATCGCTTCGAATGGATGCCGCATAACCAGGAAAACCAGGGTCCGCGTGGCAAACCGTAGCTAATCCAGCTAAATGAGAATTTAAACCTGTGAGCAAGGAAGCTCGTGTCGGGGAACACATTGGGTTCACATGAAAATTCGTATATCTGAGACCTTCGGCGGCTAAAGCATCCAGATTGGGGGTGTCGATCTCAGAACCGTAGGAACCTAAATCTGAAAAACCAAGATCATCGCATAGAACTATAAGAACATTTGGAGCTCCTTCGGGAGATTCGTTTCTTTCCGGCCAAGACGGTACAGAAGTGGCATGTACACGCCCGATTTCCCCTTCGAACCCTGAGTATGCTCTATTCAAATTATTTTCTTTGTCATTTCTGACAGATATTTTTTTGAACATGTCAGTTGCTTTCATCTGTTCTCATACGCAAAGCGTAAGCCAAAAGAATCATCATCAGACAAACTGCGACCATAAGCCACAAGACTCCGTCGTACCCAAAAGCTGAATCAGCCAGTCTTCCTGCTGATACCGGTCCTAAGACACCACCAATTTCAGCGCTGGCGAACCAAAGTCCGTACGCTGTTCCCATTTGATTGGCATTCAATCTAGGGGACTCCATGAGAGCGAGAATTACTAGAGGTATTAATGCTGATCTAGCACCAGCGGTCATTGCGAATACGGGAATCAAATAACTAGGAAGAAATACAACTGCAGCCAAGGATGCGGCAATGAGCGACAGAAGACAAATAAAAATAAAGGAAAAGTTTTCTCTTTTTGTCCGCGATGGTATTAGTAGCGATACAAATATCCCTACTCCTAAACTTGCCGCAGTCCAATTCGATGCCGCCATAGAAGAAAATCCAAAATGTTCTCGAAGGATCTCAGGCATCCACCCACCAAGACCATGGGATAAAAAGAATACGGTAACACCAAGAAAAAATATAGTTTTAATTTCTTTCGAGATGACTATCGACTTCCAAATCAGAAATGTTTTTCTTCCAGTTTTTTTCCCACCATGATCTTTATGAACTTTAAATTCGGCTATCAATACCCAAAAAATTAAAGCAAAAGCAATTACGAGTGTTTCAATGGCAATTGTCCAACGCCAAGAACCTGTTAAAGGCATCAAAAGCGAATTGGACATGATAAGAACTGCAATACTCCCAACTGCAGGAGCAGTTGTATAAGCTCCAACTGCAAATTTTCTTTCTCTTTCATCTGTAAACCAAAGACCAACTGCAGTCGGAGCACAAGCAGAGACTAGAGGACCACCGATTCCAAAAAGAGCAACCGTCATACATAAAGTTGGTAGATCATGAACCAAAGAACGTGTGATGCCACTTATAAAAACTAGAGAGGCTCCAATCGTCATTGAGTACCCGACGCCTAAACGATCTATTACTCGCCCTGCAATTGGAGATGTGGCTATATAAATAAACTGCCATGTTCCTAATGCGATTCCCATTTCCCCGCGAGTTAAATTTAAATCTGCTCGTATGTCACCAACCAGAGGAGCTAGTGACATAGCCACCATGCCGAATCCGAGGTAGACGCCGAAGACGCCAGAAAAAATCACCCATCTGTATGAGTTGTTGTGTCCCGGTTCTTCAAGGAATTTCTTAAGCACGTCAAATAATCTCACAACAATGAAGGAATGATCGTGCATTAGAACAAATCTTGCGCGATCCTGTTTAGGTGAATGAATTAATCTGGAATTATGACTCGTTGGACTCTTTGAACAAACCAGTTCTTGTTGTCGCTTTTAAAGGACTTTTCGATGCTAGTGGTTCAGCCACTTCTGCTCTCGAGTGGCTAATGGAAAAGTCAGAGTCTGAAAATCTGGGGGAAATAGACTCTGAAACTTTTTTTGACTTCACCCAAGAAAGACCCTTAATAAGTTTTGACAAAAATGGAGAAAGAGCTCTTACATGGCCTAAAAATAAAATAGTGGCGATAAAAACCAACGGAAATGAAAGAGATATTCTCGCTATTTCGGGGATTGAACCACACCTTCGTTGGCGCACATTTAGCGAACTCTTAATACAGATAGTTAATAAGTCGAATGCTGAATCTGTTATCACACTTGGATCAATGGTTGGTATGACTCCACATAGCAGACCTCTAACTGTGACTGGAAGTAGCACTAATCCAGAACTCGCAGAACGTTTGCATCTAGAAAAGCCTTCTTATCAAGGGCCAACCGGAATAGTTGGTGTACTTCACGATGCACTCGATCGTTCAAAGATCCCAGTTATATCACTTCGAGTTTCAGTTCCTCACTATGTTCCGGATTCACCCAACCCCAAAGCTACACGTGCCCTCCTTAGACGCTTCGAGCAGGTAACTGGCGTTACGACAGAATACGAAGAACTTGATGGACCTGCTGCTGATTGGCAGAACCAAGTAGACGCTGCCGTCGCAAGTGACGATGAAATAACTGCATATGTAACTCGCCTAGAGACGACCATTGATGAAGACGAAAACCTCTTACCTTCTGGCGATGATCTGGCTGCCGAATTCGAAGCTTTCCTGCGTGAACAAGGACCTGAAAGTGGATAAGAACAATCATATGGAACTCAAAGAACTTCTAGTCGTAGCTGAAGAGGCTGGCCGATCTCTAATAGATTCTGCTGAAAAAGATCTTGATGCGAATGTTCCAAAGTGTCCCGAATGGAATAATTCAGAACTTCTCAACCATTTGAAAATGGTTTGGTGGTTCGGGGCTTCTCAAATCAGTGCAGGAGATGAAGCCGTAAGAACAGCTCCATCAGATGAGATGAAAGATTCTCCTTTGAGTCAACTTGAACATTTGTTAAATGCCTTTCAGATTAAGGATTTTTCATCTCCTTGTTGGTCTTGGACCTCAAACAAAACTGTCGGTTTTTGGGTGAGACGTATGGCTCATGAAAATTCGGTTCATGACTGGGATGCAAAAAGTGCTTTAGGAGTTGACGCACAAATTCCGACTTTGTTAGCGCTTGATGGGATCGAAGAGAAACTATTTTTAGTGAGTGAAAGTGATGCAAATCTTCCGAACGCCTCAATTCATCTACATTGCACCGACTGTGAAGGTGAATGGATGATCTCCTCTTCCAGCGGTGAACTCGAAGTAACAAGAGAGCACGGTAAAGGGGACGCAGCTGTAAGAGGTAGAGCAGAAGATATCCTTCTTTACCTTTGGGGTCGAGGACAGGAAAATCTCGAATGTTTCGGGGATGAAGAAGCAATTAATAATTGGTCAAGTATTGGACCTTAATCAGGAAACCTCAGAGCCTACGATGCCTACAAAAGAGACCATCTCACCTGGATAGCCACCTAGATTATGTACAAGCGCTTGCTTGGATTTTTCAAGAGAAACCGACCTGTCGGAAGGTGCCTCCGACCTTAGTTGCAACCACGTTTCGTAAAACATTCTTAGACCACTAGCACCCACCGGATGCCCGAAAGCTTTAAGACCTCCGTCAGTATTCACAGGCATTTCTCCATCTATATCGAAAGATCCGTTAAGCACTTCTTGCCATGCTGTTCCCTTTTCACAAAAACCTAAGTCTTCCATAAGGATCATCTCTGTCGGGGTGAAACAATCATGAACCTCCGCCATGGCTAGTTCTTTTCTCGGGTCTTCAATTCCGGCTTGGGCATAGGCATCTTTAGCGGCAGTGGCACACTCAGGAAGAGTAGTGAAATCAAAATCTGGATCCACCAAACCGCTGCTGTCTCCAGCAACTAAAGAAAGTGCTTTTACATATAGCGGTTTGTCGGTGTACTTGTGGGCATCTTCGGCTCTGACAACTATGGCTGCCGCTGCCCCGTCAGCTACTCCAGCACAATCCATAACTGAAAGACGTCCAGCGATTGAAGGCATATCACAAATCTTCTCAGCCGAAACTTCACGACGAAATTGAGCTAGTTCATTTCTTGACCCATTGAAATGGTTTTTTTGAGCTATGCGGGCTATTACATATCTGAGTTCATCTTCATCAACTTCATATCTTTTAGCGTACGCGGGGAGAATCAGGCTGAACATGGCAGCTGCTGTCAATGTCCGGTTTGTACCGTCAGTCGGAATGGGAAAAGCATTGAGACCTTGATAGCCACTGTCCTTTACCTTTTCTGCCCCTAGAGCCATTGCAGAGTCATACGCACCAGAAGCAACTGCGTAACAAGCTTGACGTAGGGACTCGGACCCAGTGGCACAATAATTTTCTACTCGTGTGACAGGTTTGCCTGAAAGCCTCAAAGGAGTAGCTAACGCTATTCCTGATGCCGCTGACTGTGAAGTTCCGAACCAGTAAGCATCTATCAAATCAGTTTCAATACCAGCAGATTTTGTAGCTTTTTGCGCTGCCTCGATTATGAGGTCGTCAAGTGATTTATCCCAGTGTTCACCAAAACTTGTACAACCCATTCCTATAATTGCGACTTGATCCTTAATTCCATGTGATGCCATCTAAGACTTCTCTCTTTCTCGTCTTACCGGTCTTGCTTTCCAAAAGTAGTTGTGGATTCCATCAGCGGTATACAAACAACGAAAGGTCATTTCTACTCGGTCACCGATTTCAATTTTCTCCGGGTCTGCATCCGTAAGTTCGACAGGGAGCCGTCCCCCATCTTGAAAATTTACTACAGCGAAAACTACAGGAGAGTTTGGTGAATAAACCAAACTGTCAACTG
>JASMLT010000036.1 GCA_030748555.1 Acidimicrobiales bacterium
CGCTTATAAGAAACAAAAGGATGACCCCTTCTCTACCTGCAAGGGCAACTAATGAAGTTATACGTGAAGTGGTAAAAGAGATTGGTCCTGACCTACCGGGCATTGAGGTACGCATCTGAACATGGATACCGAGTCAAAACATACAGTTAAAATTCGAGGTAAAACTACAGGTTCTGTAATTGCAAATGTAGTTTCTTTAGCCGGTCGCAATGTAATGCAAATAGAAATTGGTTCCGAAGAGAATAAATCAATAAAACCGATTGATGGTGAAAATCTTGCAGCTGCAGCAAGAATAGCCCACGAACAAGGTATCCCTATCGTTTGTTTCGTCGAATCCTCTGGAGCTGACATCCTGGAAGGTGTGGCAGCGGTCCACGGTTGGGGTGTAGCAGCGAGAGAATTCGTAAGATGCTCTGGAAAAATACCTGTTATTTTTTGTGTTACTGGGGCTACGGTCTCTGGCCCAGCCTTGCTTCTGGGTCTTGCTGACTTTGTGGTAATGGTTGATGATAGTTATGCCTTTGTGAGCGGTCCACGAATGGTTGAAATGTTCACAGGTGAAACAACCAACAACGAAGATCTGGGAGGGGCTTCTTTACACGATCGGACTACTGGAGTTTCTCATTTTGCAGTAAGTAATCTTGATGAAGGCAAAGAACTAATCGAAGAGTTGTTATCTTTCTTGCCTGACAATACTTACGAAATACCTCGAGGCTGGGACTCTGATGATCCTGCCGATCGCTCCACTCCTGAAGCAGGTGTTATCCTGCCCGATTCAATCTCAGATAGTTACGACATTCGCGATGTAATAACTTGTGTGGTTGACGACAGTCACATCCTTGAATCTCGTAAAAATTGGGCACCTAATCTTGTTACCGCATTTGCTTCTATAGCGGGAAGACCAGTCGGGATAGTCGCAAACCAGCCTCAGTCGATGGCGGGAACTTTGGACATACCTGCCTCGCAAAAAGGAGCGCGATTTGTTTCATTCTGCGACTCTTTTAATTTGCCATTGGTTACTTTTGTGGACACGTCTGGGTTCTACCCAGGTAAGGATCTTGAATGGAGAGGCATGATCAGATACGGAGCACAAATGGCTTACGCATATGCAAGAGCAACAGTTCCGAGAGTTTGTTTAACTCTGAGAAAATCCTACGGGGGTGCATACATAGTTATGGACTCCCGCTACATGGGGAATGATCTCATGCTGGCATGGCCTTCAGCTGAGATAGCAGTTATGGGGGCAAAAGGGGCAATTGAGATACTGCACCGCGATGCTAATGATAAGGAAAAACTCTCTCTTGAAAGTTCCTACGAAGAGAAACTGCTTAATCCATTCGTCGCAGCTGAAAGAGGTTCAGTCGATCGAATAATCGAACCAGCAGAAACAAGGTCCGAGATCGCTTCAGCGTTGGAGCTCCTATCTGAAAAGAAAGAACGACTACCAAAACGCAAGCATGGCAATATACCTCTATAAACCCCTCAGGAAAATTGATTACGCCTGATAAATTGGAACTGACGAAAGGTAAAAAATAAAAGTGTCGGAAAGTATAAGTATCACAGATAACAGAACCGGAGAATCAATAGAGATCCCCATACATAGAAATGGTGTTGATTCTGCTGAGTGGTCGAAACTGCTTCCGGGCATATGGTTTGACGATGCTTCTTTTGGAAACACTTCGGGAGCCCATAGTGCTGTAACAGAGTTGGATGGCAGTGCAGGCTTTCTAAGATACAGAGGGTATCCAATTGAACAACTTGGCAAAGAATGCTCCTTTCTTGAAGTTGCGTACCTCCTGCTAAATGGTGAACTTCCCACCAGAGAGCAACTCGCGTCATGGGAGGATGAGATAAGGGAAGAATCTACCATTCACGAAAACTTCCATAAGCGTATTCTTGAGGGGTTTAGGGATGATGCACACGCAATGGGGGTCTTAGTGTCAACTGTCGCAGCACTATCAACCTTCTTTCCAGAAAGTAAAGATGTAGAAGATCCTTCTGTGCGTAGAAAACAGATAGTAAGGCTGATAGCAAAAATGCCTACTCTTGCAGCTAGTGCTTATCGACGCAGCGTAGGAACCCCCTACGTTCTTCCGGATCCTGATCTCGACTACACAGACAATTTCCTGTCCATGATGTTCAGGCCTGGGGATTCTGAATATGAAGTTGATCCCGTTCTCAGACGTGCGCTCGATCTTCTGTTCGTACTTCATGCAGACCACAGTCAAAACTGTTCAACAACTGCAGGTCGTGTAGTGGGGAGCTCACTTGCAGATCCTTATCTGACAGTGTCAGCAGCTTGCTCAGCTCTATCTGGTCCGCTCCATGGTGGCGCAAATGAAAGTGTCATTCGAATGCTCGAAGAAATAGGGTCATACGACCAAATAGACAGTTTCATAAATGCCGTAAAAGCTGGTGAGAGGCGTCTGATGGGTTTCGGTCACAGGGTCTACAAAAATTATGATCCCAGGGCTCGAATCGTAAAAGATACGGCACACGAAGTTTTTGATGTCGTAGGTAAAAATCCGTTGTTAGACATGGCATTAAAACTAGAAGAAGTGGCACTCGCAGATGACTATTTCGTAAGTCGAAAGCTTTATCCCAATGTTGATTTCTATTCTGGTCTCACATATCAGGCAATGGGTTTCCCTGTTGAAATGTTTACGGTGCTTTTTGCGATTGGTCGAACCCCTGGATGGTTAGCCCACTGGGATGAGATGCTCTCACAGGACTCCCGTATAGCAAGACCTCGTCAGATCTATATCGGGTCACCCGAGAGGGATGTTCAACCTATAGATAAACGTTGATCATTTCCCTCTCATTAGCTCCCTGTAAGATTCTTCTTTGTCTACTCGGTGTTCTGTAGGTAAACCCAATACGCGCTCGCCAAGAATGTTCCTCTGGACTTCATCAGTGCCTCCACGAATCGACATTGATGGCCCTGTTAAAAACTCGATGTGTTCATGGTCATTTATCAACATTCCTTCTGCTCCGAAAAATTCTTTCGATAAGTAAGCACGAAATTTAAATGCCAGAACACTTCTTAATTTTGCACCAGAACCTGCAGGACCAGAACTATTGCCTGACAATGTTGCACGCAAAACAGTCAGTTGATTAACGCGGTGAAGCATGAAAGCCTTCATGGCTTTCTGTCTTGACACAGGGTCATCTAAATAACCCTTGGCTTTCCAATCCTCCAACCAGGCCGGGAGACCATTTGACTGATCTCCTCCACCAAATGACCTTCCCCCCAAACTAGACCTCTCTAGTGCGAGGGTCTTTACTGCTATTTTCCAGCCATCTCCCAGATTTCCAATGCGATTTCTGTCCTCAACGGCCACATCTGAAATAAACACTTCACTAAAATGCCTGTCGCCGTTCATTTGTTCAATGGTGCGAACTTCTATTCCTGGCGACTCCATATCTACAGCGAACATTGTAAGTCCGGAGTGTTTCGTCATTTCAGGGTCTGTACGTGCAAGACACATACCCCATTTTGAGTATGCCCCTCTCGAAGTCCATACTTTTGAACCATTTAGAATCCATTCTTCTCCATCTTTTTCTGCGCTCATTCCTACATTTGCCAAATCAGAACCAGCGTCCGGTTCTGAGAACATCTGGCACCAAATTTCAGATCCATTTGCAATCGGTAGGAGCCACCTATCCATTTGGTCATCTGAGCCCAATTCCATCAAAATAGGACCCACAAGACTTAAACCAACCCCGTAGGGGTAAAGATCTGCTCCTTCAAATAAACCTAAAATTCGGGAGATCTGGGAGGCTTCTTCTGGAGTTGCATTTCTGCCACCATATTTTTTAGGCCAAGTAGGCAGCATCCAGCCTTCTTCAACGAGAGCTTGCAAATAATTCCTGCCTGCTTCTAAATCATCACTTCCGGCTCCTAAAACAGTCGACGTAGTTTCAGCACCTAATTTCGGCAGTATCTCAGAAATGGCTTCATGTATTTCTTCATCATTTAAAGACACCTACTTATTCTGCCCTACAAATCGCCCAGTCCGCTGAAATCATAAGATTTGAAGCATTATGTCTATATGAATGAGATATTAGAAGTTGCAAATACTGTTCTAGATGAAGTGATTTCAGTGCGTAGAGATATACACGCTCATCCTGAGTTGCATCTGGACAACCCTAAAACGCAGACTCGTATACTTGAATCTTTGGAAAATCTTCCTCTTGAGGTCACTACTGGGGAAAATCTGACTTCTGTTGTAGCAGATCTTAAGGGGACAAAAACTTCCGAAGGTCCTACCATTCTTTTACGTGCTGATACTGACGCTCTTCCTATGGATGAAGATAGTGGAGAAACTTTTTGCTCAGTGGAACCAGGTCGTGCACATGCCTGTGGTCATGATGCTCATACAGCGATGCTTGTCGGAGCCGCAAAAGTGCTTTCGGAAATGCGAGACCAGTTTTCTGGGACAGTTAGATTCATGTTCCAACCGGGTGAAGAAGGAGCGGGTGGAGCACGAATTATGATTGATGAAGGTGTGCTGGAGAACGTAACTCGTGCATTCGCTATTCACGTAACTCCAAATCTTCCAGCTGGATTTGTGGGCTGTCGCCCTGGGGCGATGCTTGCGTCTACTGATGAGCTCAAAGTAACTGTTACTGGACAAGGCGGTCACGCTTCTACTCCTCATCTTTGCGCTGACCCAATCCCACCGATGGCTTCAATGATAAATTCTCTTCAAACATCTGTCACTCGGGAGATAAACGCTTTTGACCCTGCTCTGGTAACTGTTGCTCATGTGGAAGCTGGAACTACAACAAATGTAATTCCTGAAAAAGCTTTCTTTGAGGGAACAATCAGGTGTGTCTCTGAAAGTACAAGGAATCAAATAAAAGAATCAGTAGTTCGAGTGTGCGAGCAAATAGCAAAGGCTCATAAATGCTTTGCTGATGTAACAATCACTGAGGGTTACCCAGTGACCGTAAATGACGCAAGTGAAGCTGCTCGTTTTGCCTTACTTTGTGAGAAAACAATTGGTGAAGGTAGTTTCTTTGAATTCCCTTCGCCTGTCATGGGCGGTGAAGATTTTTCATATCTACTTCAGAAAGTCCCAGGTGTGATGGCTTTTTTGGGTGTTTGTCCGGAAGATATTGAAAATTCTCTGACCGCTCCCCCTTGTCACTCGAACCGTATGCGCATAAATGAATCAGCTCTCCTCTACGGTGTTGCTTTGCATACTGCAGTTGCTCTCGAAGGAGGTTGATATGGGTGCACAAATTGATGACTTTTGTAGTCTCATGGAACTAGAAGGACATGGACCAGATGTTTACGTGGGCCTAAGCCCCGATTACCCCTGGGGTAGGGTTTATGGAGGTCAAGTGGTCGCTCAAGCTTTGCGCGCTGCTGCATCGACCGTTGAAGAGGAACGTCGTGTGCATTCACTTCATGCTTATTTCATTAGGGGGGGCACAAGCGATGAGCCGATCAGATATGAAGTTGACCGGCTTAGGAATGGTCGTTCTTTCACCACGAGAAGAGTTGTTGCCCGTCAGTCCGATGGGGCTATTCTGAATTTGTCTTGCTCCTTCCAAAAAGATGAAGAACAAGTAGATATTCAAGAATCTTCTCTACCAGATGATGCTGGCAATCCAGATGATTATGAATCTGAGAATTGGGCTCCACTTCTGGAACGAAGGCCAACGAATAGTAATTGGTCATCTGCTTCTGGAAGAGCTGCTACTTGGTTGAAAGTGCATGGGCCTATTCCTGATGATCCAATTCTTCAGGCTTGTGCTCTGGCTTTCGCTAGTGATGATGTTCCAACCGAGGCAGTTAGCACTTCTCATCCAAAAATGGCTGAGGTGCGCGATGGATGGAGTGGGTATGCGGATTTGTTTGTTGGAGCGAGTTTGGATCACGCAATTTGGTTCCACAGGAGTGCTAGGGCAGATGAATGGCAGTTTCATGATTTTCGATCTCATGGACTAAATGGGGGTCGTGGTCTTTCCACGGGAGAAATTTTCGCCTCGGATGGCCTCCACGTAGCAACTGTCGCTCAAGAAGCACTCTTACGGGAAAGAACTAGATAGACAGCGGAGAATAAGAAATAATGTTTAAGAATGAGTGATACTAATGTCTCAATTTTGTGGGAAGCCGTCGACTACATCCGTGTGGAAGAAATAAAGAAAGCTTTTCCACAAGTCAACTTTGTAGATGTTTCTCCCGGAGTGGAACTTGACCAAGAACTTAGAGGGGAAATTTTTCTTGTCACCCCTACCAGAGACACAGCGGAACTACCCAAGTTCTTAGATAAGGGAGTTGAGTGGGTTCACATAATGGCTCATGGGGTTGATGGATTGCCTTTTGAGATGTTGGGTGACTGCCTGGTTACTTGCTCTAGAGGTGCTTCGTCTGTACCTATAGCTGAATGGGCTGTCGCTATGATTCTCTCTCATACGAAAAAAATTCCAGAAAGTTGGATTTCTAAAGAGCCTGAAAACTGGTTTCTAGCTCCACTTGAGACACTCTCGGGTGCAACAGTGGCTCTGCTGGGGTTCGGGTCGATAAACCAGGAAATTGCAAAACGCTTGGAACCTTTTGGTTGTCGAATCGTCGCTGTTCGCAACAGCGATAGTGGAGTCTCCGAGACGAGTGTGGAAATGCTCTCCACTTTCGAAGAAGCGGTTTCCGATGCGGATCATGTTGTTATCGGTCTTCCACTTACTGAAGAAACTCATCACATCGTTGATGACAAACTAATGAATCTTATGAAACCAGGAGTTCATCTTGTAAATATCGCCAGAGGTGACATTTTGGATCAAGAAGCATTATTTGAAAATCTTGAATCAGGCCAAATCAGTAGAGCTTCTTTGGATGTTGTTACCCCTGAACCGCTGCCTGAAGGACACTGGCTTTACAGCGACCCGAGAGTAAAGTTGAGTGCGCATATCTCTTGGGCTAGTCCTGACTTTTTGGATCAACTACATGACCTGTTTTCATCAAATCTTGAAAAATGGCTTTCAGGGTTACCTCTTGATGGCTTAGTAGATACCAAGAAAGGTTATTAATGTCACGCCTCAAACAACTCTCCGGTTTAACCTTTCATAGGAGGTAAAAATGGCTTTACCTGAAGGTTTCATTCAAATTTCAAATCGAGTTAGAAATTGGGGACGATGGGGTGACGATGATCAATTAGGAACGCTTAATTTCATTACTCCGGAGGTTGTAAGGAATGCTGCTGAATGCATCAGAACTGGAGAAACTTTCCCTCTGTCGGTAACTCTTGAAAAAGAAGGTATCCAAGTTGGTTTTATACCGGGACGCATCAATCCGATTCTCGAAATGATTTCAATTGATGAACCCATAGATGCTGAAGCTGGACTTGATAGTTTTCATACCAGTGATGATGTGGTGCAAATGGGCCTACAAGCTGCGACTCATTGGGACGGCCTTTGTCACGCTTCTTACAATGGTTTCGTATATAACGGTTATCCCTCTGAAACGATTACCAGCAGCGAAGGGGCGACGCGTTGTGGGATAGAAAATCTAAGAACTGTTTGTTCACGAGGTGTTCTCTTAGATGTTGCTAGGGCAAAAGGAGTTGACATTCTGGAATGTCCTTACGCGATCACAGCAAAAGATTTAGACGATGCAGCTGCATTAGGAAATGTGGAAATAAAGAGTGGTGACATAGTCCTGGTCAGAACCGGAAGAATGTCTATTTACGAATCCGAAGGCGGCATGGCCTATTGCTTAGGTCCTTCTGGGGATGGTTCGAATGCAGGGTTTTCGCTTTCGACGGTCGAATGGTTGCACGATCACGAGGTGGCTGCTGTAGCAAATGACACTCTGGCATTCGAGGTTTACCCTTCAGAAGATGTTCCAATGGCAGTCCATATGCTTCATTTGGTAGACATGGGTCTGACACAAGGTCAAAACTGGAACCTTGAGTCTCTAGCTGACGCCTGCGAAAAGGACGGAATTTATGACTTTTTCTTAAGCGCTACTCCCGAACCTTTTCTGGGAGCCGTTGGGTCTCCTGTGGCACCTGTAGCTATTAAGTAACTTCTTTCACCTGAGTCATATGACACAGGTGAAAAGCGTCACCTTCTGAGTTTCATAATCTATTAACGAACAGAATTATGTATATCGCCAATGAAGAAATGGTAGTTATGAAGACGAAATCTTTACCTAATGAAATGAATCAAGTGCCTCTGTTTTCAGGACTTTCTAAAACCGAAATAAAGTCTCTTAAAAGATTGATGACCGCTGTAAGTGTCAATTCAGGCAAAACTGTTGTGCGTGAAGGAGACGTTGGAAGAGAGTTTATGATCATTCTCAGTGGGACAGCTTCGGTTAGCCGCCAAGGAAGCAAATTTGCCACGTTAGGCCCTGGCGATTTTTTTGGAGAAATGAGTCTTTTAGGTAAAGGCCCACGGTCAGCTACTGTTACTGCTGAAACTGACTTGCTTCTTGAAGCATTAAATAGACGTGAATTTGCAACGATGCTTCATAAAAATCCTGAGATTGCAGAAAAGATTCTGACAGACGCTCATAGCAGATCGACGCAAGAAACATCAATGAGTGAAACTGTTGTTAATTAAAGACAATTAGTCTTTTCGATATTTCCCCTATAGCTAAACCACTAATTAGGTGCGATGCTAGACAAATGGGAAAGAAGAACTATTCGGCGCATGAGTCAAAAAAAATTGTAGTAGTGGGTTCTGCAAATATCGATTTAGTCGCTTCTGTAAACCACTTACCTGCTGCAGGTGAAACAGTCCTAGGGAGCAGTTTTAATAAAATCCCTGGTGGGAAAGGCGCTAATCAAGCTGTGGCCGCATCAAAACTCGAAGGTGAGGTCTCTTTTGTTGGGTGCGTGGGATCCGATCAAGAGGGTGAGATGTTGCGGTCAAGCCTCGAAGGTGCGAATGTTGACTGCGAGTTTCTAATTTCACTTCCAGAAGTACCTACTGGCACTGCGATGATCGGGGTTGATACGGAAGGCAACAATTCAATAATAGTTAATCCAGGTGCTAATGGTGCTTTAGTCCAGGAAGACATTATTGCGGCTAAAGAAATAGTGGAATCCGCAAAAATTGTTTTAATGCAACTGGAAATACCAACGAGCTGTGTAGAAACTGCTGTTGAGATGGCAAATGGAATTACTATTTTGAACCCTGCACCTGTTGTAGATATTCCAAAAAGTTTGCTTGGAAAAGTAGATGTACTTGTCCCTAATCAAATAGAGCTGGCTCATTTATCTAATGAGGAGAGTTTTAATGACCTTGATGAAATAGAAATTGCAGCTAGAAGTCTCGACATTGAAACAGTGATAGTGACTTTGGGCAGCAGAGGAGCATTGCTGGTTTCCGGCAATAAAACAGATTTGGTTTCTCCACCAGTAGTTGAGAGTGTTGACACGACTG
>JASMLT010000037.1 GCA_030748555.1 Acidimicrobiales bacterium
TTGAACGTGGGCGATTCTGACGTCATAGTTGTTTACCTTTGTGACAATTCTTGGACTCCATGTATCCGTGAAGGATTCGAGAGCTTGTTTTAGATTTACGGGTTTTTGTCTCATCTCTTGATTCTATTTCTTAAATGTTTTCTGGTTAGGGTCAAGTAATGAATCATTTATCAGGTGAAACGAGCCCTTATTTACGTCAGCATGCTGATAATCCAGTTGAGTGGTTTCCTTGGTGTGTAGAGACTTTAAATGTGAATTGCCCATCACCACACCAGAGGATCTTCAACAGAGTCTTAAAGGCTGACCATTTTCAAATCTGTTTCTTTTTTCTAACTCTGAAAAATGACGGAACTGCTCCAACATGAATAGCACGAGTTTGCTCCAGTCTTTCAAATTTGTGATCGTCGTCGTTAGTTGAACGAAGTGTCAACCAGATCACAGAAGCCAGGCATATAAACCCTCCGACAAGCGTTTCTGTTCTAGGAGTTTCGTCTACCCAAATCCACACCCATAGCGGTGCCGCAACGATTTCAGAGATTAAAAGCAAAGAAATATCTGCTGAGGGTACGAAACGATGGGCATAATTCCAAAACGGTGTGAAAGCTCCAATAAGTATTCCACCGCCTATGAACCCCATTAATATGTCATTTCCGGACATTTCCAAACCGGGTCCAAATCCTGCTGCCAAACCTGCGACCAAAGCTGAAGCTGTGCCTCCAACTACTGTTGGCACTCCTGGATCTCTTGCAGGTGAGCTTCTGACCAGCACCGTGTATCCACCTAAAGCTATAGAAAGAATAATAGACAGTATTATCCCTAAAGGATCTCCACTTTCAAGACCCCCTCCCACCATTACTATTACCCCTACAAGGGATACGAACATAGCTATGCCCGTATCTCGTGTAAGAGATTCCTTTAGGAAAAACCGGGCAAAAATAGCTGCGTAAAAAGGGCTTGTTGACTGAATAAGCAGGACGAAAGCTGCGGTTACACGGCTTAGGGCAACTATGTAAAGAGTGAATAATCCCCCCATGATTAGACCAGCAACTATTTGGGCACTTCCTGCTTCGACAACTGATCGGTATGGGTTTCTACCCATACCCAGGATTATCAGGATTGATACTAGGGCAGCTGAAAGGCCTCTAACAAAAAGATATTGCCATTCATTAGCTTCTTCTAAATATCTGAAAGTCAGCGCACCAAAGCTAAACGCGACCCCACAACACAAGATCACAATTGATCCTTGAAAGCGACTTAACTTGACTGCCATGACAGATCAATCCTAAATTTTTTTTCCGATTAATTGATGGATTCACTCACAAAAAGATATGTGGCGCAGTCGACTTAAGTCTTTTCCATAATCTAAGGTTTTCGAATGTCCGCACCTAAACTTCTCGAAACTGTGGAATTATCTGATGGACGGTCTCTGTCTTTCGCCAGTTTCGGAGATCCTGCAGGAAAACCTGTTTTCTATTTTCACGGTTTCCCTGGTAGCCGTTTCGAACCGCAATCAAATCACGATTCATATCTCAAAGCGGGAATTCGGCTTCTGGCTCTAGACCGTCCTGGAATGGGTCAGTCGAGTCGAAAAAGTAAGCGGAAACTTTTGGATTGGCCTGATGATGTAGTTGAGGTTGCAAAAATTTTGAATCTGAAAAAATTCTCCGTTCTAGGAGTGTCAGGTGGTGGTCCGTATGCCTTGGCTTGCGCCAGAGCGATTCCCGGCTACTTGGATAAGGTCACTGTCGCTTGTGGTCTCGGCCCCATGGAGGCTCCTAATGCGACATCCGGAATGATGCTTTCGAATCGCATCCTATTTAGATATGGACGGTTTTTTCCACCGTTGCTGCGTTTCTCAGTTTTTCAGATGGTTCGCCAACTTTCCTCAAAACCTGTAAAAGGATTTGAAAAATTCCTTGAAGAACTTCCAGAACCTGATCGTCTTGTTTTATCTGAAACAGACGCCAAGGAATCTGTTTTGGCAAGTGCGGTTGAAGGGGTGAATCAAGGCAATGGGCCCCTGCTGGAAGAAATACGTATCTATTCTAAGTTTTGGGGTTTTAAACTCGACGACCTCAATATCCCAGTTAGTCTTTTTCAGGGGGAAGTCGATATTGATGTTCCTGCTTCAATGGCCCGCTATCAAGCAGAATTGATTCCAGATTGTGAATTGAATTTGTATCCAAATGACGGACATTTTTCACTTTTGGTTAACCACATTGATGAGATAATTGCCTCTTTATAGGTCGAAAGGAAACAATGTCAAATAGAACCACTGGTCCAGGAGTTACCGCAGCCGAAAGTACTCCCTCTTGGGAGCCTAGACCCACTCCACCGTCTGGTGCCCCGAATGTGGTTGTCATAGTTTTAGATGACACTGGCTTCTCCCATCTTGGGTGTTTCGGTTCAGATATCGACACGCCCAACATCGACCGTCTAGCTGAGGGTGGATTGCGTTACACGAATTTCCACACAACTGCTCTTTGTTCACCAACGCGTGCATGTCTCCTGAGTGGACGCAACCACCATTCGGTAGGTATGCGATGGCTTTCAAATCTTGATACAGGGTTCTCTAATTGTCGCGGTGTTATTAGCAAAACAGCAGCCACTCTTCCTGAAGTTCTAAGGGAAAATGGTTACGGCACTTTTGCTGCCGGAAAATGGCACTTGGCAAATCTTGAAGACTGTTCCCCTGCGGGACCTTTTGACCATTGGCCTCTTCAAAGGGGATTTAATCGTTTTCATGGTTTCCTTGGAGGTGCTACCGATCAATTCTCACCCGAATTGGTAGTCGACAACCATGCTGTGGAACCCCCTAATGAAAGTGGATACCACCTGTCAGAGGATTTAGTGGATCAAGCAATTTCTATGATTAGCGCTCAGCAGTCATCATCACCCGGTGAGCGATTTTTTTCTTACGTGGCTTTTGGAGCTACACACTCCCCCCATCAGGCTCCAAGTTCCTATCTTGACAAATATAAGGGCAAGTATGACGAGGGTTGGGATGTCATAAGACAAAAATGGTATGAGAAACAACTGGATTTGGGGATAATCCCTCCTGAAGCTGAGCTTTCTCCTCATAATCGTGGCGTTGAACCTTGGGATGAATTAAGTGAAGAGCAAAAATCGCTCTACGCGAAAATGCAAGAAGCTTTCGCTGCTTTCCTTGACCACACTGACGATCAAGTTGGCCGACTTGTCGAATTTTTAGAAGCACAGGATCTTTTGGATGACACTCTGATTGTTCTCCTGTCTGACAATGGCGCCAGCCAGGAAGGCGGCAAACACGGAACTATCAATGAGCTTGCTTATTTCAACCTGATGCGTCTCGAAGTCAGTGACATGGTCGAACACTTAGATGAGATAGGTGGCCCGAATCACTACAACAATTACCCGTGGGGTTGGGCACAGGCAGGAAACACTCCTTTACGTTTCTACAAACAGAACACTTACGAAGGTGGGATAAGAGACCCTCTTATCATTCATTGGCCTAATGGAATAGATGATGCTGGCGGGATACGCGACCAGTACCACCATGTGATAGATGTAATGCCGACAATCCTCGACGTCGTTGGTGTTGTACCACCTGAAAATTTTCAAGGTGTCGAACAGCAACCGGTGGAGGGAACAAGTATGAGATATACATTTCCCTCAAATGCAGTCGATGTGGCCACTGCACGACCGAAACAGTATTACGAGATGATGGGTCATCGTGCCATCTGGTCAGATGGCTGGAAAGCAGTGACCATGCACCGTAAAGGTGTCCCTTTTGAAGATGAGGAGTGGGCTCTGTATGACACCTCTAAGGATTTTTCCGAATGTCATGATCTTTCAGCTGACGAACCGGAAAAACTTAAAGAAATGGTCGATCTCTGGTGGAACGAAGCTGAAAACTTCAACGTTCTTCCACTTGACGATAGGGGCACTGAATTGTTTGTTCTAAGAAGAGAGGACAGAGTTCCTCCTTCTAAACCGCAACGCTTTTTGAAAAACACTCCCCACCTTGAACGTTTCAAAGTGCCTGATATCAGAAACCGCTCATTTGAAATCGCTGGGAAAGTTAATATCGACAGTTCCTCCGAAGGGGTTCTGGTGGCGAGTGGTGCCAGAACCGGAGGAATTGTTTTATATATTGCCGGTGGTTATCTCGTGTTCGAATACAACTTTATGGGTTCGTCCACAATCCTGTCTTCTGACAAAAAACTTGATTCCGGAAAATGCGAACTTGGTGTCTCATACCGTAAGACTGACGAAAATCATGGCATCGCTACGCTTTACGTTTCGAACGGTGACAATCGTGACCTTTTGGGAGAAGTCGAAATAGATACCTTGCCTCATAGGCAAACAATGTATGGCATGGACGTAGGTAGAGACTTGGGACCGACAGTTTCCGAAAAATATGTCGGACCCTTTGCCTTTACCGGCGACCTTGAATGGATCGAGTTTCGTTTAGAAAATGATCGTGATGATCTTGAAGCGGCTGCTGAAGTTGAAGCGAAGAATGCTTTAGCTGACCAGTAACTCTCAACGAAGAGCATTGTTATCAAAGCAGCTGATTGCCGCGACGAATGCTTTGTGGTTACCTTCAATTTCTGCGTCTTGACGTTCGAGGAGTTCTTTCAATGTGGTTTTACCTCCAAGCACGCGAGCCCAGTCGCTGACCTTTATGACTAATGTGGCTTCGCTCTCCTCTCCACCAGTTGGAACTGCCACCCCGTTACGCAAATGAAGGCCTGCTGTTGAACCATCATCGAAAAGCCAGCCGATACGGATGTCGAGCTCATCTGAAAGTTCTGGTTCCAATAAAAGTCTTAGTGCGTGAACAAAGGATTCAGTGGGTTGATTTAATACTTGACGTTCGCTGAAACGGTGTGTGCGGAAACGACTTATATCGAGTTCTCCTTCAAGTTCAAGAGCTCTGGTCAGACACCAGTTGCGAACGTTTGTTGAAGTTGTTCGTTGTCCGATTTTTCTCAATATTGAAGCAAGTCGATTTCGGTCTTCTGTTTCTCCTCCGTCGCTTCGACCGTTCTTATTTATCTCTTTTCGAATTAACCATGTTGCCAACTCGAGCGCCCAGCGCAGATCATCTTCTTCCAATGCTCTGGTAATCTCTTCACGAACTTTTTCTATTCCGCCAAATCCGTCGATGAGTTTTTCGGCTCGTTTAGATGCTGGTAACGGGAATAGGGAAGATTCGTCGCCGTCAAACCATCCTCTTAAACCATTGTGTATTTGCCGGACATGATGCTCCACTAGGCCGTAGAACTGTTGTGTGAAGTAACGGTTTTCATATTTTTGAGGCAATTGGACTGATTCTGTTATTTCACTGAGTGTGAACCCTTTGTTGATTCCCCGGACAGTCTGATCCCACATGAATTGAATTGAGTCACGGTATTGAGTTAAGTCATCTCTAATTTGTTGCGATCCGCTTAAAGGGGGACCATGAACTCCAACTAGGTGTTCGGCTCCCAAGGCGGTCATCTGCTCTATTCCTCCAATGAGGATGCGTGGATCACGGTACTCTTCACCTCTGATAGCAAAAACGTTGAAAAGGGTCGGCCAAAGGAGGTTGTTTACGCAAACTTCTATTTCTGGGAACCATATAGTGATTGAATCGTTGGCATCAGAAGGTGCTGGAGTCATCTCGACTTCCATTCCAGCGATCTTTGCACGTGTGGGTTCGTTAAATGTGTGAGTAGGTGCAACGAAGCCAGGAGTCCATGGAGAGTGCTCTTCTAGTCGAAAATATTGTCCTAGTGCCGAGTTGACGATTCCATCTTGGCCTTCTGTTGGAAGCACTAATCCGAATTGATGCACAAGACCTCGAGTTGCGGCGGCACTTACATCGATACCTACACGACGCAGATTGTTCTCAATTTCGCTGTGACCCCAAATTGGCGGATGTTCGGATCCTTCTTCCCATAGTGCTGAGGTTCCATGCACATAGTGAAAATGTGTGTATATGACTGCTGCAACTGGCGCATCGGTGCATTCGCGCACTGCTTTCAGAGACGCTGCCATTTCTTCTCGTGACTCTCCCGTATCGATAACTATGAGCCCCTCTGGTCCTTCCACGAAATTCTGGTTTGAAAGCCCGTTACCTACCTGACTCCATACTCCTTGTCTTACTTCGTATAGTTTTCGCTCAAGTCTTCTGGTGTGTTCGATTGTTTTCTTATGGGCTTTTTGACCTAGAGGACCTTCTGAAATGTCCTCTTGTCTGCCGATGCTTGCTGGGAATGGGTTTCGTTGTTTTTTCACTAAATTCTTTTCTTTATTCACGCGATTACATTCTTACTACTAACCTTTATACATGGTTAAAGCGAGCCATCCAGATGTAGTTGCAACTGAGGATCCAGCAGCAAAACTAGCTGGCCTTAGGTACAAGTTTTCTGACTTTGATGGAGTTGAGGTTGGGCCTTTAGGTCATCTAGCTGAAGAACGCGCACGTTTAAGTGAGCTTGAATGGAAAACCTTTGACGCTTCGATGGTTGGAGCGACAGTGGGTGCCGAAATTGATGGAGTTGACATATCCAATGGCCTTTCAGAAGAAACCTTAAACGAACTGCATCAGGCTCTTGTCGAATACAAAGTAATCTTTTTACGAAACCAGAAGATCACGTCCGCTCAACAGGTTTCTTTTGCTGAGAGTTTCGGCGATTTGGAAATACATCCTTTTATTCCTTCCAATACTGAACATCCGAAGCTCGTAAGGTTCGAAAAAGGTGCGGAAGTCGGAGGTTATGAAAATAGTTGGCATCATGACGTGACATGGCGTGAAGCTCCTTCGAAAATTGCTGTGCTTAGGGCTATTAGTGTCCCCTCCACGGGTGGTGACACGATGTTTTCTGACATGTGTGCTGCTTACGAAGGTCTCGATGATTCAGTTAAGTCAGAAATTGACGATTTGATCGCTGTTCATGATTTTTCACATTCTTTTGGTTCACAGGTTCCAGAGGATAAACGTAAGGAGATGAGAGAAAAATATCCTCTTGTCGAACATCCTGCTGTCGGTACTCATCCAGAGACGGGAAAGAAATACCTGTTCGTTAACAGAATTTTTGTTAACTACTTCAAAGGTATGACCCGAGAGGAAAGCCTTCCGTTGATCAACTCTCTTTCTCGTCAAGCAGAGTTCCCTGAATACCAGTGTCGTTTCAGATGGAGTGACAACTCCATAGCCGTGTGGGATAACCGCTTGGTTCAGCACTACGCGTTAAGCGACTATTGGCCGGATGTGCGGATAATGGAACGCGCAAGCGTTATAGGTGAACCACCTAAACCGTAAACAGTGGAATTGTTTCAGTCTTGGGGCAAGAGGTGTGTGGGGGTCATAGGTTTAATCAGGATCGGGGCGAGGGCTTCGAGCATTCCCGTTTCTATTCGCCAGGTAATGTATTTTTCATAATTTTCACGTGTTGCCCATTTTTCCCATAGGTAAACCCTGTCAGGATCATCTTGGTCCACATAAGTCTCCACACTTTCACATCCCTCGAAAGCTCTTGTATCGCTTAATGATTCGATCAAACCTGGAAGAAGGAGTTCTCCCATTCCTTCATTGCAGTGGAACTCTGCCATAACTGTGTGCGACATTTGCTTTCCTTTACTTAGTGGTCGTGTTATTACTTTATGATTTGCATCGTTTTTCAGTCAAAATTTCACTCAAAAACTTTTTTGAAAAAATATTTTATTCGACTTGACAAAAAGACGCGAACGCGACTAAAAATATGTCAGCGAATAAATTGCTTGCAATTGATTCGCTCGGAGAAAAAATTAGCAATAATTTTTAATCCGGGAAACGCCACTCTTCGGAGTGGCTTTTCCATTTAATAGCTTCATTTTTTTATAAGTGGTATAGATAGAAACTCAATCAGAAATCTGATCAGCTCGGGTTAGTGGTCAACGCCGATTTCATCGAAGCAATAACGGAAATTGAAATGGTTTTCCGTTTTAGTAGGGACACTCTTTTTATTATTTTTACGTCAACGTCAAAAATTCTTTATTCGACTTGACAAAAAGACGCGAACGCGACTAAAAATATGTCAGCGAATAAAATTGCTTGCAATTGATTCGCTCGGAGAAAAA
>JASMLT010000038.1 GCA_030748555.1 Acidimicrobiales bacterium
ACAACAACCCAACCACCCACAACAACCCAACCACCCACAACAACCCAACCACCCACAACAACCCAACCACCCACAACTACTGTTCTAATGCCTTCTGGTCCAGAACAATTTCTAGAAAAAGGTCCTTGGGCCGTAGGGGTGCGCACCATTCAGTTGGAAGACAGACCAGTTGAAGTTTGGTACCCAGTCGAACCAAATGCTGTCGAAGGCCAACCTTCTGAAATACTTAACAGTATTAATGTCATATCTGAAGCTCTCCAACCTTTTATTCCAGGCGATTTGGGTGGCGAAGTCGACACAGGTTCCTACAGAAACGCTCCTCCTGCAAGCAAGGGAGGTCCGTTTCCAATAGCCGCTTACAGTCACGGAAGCCCTAGCTACCGTCAATCAGCCACGTTTTTAACGAGTCATCTAGCAAGCCACGGTGTGATAACAATAGCTGTAGAACACCTAGGTAGGAGTCTTTCTACTTTAATGACACCATTAGCAGGGGCTGATACGCCGGAAGGTAACGCTGCGGATCTTCTTAGAGCTTTGGAAATGATCGGTGAGGATCCTGAATTAGGTCCTATAAGCGACATCTCAAAAATGGCAGTTATAGGTTATTCAGCCGGTACGAGAACTGCAGCCCTAGCCACCGCTGATGATCGAGTAGCTGGCGTTGCACTCCTCGCAGGTGGTTTTCAGGATCTTACAAATGACCGTTCTGCATTAGTGATGGTATTTGAAAACGACTCAATAGTTGACCCGTCAATTTCTTGGGATCTGCATGAATCGCTCGATGATTCAGTTTTCATAAACATCGCTGGAACAGGACATGCCACTGGCATGGATGTATGTCCATTGATTCAAGAGCGAGGTGGGCTTACCGAATTACGCGAGGCTCTGGGTGATTCAGTAGTCCGATCAGGCGAAGACGGTTGCCTGCCTGATGACACTGATGCACGAAATGTCCATGATCTATTGCGTGTCTACATCACCAGCTTTGTCTACAAAGTTCTCGGACTTTCTTCAGAAACATTTACATTAACAGCCGACATTGGTGATCTGGTTTCTGGTGTCGAACTTAGTGGATTCAATGAACCCCCAACTAAGGCAACTAAAGTTTCGGAAACTTCTATTAGATCTTTGATCGAAGTAGAAGACATAGATGTTGGTGAAATGGGCGTTGGTTTTCGCATACTCTACGAATCCGAATCAATTTTAGGTGAACCAATTGAAGTAAGTGGCCTAGTGGTGGCACCCGACCTAAACAGCGAAGAACCTCGCCCCGTGCTTTCCATAGCCCATGGAACAGTCGGTCTTGCCGATGAGTGCGCTCCATCAAGACAAGAACCTTTGCCCAACCTTTCACTAATACGTCCATTCATTGAAGCGGGTTGGGTCGTTGTGGCATCTGATTTTGAAGGATTAGGTTCAGATGGTCTCCATCACTACATAGTGGGTGAGAGTGAAGCCCGAGGTGTCTTTGACATCGTCAGAGCAGTGAAAAATATTGACGGGATAAATGCTGAGGGTCCTCTTGTGGTTTGGGGTCACTCTCAAGGTGGACATGCAGCCTTACATGCAGGCCAACGCTGGCTGGATCTGGCTCCAGAGCTAAACCTAGTAGGTGTTGCTGCAGGTGCACCACCTTCACAGTTCCCATTGCTTAACATGTTTCTTCGAAACGGGGCTTATCAGGGGTACCTCATAATGGTCGGGGCTTCTTATAGTTCCGCTTACCCTGAACTTGATTATGAGGCAATCATAAATCCTGAATACTTGCCCCTCTTAGAAGAATTGGAAAAAGGTTGCACAGGACACATTTTTGAAGTTTTCAATCCAATTCCTTATGAGGATTTTGTAACAGTCGATGACATTTTCTCCCTTCCAGAATGGGGCGCTCGTCTTACTGAAAATGACACCAACCAAAGAAAACTTCAAGTTCCCACTGTTATTCTCCATGGAACAGACGACGAGCAGATCCCTTTTTTAGCCAGTCAACTTCTTTTAGATCAACTTTGTGAGTTTCCCGATACGGCACCTGTTGAGCTAAAAGAATACCCAGGCACTAACCATGGGACTTCAGTTACTGCGTATTGGAATGACTTAATAGATTGGTCAACAGAAAGAATAAGTGGTACTCCTGCCAAAACGCAGTGTTGACAGTTGAGCTCAATCAACTAAAGGTTTTGAAAATAAAAACCTTATAACCCACGCAGCTAAAAACAAGCCAAAGATTTGCATCAGAATAAACATCGGTACTGAAGATGGCTTTATACCAGCAAAGGTGTCTGAAAGCATCCGAGCTACTGACACAGACGGATTCGCGAAACTTGTTGAAGACGTAAAATAATAAGCGGCTCCTATATAGGCTCCCACCACGTAAGGAATGTGATTTGATCTTTTAGTACGCAACAAACTAAATACGACAAGTAGAAGGCCTACGGTAGCAACTACTTCGGCAAGCCATAAATTAGCGCCAGACCTTGTCTTTTCCGATAACTGGAACCAATCTAAATCAAACATAATGTTGGCAAGGACTGTTCCGACACAACCTCCAATGATCTGAACAATGACTATCGGTATGATTTCGCTTCTTTGGCGATAACCAAGAAGCCACGAAGCCACGGTAACTGCTGGGTTGAAATCTGCTGAAATAGTTCCGAAAATTGAAATGATTGCTATTAGCACACCTGTGGTCGCGGCTGCATTTTGCAACAGTTGAAGCCCACTATCCGATGGGCTCAGCCTCTCAGCCATTATTCCAGATCCCATCACACCAATTAAGAGAAACATAGTTCCAATAAATTCAGACAAAAGTACACGTGATCGAGTTAACAACATGGTTTCAACTTACTGATATTTGTTGGGATATAACTGGGGTGACTTTATCTCTCCGAATGCAACAAACCATAAACCAGTGAATCGACGAGAGCCTGCCATGATGCTTCAATAATGTTTGATGATACGCCAATAGTTGTCCAAGTCTGTTCGCCATCTGTGGTGTCAAGAAGAACTCTTGTTACTGCTCCGGTGCCTCTCTCAGATTCAAGAACTCGAACCTTATAATCAGTTAAGTTGAATGAATCTATATGAGGGAGTTCATCCCTCAAGGCTTTTCTTAAAGCCGAATCTAGTGCATTTACGGGGCCGTTGCCTTCCCCCTGTGCTGTTATTTTTTCTTCATCGACAGTGACTGTAACTGTTGCATGAGTGTCTACTTCTACAGCAACATCATTCCAAGCTCGTGCACCACTTCCCTTGTTATGTCCAACGCTGACTGAAAAAGAATCAACTTCAAAATGCTCTTGCGCCCAACCTGCCGCTGATCTGATCAGTAGTTCTAAAGAAGCATCTGCTGCTTCAAAATGATAACCCTCATACTCAAGTTCTTTCAGGGTCTCTACTACTTCACCAATTATCCCGGCTTCTAGATCAATTCCGATTTCTTTTGCTTTCAGTTCGATAGTTGACCGACCTGACATTTCAGAAACTAGAAACCTTGTTCCATTGCCCACTGATTCAGGATCTATATGTTCATATGCATCTTTTCGTCGAGCTATAGCACTGGTGTGGAGTCCTGCTTTATGAGCGAATGCCTTTGTCCCAACGTAAGGCTGTTGTGGGTCAGAAGCAAAATTGACCAGCTCTGCAACGTGTCGTGAGACTGAAGTAAGATTTTCTAAATGTTCCTTCGAAATAGTTTCGATTCCAAGTTTAAGACTCAAGTTTGCTATGACTGGGATCAGATCACAGTTGCCTACCCTTTCACCATAACCGTTAATTGTTCCCTGAACTTGTGACGCTCCGCCGATGACACCAGCTATAGCATTTGCAACCCCACATCCTGTGTCATTATGCAAATGCACACCGACTTCACAATCGATTTTGTCTTTAACTTCTTTCACGATTTCTTCCACTTCGTGAGGAAGTGAACCTCCGTTTGTATCACAAAGGACAACACAATCAGCCCCACCTCGAGCAGCGCCTTCTAAAACTTCCAAAGAAAAGTCTGGATTATCTTTATAGCCATCAAAAAAGTGCTCTGCATCGAAAAAAACTTTTGATTTTTGAGATTTTAGGAACCTGACTGAATCTTCAACCATTGCTATTCCTTCTTCAAGGCTTGTCCTCAAGGCTTCAGTAACGTGATATGCCGAGGCTTTCCCTACTATGCAGACAACTTCTGTGTTCGCGTCGATTAAGTTTTTGAGAGTTGCATCGTCTTCTACCTCGCCACTGACTCTTCTTGTGGAACCAAATGCCACGAGTTGAGAGTTTTTTAGAGTCAGTTCTTTCGAAGCTCTTGCGAAAAACTCTTCATCCTTCGGATTAGCTCCAGGCCAACCTCCCTCAATGTAATGAACCCCTAAACGGTCTAGCTGACTAGCTATTCTCAACTTGTCATCGACAGTCAAAGAGATGCCTTCTAATTGAGCTCCGTCACGGAGAGTTGTGTCATATATTTCAACTTTCTTTATAGAAGTTGATGTCTCAAGTGACATATTCATTCCAGTCCGAATATTCAGACCTTTTACCTCTGACAGCTTCAAAGAAACTCTCTTGGATTGCTCTAGTTACGGGTCCAGGGTCGCCTATTTCTCTATCATCGACAGATCTTATGGGCACCACTTCTGCTGCTGTACCGGAAAGGAAAGCTTCTTCAGCCGTATATAGGTCGCTTCGGAGAATATTTCCTTCTCGATATTCGATTCCTAGGTTCGATGCGATCTGCCTAACCGAATCCTGAGTAATTCCTTCTAACGCCCCCGCGCTCGTAGGTGGAGTGACGATTGCTCCATTTCTTACAAGAAAAAGATTCTCTCCAGTGCACTCAGAAACATACCCTTGTGGAGACAACAAAATCGCCTCATCGTAACCAGCTCTTACAGCTTGAACTTTAGCCATCTGTGAATTTATGTAATGGCCGCAGCCTTTTGCAGCTGGTGGCATGGCATTGGGGTCATGTCTTTGCCACGATGAAATCATCATCCTTACTCCACTATTAATTCCTTCGTCACCTAGATACGCGCCCCATGGCCATGCCGCTATCGCAACGTCAACTGAACAAGGCAGAGGGTTGAGTCCCATCTCGCCATAAGACAGATAAGCAAGCGGCCTTATATAACACGAAGGCAGATTATTAACTTTCACTGTTTCTTTAACTGCATCTACAAGCTCATCCACTGAATAAGGAATGTCTATACAGAGAATTTTGGCTGACCTAAAAAGGCGTTCTATGTGAGGAGTTAGTCGAAATACTGCCGGACCATTATCGGTCTCGTATGCGCGGATACCCTCAAAAACTCCATTTCCATAATGCAAAGTATGAGTGAGCACATGGACATTTGCTGAATCCCAGTCAACAAGTTCACCATTCATCCAAATCTTGTCAGCTTTTTCAATCGGCATTTCTTCTCCTGTCCTCTACTCCTAGTCGGAACTAAAAAACCGCCCACCTTGGTGGACGGCAACAGGCACACAAATGTGCGCCTTCTAGATAATAATCACAAACTGTGCCTTAGCCATCAAATAAGTCTATCAGCACCATGTGTGCAGATTCCAAACGTTTTGGTCAAGCAATCTATAATAAGGTTTTCCGTTTTGCCTATTTCCCCATACAGTTACGCTTAACTCATGGGAAAAATACAACAATTATCACCAGAAGCCCATAAACGCCTGCTCGAAGAGCACGAGGATCTGACCACAAGAGGGCGAATAGACATAGCAAAAAAAATTGAGACAGCGCGTGAACTCGGGGATCTGTCAGAAAATGGGGATTACCAGGCAGCGAAAGAGGAACAAGGAAAGATGGAAACTCGTATTGCTCAACTGGCCTCAATCCTAGAAAATGCTGAAATAGTCTCCTTGGATGAAGGTGGAGATGGAAAAGTTTCTTTAGGGGTAATTGTTTCACTTCTATACCAAGGCGACTCCGAGCCTGAAAAAATGCTAGTTGGTTCAATTGAAGAGCAAAGGGAAGACGTGGAAGTTCTATCCCCAGATTCTCCTCTAGGTGAAGCTCTTATAGGGGCTTCAGTGGGAGACGATGTCACCTTTGAGGCACCTAACGGAGACTTGACCGTAAAAGTCGTTGCAATAGAAAAATAGATTCGGGAAAAATCTTTTGAAAACAATTGCGATTGCTGGAGCCTCTGGAACTATAGGTAGAGCTCTAGAAGAATTTTTAACTCAAAAAGGCAACTCTGTTAAGCGATTAGTGAGACGTGGCGAGTTTGATGACTCGGAAATCTTCTGGGATCCCAAAGAGGATCATCTAGACCCAGAACGTCTTGTCGGAATCGATGCAATCGTAAATTTGGCTGGCGTGGGGATTGGTGACAAAAGATGGTCGCAGAAAAGAATGGATCAAATACTTCACAGTCGGGTTAAGAGCACAGAACTAATTTGTAGAACTCTTTCCGATTTAAAATCCAATAACGGTCCGAATGTTTTAATTAATGCATCAGCTACCGGTTATTACGGAAAATCAGGATCCACTCATGCAACAGAAGCAACTGAACAAGGAGAGGGTTTCCTAGCTCATGTTTGTTCCAAGTGGGAAGAGTCAACACGGGAAGCTGAAAAGGCAGGAATTCGTGTCGCACATGCAAGAACTGGAGTGGTTCTAAGCTCTTCTGGGGGTCTACTAAAAAAGCTTTTGCCTCTATTCAGACTTGGTGTAGGTGGTCAAATAGGCTCAGGTAAACAAATGATGAGCTGGATTTCCCTAAGAGATGAAATCGCTGCGATTAGTTGGATGATAGAAAAAGAGTTAGAAGGAGCTGTTAATTTAGTTTCACCAGAACCTGTATCCAATCTCGAATTCACCAAAACTCTCGGTGCACTTCTCAAAAGACCCACAATTCTGAAAGTTCCAACCTCAGCATTAAGTCTTCTTTATGGGCGGCAGTTGGTAGAGGAACTTATGCTCTCCAGCCAATTTGTGTTACCAAAAAAGCTTCTGGATGATAATTTCTCTTTTTCAGATCGTTCCTTAAAAGAGGCCCTGTCTTTTCAGATCGGATCGAAAAACTAACCCTCTGAGAATCTTTGGCATCCTTCGCCTGCCCACATTTGTAATATTTTCCCCTGGTCGTTCGTGTTGCTAGTTAACCCATTTATAAGCATTCCTAAACCGAATGGATCTATTTGAAACTTTCCAGCTGGATCATTTGTTCCAGGAATCGCTTCTTCAATTACCACTTGCCCATTAGGAAGTTTCTTTAATTCTGTGATGCTTGAACCCAAACCGACTCTGTCGAGAGTCCATAAACCCGTTTCGCTGGCGCCTTCTCCTGAAACGAACCACTGTGAGAAAATTGGACCCATGTCGTATGGTTTAAAAACTACTTCCAGGTCGTCAAATTTGAATACCTGCAGGTCGTTTGGATTACAAATCTCTTCATCGGGTTCGCCAAGAATATCTATCAAAGAGCTCATAACTGCTTCTTGAGGTGAGTCGAATGACAAAAGAAGCTGGTTAGCTGTTCCTGCTAATAGAAGTAACCCATTCTCATTTAAAGTCACCACCCCTAACTCAATGATTTCGGCTTCAATTACTTCTTCATCATCAGCAACAGGAACACTCGTAACAGGAACACTCGTAACAGGAACACTCGTAACAGGAACACTCGTAACAGGAACACTCGTAACAGGAACACTCGTAACAGGAACACTCGTAACAGGAACACTCGTAACAGGAACACTCGTAACAGGAACACTCGTAACAGGAACACTCGTAA
>JASMLT010000039.1 GCA_030748555.1 Acidimicrobiales bacterium
AATTTCTTTACTGGGAAGAGTTTCCTCACAGGAAATGAAAGAAATTCTCAACAGCGCCTCGATAATGGCTTTCCCCTCAACATACGAAGGGTTCGGAATTCCTGTACTCGAAGCTATGGCAGCAGGTGTTCCAGTGATAGCTGCTCAAGGAACGCCTGCAACTAATCTTCTAGGTGAAGGCTCTCTGACCGTCAAACATGATGATGATGAGGCATGGTCTTTTGCTTTGAACAGATTGTTGAACGATCAAGACCTTCGGAAGCGATTGGTGTTTGAAGGTTTTAAGCAGGCGAACAAGTACACCTACCAAAACTCCGCACAGCAACTTTTAGAAACATGGCATCAACTGATAGCAATTAGGCGAAAATGATATGAGCATGCGACTACTGGTCATAACTCCACATTTTGAACCTGATACAGCTCCAACAGGAATAATCGTCACCTCTCTCGTGGAACAATGGGCAAAACAAGGACATCAAATTGAAGTAATCACCTCTCTTCCCTGGTATGAAAATCATGAGGTCGAAAACCACTGGAAAGGAAGACTATTTCGAAGAGAAGAAAAAGAATCTGTGACAGTCACAAGACTCCACCCCTTTCCACAAGACAAAAATAAGTTGTTCCGAAGGCTCCTGAGTTTTCTAGCTTTTAGTTTCCTGGCAGCAATTGCTTCAGTACTCAAGAGAGGATCGTTTGATGCAGTGGTAGCACTATCGCCACCTTTGACTCTGGGAAATGTCGGGAAAGTTGCTGCAGTGAGACATCGGTGCAAGTTGATCCTTAACCTCCAAGACATTTTTCCTGATGTTGCAGTAGCACTGGGGAAGATCAAGTCACGTTCTTCAATAGAGCTTTTGGAAAAATATGAAAAATTTACCTATAGCGGAAGTGATGCCATAACAGTGCTTTCAAAAGATCTTGAAGAGAATGTGAACAGAAAAATCGAGAGAATAAAAATCCCACCCCAGATGGAAGTCATACCAAATTTTCTTATTTCATCTTCCATCAAACCACAGGATCGGCTTACGAACTACAGGGAAGAACACCAGCTTGGAGAAAAGTTCGTAGTGATGTACGCGGGCAACCTAGGAAATTCACAATCTTTCGAACTTATAACCGATGCGGCAAGAAGACACGACGAAAGAGACGACATTGTCTATGTCGTAAATGGTGGTGGGGTGATGTCAGACCGACTGAAACAACAGGCAAGCGAATTAAAAAACCTCGTAGTTGTTGATTATCAACCAATTGAACGTCTTTCAGAGGTCTTAGCGACTGCAGACTTGCACCTAGTACCTCTTAGAGCTGGTCTCGGAGACATGAGCGTTCCATCTAAGATCTACAGTGTTTTTGCATCTGGGCGCCCTGTTGTCGCAAGTGTAGACCCGGGGACTGAGATAGAGAGAATAGTCACTGAATCGGAAGGGGGAATAGCGGTTCCGCCTGATGATTTCGATGCATTCATCCATGTATTGGAAGGCTTGATAGGAAACTCTGAATTATGCGAAGAAATGGGTAAAAGGGCGAGAATTTGGCTTGAAAATTGCTACTCATCTGAAACAATCGCAGATTCTTACCTCGACCTCATACGACGATTAAATCGTTAACTATCAGGCAAAAAACATTACATCTGGGTCATTATTCGGGTAGCGTGGTTCTCTCATGGCTAAAGGAAATTCCGCTGACAAGGTAGCTCGCGCCGCAAAGGCAGGTGCTAGTGGAGCAACGTCTGAAAACCGTCGTTTGGGTTTCCCTATTGCCATGGCTTGTGTCGTAATTTTAGGCCTTCTGCTGGTCGGATGGTCGAGATCCAACAGAGAAGCAACATCAGCGCCGAGAGTAGGAGACCACTGGCACTCAGCTTATGACATCTACAACTGTGCTGAATCTGAATCATCACTTGAGTCCCGTGAGTACAGGGGTGGTTGGAGATCGAAATTTATTATCGAGAGGGATCCAAATGGGATCCACACACACGGAGACGGACTAATACATATCCACCCGTTCAACTCATTAGCAAGCGGTAACGATGCCAAAATGGGGCAATTCATAGAAGCATACGGTGGTTTTATAACAGACTCGGCAATCAAGCTCGACACAGGGGAAGTCATAGAAGAAGGGTTCGACTGTGAAGGCAAACCCGCAGTTCTAACAATCGCTCGTTTTGACGTTCAGAATCGAGAAAGAGAACCACAGGTTTATACCGAAAACTTGAAAGACGTTCAATTCCTGAAAAATCTTGAAGCCTTCACGATTGCTTTCGTCCCAGAAGGTTACACTCCGCCCCCTCCTAGACCAGAGAGGTTCACTTACTTAGAGACAGTTGACCCAAGAGCACTGCTTTCAGACAACCCTGTGCTTGAACTTCCTGCGACTGACACAACAGGTTAAGAGCAGGCCGTGCGGGCCATCATTCTCGTTGGAGGTTTAGGAACAAGACTCCGACCTTTGACGAACGACAAACCTAAACAAATTCTCACCGTCGGAAACAGACCGATGCTGGAAAATGTAATTGAAAATCTGGCAAATCACGGAATCGTTGAAGTCATTCTTTCGATGGGGTTTCAACCCTCTGCATTTATTGACGCTTACCCGGAAGAGATGTGTGCAGGATTACCAATTAAATATGTAGTCGAACCCGAACCATTAGACACAGCAGGTGCTATTAAATTTGCTGCCCTTCAAAGCGGAGTGGATGAGGCATTCTTAGTCTGCAACGGTGATGTGATAACAGAAACTAACGTAAGTGAACTAGTGGGCTACCACAGAAACATCGGTGCGGAAGCCACAATTTCATTAACTCCTACAGATAATCCATCACAATATGGAATCGTTCCAACAGATGGTCATGGGCAAGTGACCGGTTTTATAGAAAAACCGGCAGGACCTGATTTTGAAACAAATCTGATCAATGCGGGATACTACGTGATGGAACCTTCAACACTGGATCAAATCGCAAACGATAGACCTGTTTCAGTTGAAACTGAAATTTTTCCAAAAATGGCTGAAGACAAAAAACTTTATGCACTTCCATCGGAAACCTACTGGATTGACGCAGGAACGCCAGAAACTTTTCTGAAAGCAAACCTCGACCTGTTAAACGGTGAGAGAGGTAAAAAGATAAACGGAGTTCATAACCAGGCTTCGGTAAGCCCAAATGCTGTAGTCGAATCTTCGATGATAGGAAGAGGTGTCAAAATCGCCGATGGCGCACATGTAAAAAACTCTGTCCTGATGGAAGGGGCAGAAGTTGAAAAGAATGCACGTATAGAAGGGTCTATAGTTGGCGAAAGAGCAAAAATAGGGGAAAGTTCCCAAGTCCTAGAACTAACGATTGTAAACCATGAGGAAATTGTTGAAAAAAGAACTCAACTCATATCCATTCGCTTACCTGAAACGGCTGATTAGATGAGGGTAGTAGTAACTGGAGGAGCGGGATTTATCGGTTCTGCGCTGGTCGACCAACTCGCCAGGCGCGGTGATCAGGTATTAGTCATAGACAATTTCTCTACCGGATCAGAGAAAAACCTAGAAGAAGCAAAGAATGCTTCCGCTGAGGATCTGGTTGTTGAAAATTGCGATATCCGCAACCCAGAAACAACAAAACTGATTGCCGATTACAAACCTTCCGTAATTTTCCATTTAGCAGCACAGGCAGACGTCCGAGCGTCTGTTGAGGACCCTTTAATAGACCTGGAAACAAACCTTGTGGGATTAATAAGAGTTTTAGAAGGTGGCCGTAAAGCAAAAACCAGAAAGATAATTTTCGCCTCATCCGGCGGAACTATTTACGGTGAACCCGAAGCAAAACAACTGCCGTTAAACGAAGACACTCCGTGGAACCCGTTATCGCCATATGGAGTCTCCAAACTTGCCGGAAGTTTATATATCAACACATACAGCTCACTACATGGTTTGGGGGGAACAACACTGGCATTGGCTAATGTTTATGGCCCGAGGCAGGACCCACACGGCGAAGCCGGAGTGGTAGCGATTTTTGCAGGAAAACTTCTCAAAGGAGAACCTTGCACTATTTACGGAACCGGCATGCAGACTCGAGATTTTGTCTACGTAGAAGATGTCGCTTCAGCATTCATGGCTTCAATTGAAAAAGGTGATGGAAAATTGTTGAATATAGGAACCGGAACTGAAACATCAATTCAGCAATTGTATAAAGAAATGGCACTTGCTGTCGGAATTGATAGCGCCCCAGAAAAAGGGACAGAGAGGTCAGGTGAGATAGAACGCTCATCACTAGACCCATCGTTAGCAGAAAAGGTATTAGGTTGGAAACCTAAAACCAGCCTCAGAGACGGGATCCACTCCACTTTGAAATGGTTTGAATCAAAAAAAGAAGAAAACTCCTAGCGGAAAAGATCTTCCTCGGGACTTCTTACAATCTCGCTCACAACCCCTCTTTCACCACCAAGCCATTCGGGGTTAACTCCACGAATAACCGCCACAGGGATTGCCTCTGCTTTTCCCATGACAAGTTCAGCTGCTGCAGCAAGCTCGTCGACTAATGCAACTTCAGTAACTTGCAACTCACGCCCCAAAGCATCCTGAGTCCCGCGAAGGTCAATGATAGGTGACAAACCAAAACACCCTATGGCGACATCTGTAACACCTCTTCTCCAAGGGCGACCGAAAGTATCACTGATTATCACAGCGACTCTCACCCCATGTTTATGAAGGAGAGAATCGTGAATTCTTTTAGCTGACTTATCTGGAAATTTTGGCAAAAGGGCAGCTTGGCCCGACTCCACATTAGACAGGTCGATACCTGCATTCGCACAAACGAAACCATGTTCAGTCTCGCTAATGATTAAATCACCCCGCCTACGGACAACCCTTACAGATTCTTCTTCGACAATTGGCTTATGCCCAATTTCAGGGTCTATCGAAACAAGACGATTTTCAGCCTTGCTCACAATTTTTTGCGTAACGACTATAACGTCTCCATCTGCAAGGTCAATTGAATCAGCTATCATCCCAGCCAGGTCATCATTTGGAGAGATCTCAGGCATTCCTTTTACAGGGATTACATGGATGCCATCGTTGTTATATGAATTCATCTTCTCAATCCTAAAAGAGTTGAACCGAGAGAAGCGGCTATTTGAGGATCAGTCATTACTGTTTCCGTTACTACACAGTCAATTCCCAGCGACTCAATATCCTTAGCGCTGTCAATATCTGCTGTATCGATCACCAAAGTACCAATCCAATCTTGGTAATATTTTGCAACCCCTTCAACAGATGCTTCATACCCGAGTTCATTAAGAAGGCGATCAGCAGGACCTTTAAGGGCAGCGCCCGCAACTATAGGAGAGACAGCAACGACATCTTTCTTCCGTGCCTTTACAGCATCAGAAATCTCAGCAACAGAAAAGATGGGAGCAATGGAAACAAGTGGATTCGAAGGTGCAATTACTACGACTTCAGCTTCCTTAATTGCATCGACAACTCCTGGGGTGGCTTGCGCTTCTGCAGAACCATTGAAACGCACCGATGAGATAGACACATCATGACGGTGCTTCACAAAATATTCTTGAAATGAAATCTCATCGCCGCTTTCAAGCAAGGTAACTATTGTTTCAACCCGATTTTCAGTCATAGGGAGAAGGTTTACGCAAATACCCATAGCTGAAGTAATTTCAGCAGTTATTTCTTTCAAACCAGCCCCTTCAGACAGCCGGTCAGTTCTATACATATGAGTCGCTAAATCTCTGTCACCAAGATTGAACCAAGTTTTCCCACCAAGTTTTTCAAGTGATTCCATTGCCAGCCAAGTTTCCCCTTTGAGACCCCAGCCGGTTTCAATATTATTGATACCTGCCAATGTGTAAGTAACAGTGTCTATATCAGGACAAATGTAAAGTCCGTGCATTATTGCGTCATCGCCGGTATTTACGATTGCAGTTATCTCTTCAGCGGGTACGACATCTTTTAGGCCATTGAGAAGCCGAGCGGCACCAACCCCACCAGCTAGAACGCATATCAATGTAAGCCCTCTAAACGCCCTTCCAGAAGAGCCATATCAGCATCGACCATCATTCTGACAAGATCCCCAAAACCCACTTTTGGTTTCCAACCGAGAATCTCATCAGCTTTGCTGGCATCACCGACCAGGAGGTCAACTTCGGCAGGTCTAATAAGTTTTTCATCTACTTTCACATAATCTTCCCAATCAAGATTCAGATGTGAAAAAGCTACTTCACAAAATTCCTTAACTGAATGGGTCTCACCGGTGCAAACGACATAATCGCCAGCAGTATCCTGTTGGAGCATTTTCCACATTGCTTCAACATAATCACCTGCGAACCCCCAATCCCGTTTTGCATCCAGGTTCCCAAGATGAAGTTCATCAGCCTGACCCAAAGCAATCTGCGCCGCAGTGTGACTTATTTTTCTGGTAACGAACTCCAAGCCTCGTCGAGGGCTTTCATGGTTGAACAACATTCCTGAACTGGCATGGAGGTCGTAACTTTCACGGTAATTAACTGTTATCCAGTGCCCGTAGACTTTTGCGACACCGTAAGGACTTCTTGGGTGGAAAGGAGTTGACTCTTTCTGTGGAACTTCTGCGACTTTGCCGAACATCTCT
>JASMLT010000003.1 GCA_030748555.1 Acidimicrobiales bacterium
CCTATGAGACATTTGTCAGCTATCTGAACTATGTACTGATCACGAATAAGTTCATCTGGATGTTGAGCAACTACTTTCATCGCTTCAATAGCCGCCCTTGCTCTACCTTCCTTACTCTCAAAATCTCCCTTTTCCAGAACTCTGTCAACTCGAAACTGCATGTGAGACTTAGCACTTTCTACTATCCTGTTGAGTTCAGCAGGATCTGAAAATGCGAGGTCTCCTGGATCCTGCCCTTCAGGCAAATCGGCAACTTTAAAAAGCACGTCAAATTCAGATTCCCATTCATAGACTTTTTCGGCGGCGGATTGACCTGCATTGTCAGCGTCAAAAGCCAGAACCACTTTTTTGGCAAATCGTGACATTTTTCTTACATGTTCTTGAGTTAATGCAGTCCCACATGTTGCAATAGCTCTCGATATTCCTGCTTCATGACAACCGATTACATCTGTGTAGCCTTCGCAAACGACTAATTCATCAACCCTTCCAGCTTCTTCTTTGGCCCAATTGAGTCCGTACAAGATCTGACTCTTTGAGTAGATTTCAGCCCCATCAGATGTGTTTTTGTATTTAGGACCTTCCCCTTCTGGAAGTTTCCTACCCCCAAAAGCAATAGGGTCTCCCTGTTCTGAGAAAATTGGAAATAGTATTCGATTCCTGAAGAAGTCGTATTGACCACCGTTCTTGTTTATTCCGCCCAACCCCGAAGCAACTAAATCTTCATTTGAAACTGAAAGATGCTTACACAGTGAATCCCATGAGTCTGATGCCCAACCAATAGAAAACTTTGCAGCAATGTCGCCGACTAAGCCTCTTTGTTTGAGATATTCACGAGCGGGCATCGCCTCAGGATTATCCATATCAAACAATTTTTTATTGTAGAAATCAACAGCTTCCGCTACGAGTTCGATTAACTCTTTTCTGCGGTTACGGGATTTGCTTTCCTTTTTGTCGGTATACCGAAGAGGTATTCCATTTTGTGCCGCAAGCATTTCAACAGCAGCTACAAAATCAAGGTTGTCAATTTCACGGAGAAACTCGATCGAATCTCCTGTTGCTTGACAACCAAAACAGTAATATCGTCCATTTTCTTGATTGACGGTGAAAGAGGGGGTTTTTTCATTATGAAAAGGACAGAGGCCTTTCCAGGAACGACCTACTTTTTTCAACTGAGTGTGTTGCGTGATTAAACGTATTATGTCAGATTCTTCGCGGACTCTACGAATGTCATCATCCACAATTCCCATAGTCGGAACTTAGCAGCGTGTAAGAGTAAGTTGCTAGAGCAACGTTGTTACTTGAAAGAAGAAAGAACTGCTTGTGCCGCTGCTAACCGAGCTACAGGGACGCGGAAAGGCGAGCAGGAAACATAGTCAACACCTGCGTCGAAAAAGAACCGAATGGATTCAGGGTCTCCGCCGTGCTCTCCGCACACTCCTATTTCAAGTTCTGGATTGATTTTTCTGCCTTTATCAATTGCATGTTTTATAACATGGCCAACGCCTTGAAAGTCGAGTGTTTCAAAGGGGTTAACAGAAAGAATCCCTTTATTTACATACATACCTATTACTCGACTTTCGATATCATCACGGCTGAACCCGAAAACCAATTGAGTTAGATCATTTGTTCCGAAGGAGAAAAAATCTGCACTTTTTGCCACTTCTTCTGCTGTTACGGAAGCACGAGGAGTTTCGATCATGGTTCCTATACTTGGCCGTAATTCGTCTTCTAAAGACGCTATCTCCTCCTCGATCCAAGATCTCACTAAATTCAGTTCTCTGACTTCTGAAACAAGTGGAATCATAATGTCCACGTTCGGTTTTTTACCCATTCCCTTAACATCTAACAACGCACCTATCAGTGCTCGAGTTTGCATCCTGTATAACTGTTCTCGCAGTATCGCTAGTCTCACCCCTCGAGTACCTAACATGGGATTATGTTCTGACCACTCATCGGACGTTTCCTCTCCTAGAAATTCATGAAGAGGTGCATCTAATAGTCGCACAGTCACCGGATTTGGTGCCATAGCAGAAATGACCTCGCTCAGGTCTGAACGCTGGGCAACCATTAACTCATTTAGACTTTCTTTTTCCTCTTCACTCTCGTCATCTGCAAGAATGAAACGTTGTATTAAAGGTAAGCGGTCGCCCATAAACATGTGTTCTGTGCGACAAAGACCTATACCCTCGGCTCCAAAGGAAAGTGCTCTCTCAGTATCTTTTCCAGTATCTGAATTCGCTCTAACTTTTATATGACCGGAGCGAATGCCGTCCGCCCAGCCCAAGAGTGTTTCAAGTTCAGGAATTTCTTCACTTGATTCCTGTAGTTCCATTTCTCCAGAAAACAGTTCCCCTGTACTTCCATCCAGAGAAATACAAGCCCCTTCTTCTAATCTATTTTCTCCGATTCTTATTTCCGTTTCTAAAATTTCCAGCTCAGAAACTCCAACCACTGCAGGAATCCCCCACCCTCTCGCGACTACGGCAGCATGACTCGCCATTCCGCCGCGAACAGTGACTATTCCTTCTGCCATTCTCATCCCAATCTCATCTGCGGGGCTCGTTTCATGGCATACAAGAATTACCTTTTCGCCTTCATCTGTGGCATCAAGAACAGAGTCGCTAGAGAAACATACAATTCCAGTTGCCGCACCGGGGCTTGCAGGTATTCCATTTCCCAGAAGTTTCAATTCTTTTGAAGGTTTTGTTGAAGCAGTGTTATGCATTAATGATTCAACTAATGAAGTTGGTACTGATGCGACGGCGTTTTTCTTTACTTCTTCAGTATTTATTGACTTAGCGTTTTCAACTAAATCTATTAACCAGTCAAGGGTGTGTTCGTTTTCCATTACTACGACTATGGGGCTAAGTGAGATGATAAGTATTCGACAAGTTCATTTATCGGAACACGATCTTGATTCATCGAATCCCTCTCTCTAACTGTTACCGCTTTGTCTTCGAGAGTTTCGAAATCAATTGTGACGCAATATGGAGTTCCTATTTCATCTTGACGCCTGTAACGGCGGCCAATCGCTTGCGTCTGGTCATAATCGCACATCCAGTGTGGTTGAACGAGGTCAAGCACCTCCTTTGAGGGTTCAATCAGTTCATCCTTTTTTGAAAGGGGCAGAACAGCGACTTTGTACGGGGAAAGACGATGATCTAATTTCAAGACATTACGCACTTCGCCATTTACCTCCTCTTCCTCATACGCGTCCATTAAAAATGCCATTGCAGTTCGAGTGGCTCCAGCTGCGGGTTCTATAACATGTGGAACATACCTCTCGCCCGTTCCTGAATCGTTATATTCAAGTTTATTTCCTGAAGCTTGAGCATGTTGATTCAAGTCAAAGTCAGTTCTATTCGCAATTCCTTCCAATTCGTCCCAACCCCATGGAAAAGAAAACTCTATATCAGAGGTTGCTCTCGCGTAATGGCTCAGTTCATCTGGATCGTGAATTCTCAATCTTAGGGAATCTGCTTTCATGCCTAAGTTTAAGTACCAATCCATTCTCTCTTTACACCAGTATTCAAACCATTTGTCGGAATCTGCTGGTGGGACGAAATATTCCATTTCCATCTGTTCAAATTCTCTAGTGCGGAAAACAAAGTTTCCTGGAGTTATTTCATTCCGGAATGACTTTCCTATTTGGGCAATTCCAAAAGGTGGTTTTTTTCTGCTTGTATTTAAAACGTTTGTGAAATTAGTGAACATACCTTGAGCGGTCTCGGGTCTCAAATAGACTTCAGCAGCGGAATCGATTACGGGTCCGGCGTTTGTCTTGAACATCAGATTGAACTGCCGTGCTTCAGTGAAAGAGGATTTTGAGTCGCAAGTGGGACAGCTATTCAGGTCTTCGAGTTTGTCCTGACGGAAGCGCGACCCGCACTCGCGACAGTCGACTAAAGGGTCAGTGAAGTTTGTTAAGTGTCCGGATGCCTCCCATATAGAAGGAGGCGAAAGGATTGCTGCATCTATACCAACTACATCTTGACGGAACTGAACCATCGAGCGCCACCATTGTTCTTTCACATTTCGTAGCAACAAAACCCCTACAGGCCCATAGTCGTAGGTGGATCTGAACCCACCGTAGATTTCTGCTGACTGAAATACGAACCCTCTTCGTTTTGAAAGGTTTACGACTTTGTCGAAAAGTTCCTCTTTATTAACACCCATAATCGAAGCGTACTAGGCCACAGAGGTTCATCTTGAAATATTTACTAAGTATCCATAACTCGTCGTGATCTTATTTTTCTTTCTAAGTGAAACTCCACAGCTTCAGAAGCGATTCGGTCTATTTCAGAAATAGTTTTTACATCTTTCACTTCAAGTGCTTGATTTAATGCACCGCCCAAAATCGCTCGCATCACAGCGATAGAGGCATCTGAAATACTTCTTCCACGTTGGCATTTACCGCAAAAAACTCCGCCCTCGCTAACAGATATTGATACAAGATTTTCTGTATCTAAACATTTGGCACAGAACCCCAATTCAGGTGCTAATCCTTCATGATCAAGTAGTTTCAAAAAAAATGCTGAAACAAGCAATGGAGGGTTTTTCTCGTCTAGTGCCCGAAGGGCTCCAAGAAGCATCTTGTAACGTTTCGGATCTGGTGATTCATCAGGAGCCACATGATCTACGACCTCTAACATCGAAGAAGCATCACTAAACAGGTCAGGGTCTGATCTAATATTTTGGAACCTATCAATTGTCTCAGCTTGTGTGACTATCCCTAAGTCACCTTTGCCTCTATATAACTGCAATGAAACATGGTTTGTTGGCTCCAAGCGTCCACCAAACTTGCTTCGTGTTTTCCTTACACCCTTAGCAACAACTCTGACTTTTCCGTTGTCTTCTGTAATGATGACAATTATCCGATCTGATTCGCCTAGTTTCCATGTACGGATAACTATTCCTTGGTCACGATAAAGAGACATTCTTAACTTCCGCCAAGGCCACCAAATCGCCGATCCCTGTCTTGAAATTCTTTAATCGCATTAAACAAGTCCTTACGCGAGAAATCTGGCCACAAAGTGTCACTGAATACAAGTTCGCTATAGGCCAACTCCCAAAGCAAAAAATTCGAAATTCTGGACTCTCCAGAAGTTCTTATTACTAAGTCAGGATCAGGCATTTCAGGGTTGTAAAGATTTCTCTCTATCGTTTTCTCTGTGACCTTTTTGACTCCTGAATCAATCACTTTTTGAACGGCATCAACAATTTCTGCTCTTCCTCCATAATTGAAAGCAACAGTGAAAGTCAAACCTGTATTACTTCTGGTGAGCTTCTCGGCCTCTTCCATTCTTTTAACAATTCTTTTAGGAACTTTCCCGTCACGGCGGCCAAGAAAACAAATCCTCACATTTCTTTCATTCAATTCTTCTTGTCGTTGGATAATTATCTGTTCATTGAAGTCAAGTAAAAACTGAACTTCTTTCGCTGGTCGTTTCCAGTTCTCGGTTGAAAAAGCAAATACGGTAAACCATTCGACTCCTATTTCAATGGCACCCTCCACAACATCAAAAAGAGATTTTTCTCCCTCTGTATGCCCGTCTGTTCTTTTTAATCCCCTCTTTTCCGCCCAACGGCCATTGCCGTCCATCACACAAGCTATGTGTCGGGGTATGAATTCGGGATCCAGATTGTCGGGTATCACAACTTTGAAGCTATCTGTCTAATAGCCACACAGGAAATCGAAATTAAGGTTTGCATTTCAATATCCGAAACGGTCAAGCGACCGCGGATGCTTTTGCCAATCTTTTTCAACTTTCACTACTAATTCAATGAATGCTCCATCTTTTAGCTGTTTCCTTACCGCAGTTCCGACCTTTTTCAAAACTTCGCCTTTGTGCCCGATTACTATTCCTTTTTGCGAATTTCTCTCTACTAAGATTTCGCATCGGATACGTGGCCAGTCCCACTCTGTAACTCGTGTTGCTATCGAATGTGGCAGCTCTTCACGAACTTCTGAAAGAAGTTGTTCCCGAACTAGTTCTGCAACCCAAAAAGACTCAGAAAAGTCGGTTTCCATATTTTCAGGAAAGTAACGTGGCCCAGGAACCAGTTTTGTCTTGATATGTTCCAATAGTTCCGTGACTCCTTCTCCCGTTGAAGCGGAAATTGGGAAATACTCAGCAAAAGAGAAGTCTGAAGCTTCATTCAGTTGTGTCAAAATTCTACCGCTTTTGACTTTGTCTATTTTGTTAAGAACTAGAAGAGTTTTTTCAACTGGTAAAGATTCAGCGATAAACCTGTCCCCTTTACCAATTGCCGAATCAGCCTCTACTACAAAGAGAACCAAATCAATTTCCTTTAATGTGAAACGAGCAGTGTCATTCAATCTCGTACCCAGGAGAGTTCTTGGTTTATGAATACCAGGAGTATCGCAAAAAACGATCTGAAATTCAGAACCTGTAAGAACACCCCTTATCTCTGTGCGAGTTGTTTGTGGTTTATCCGAAACGATCGCTATTTTCTTTTTGAAAAAAGCATTTAATAAAGTTGACTTACCGACATTTGGCCTACCCACTAAGCTCACAAAACCTGAAATGTGGCCATCTGGCACTTCTATAGTTGGGTGGCTTTCTGAAATGTCATCCATCTACTGACCTGGCGCCGTGACCCTGACCTGAGTGATCCTCCTGCCGACTACTTTTTCAACTACAAAATGGTGTTCAGCTATATCCACATTTTCTCCTGCTTCTGGGGCATGCCCCAGTGCATCAAAGATGAGACCCCCCAAGGTGTCCCAATCACCTTCCGGTAATACTCCTCCTAGTAGTTCATTCAACTCGTCAACCGGCATTCTCCCGTGAACACGCAAGCCTCCTCCGATAAGAGGTTCAGCTAGCGCCTCTTCACTGTCGAACTCATCTACTATCTCTCCCACTACCTCTTCTAATAGATCCTCTAAGGTGACCAGTCCCGCTGTCCCTCCGTATTCATCGATGACTATCGCTAAGTGATAGTGATTAGATTGCATTTCGCGTAGCAGTAATCCAGCTTTTTTTGTTTCTGGGATGAACTGTGGTAAACGCGCCAGAGTTTTTACCAAGATTTCACCGTCCCCATCCAGTTGAGCTTCCATCATGTCTTTTGCGAAAACCACTCCTACTATCTCATCTAAATTTTCACTACTCACAGGTACGCGTGAAAAACCATTCAATACAGAGACTTCCATAGCAGCAGAGACAGTGAAGTTGTCGGGAACACTGACGATGTCGGGTCGTGGTGTCATTACCTCTCGTACCAGAGTGTCGCCGAAAGCCAACACCGATTCAATTAGTTCATGTTCATCATTTTCTATCGATTTCGACTCGAGAGCTTTTTTGGCAGTTTCTAAGAGTTCATCTTCAGAGACGATTCTGCTCTCCTTCGATTTGAAAAATTTTCTCGTCAGATTTCTAAGCATCGTTAACTCTTAAATGTTTTATATGACGATCAATAAGGCTTTTTTCCATTTTTTTCATTTCAACCTCTGCTGACTCTTCATAATGGTCATATCCCAATAAATGGAGTATCCCGTGTGTCAGAAGAAGAGCAATTTCATCTTCAAAATTTAGACCTTTTTCTCTCGCTTGATGCGCTGCCACTGCGGGACATATGCACACATCACCCATGAGATAGACAGGGTCATCTGTTTCATTATCGGGTTCATCTATTGGGAAAGCCAATACGTCGGTTGGTCCTGATTTAAATAGATGCTTTTCATTTAATGCAGAGATTTCTTCTGGATCTAAAAGAATCACATTCATTTCCAGTGGTCTTTTATTCGGGGCGGCTTCTTCAACGATTTTTTTAACGAATCCCTCCAAAGCCTCAAGGTTTATTTCGCTGTTCTTTTCTAGTCGCTTATCCATTAAACCGATATAAATCGCTTCGTCGGCTTCTGGTGTTCCTTTGAGCAAGTTACTTAGTACCAATATTTTTTTTGAATTGTCTACCGGCATTTTCGTACGCTTGGACTATTTCTTGGACTATTTCATGCCTTACGACATCTCGAGCCCCAAGTTTCACAAAACCCAAACCGTTGATTCCGGAAAATATATTCTCCAAGCCTTCAATTCCACTTCGACCACCAGGAACATCTATTTGACTTGCGTCACCAGTTACTATTACTCGTGATCCGAAACCAATTCTTGTTAGGAACATTTTCATTTGTTCTGGTGTTGTATTTTGTGCCTCATCGAGAATTATAAAACTGTTGTTAAGGGTTCTTCCCCTCATGAAAGCAAGCGGCGCGACTTCTATTTGACCTCTTTCGAGTAATCTTTCTGCTTTTTCAGGATCAAGCATGTCGAAAAGTGCATCGTAAAGAGGTCGGAAATAGGGATCAACTTTTGCCATTAGGTCACCAGGGAGAAATCCGACTCTTTCACCTGCCTCGACTAATGGTCGAGTGAGAATAATACGGTCAACTTCACCTTTTTGCATCGCACTGACTGCTAGTGCTACAGCTAACCAGCTTTTTCCTGTTCCTGCAGGACCTATGGCAAATGTGATAATGTTTTTGCTCGCGGTATCCAGATAATTCTTTTGCCCTGAAGATTTAGCTCTGACTGGTTTCCCTCTTGCTGTTATAAGTAGCTCTGTCGTTAATATTTCAGATGGATTCTCGTCTTCTTTAACCATTTCAATTGTCTTTTTGAGGACATTTGCATCGAGTGGTAGTCCTCTTTCAAGCATTCTTGTCATTTCGCGAAATATCTGCTCAATCAGGATTGCACTGTCACCGTCAATAGCGATCTGATTGCCACGTACATGAATCTTCGTCTCAGGAAAAGAGGTTTCTATTATCTGTAAAAGCTCGTCACCCTGCCCTAAAAGTTCGGGCATGAGCTCATTCCCTGGAAGGTCGAATCTAACTTTTGTGTCTTGCATTTGAGAGATTCAGGCTATCCGAAAGAAAACTTTCAGCATCACTGGGTTTTTAATATTAAAGATCGATGGTTGATTTATTTTTTCCTTCGTTTCTTTTTCGAATTTCGCGAGATCTTCTTTAATCTTGCCCGCCCTTTTTTGGACTTTTGTTTTTCGAGTTCGGCCAGAACTCTGGGACCCGCCTCATTTATCACATCTTCTGCTGCATCTAGTAACGCCGAGATACTTTGATCTTCCCCTAAACTCGATGGTTCTTTCGGTGTTTCCGGTGTGATCAGGCTTCCGTAGCTCCAATTTACGTCTACTCTTCTTTTTTCGAATGAACCGCACTCCTCTGGACATCGCCAAGGTGCTTCAGGAGCCTTATCTAAATTGCATTTTCTAACAGTTTCGCCGTTGGGATAGCTCCTACTTTCAAACTGCTTACAGTCTTCTCTCATGGGCATATAAACAGTATGTCATTTGAAGTGACCCTAGTGATTTATTTATCCTACAGATCCTTCCATCTGTAATTCAATCAAACGACTCCATTCAACTGCATATTCCATTGGGAGAGTCTTGGTAACTGGTTCAATGAATCCATTTACAACTAGCGAGGTAGCTTGATCTTCTGACAGACCTCTGCTCATCAAATAAAAGAGCTGTTCATCAGCTACTTTTGAAACGGTTGCTTCGTGACCAATAACAGCATCTGAAGTTCCAACCTCCATGTATGGGTATGTGTCTGAAATGCTTTCATCGTCGAGGATTAGAGCGTCGCACTGAACGTGGCTCTTACAGCCATAAGCATCGTCTTCAACCCTTACCAAACCTCTGTAGCTAGTTCGCCCTCCGTCTTTCGAGATTGACTTAGAAATAATTTTTGAGGATGTTTCTGGTGCTGCATGAGTCATTTTTGCCCCTGCATCCTGATGCTGCCCCGAACCTGCGTATGCCACTGATAAGACCTCACCTGACGCTTTTGGACCTGTCATAACAACTGCGGGGTATTTCATCGTTAGCTGGGATCCTATATTTCCGTCTATCCATTCCATGCGACCCTCTTCTTCGACCACTGCTCTTTTAGTCACGAGGTTATATACATTGTTTGACCAGTTTTGAATTGTCGTGTAGGTAACTCTTGCAGATGGTTTAACGACTATTTCAACTACGGCAGAATGCAAGGAGTCTGTCGTGTAGACAGGGGCTGAGCAGCCCTCTATGTAGTGAACTTCGGAACCTTCATCTGCAATTATTAAGGTTCTTTCGAACTGGCCCATATTTTCTGCATTAATTCTGAAGTAGGCCTGAAGTGGCATTTCAACCTTCACCCCTGGCGGAACGTAGATGAAAGATCCTCCGCTCCAGACTGCAGAATTGAGCGCAGAGAACTTATTGTCGTTTGGTGGTATTACTTTGCCGAAATATTGTTTCAGGATCTCTGGATTATCGCGCAGGGCTGTGTCCATATCCGAAAAAATTACACCTTGTTCTTCTAGATCTTCGCGGTTTTTATGGTAGACAACTTCTGATTCGTACTGTGCAGTAACACCTGCTAGATATTTTCGCTCTGCTTCAGGTATTCCTAATTTTTCATAAGTATCTTTGATGGATTCGGGTACGTCTTCCCAATCGTCGGAAAGTTTTTCAGTCGGTTTTATGTAGTAATAAATGTCATCGAAGTCGATCCCGTCTAAGTCTCCGCCCCATGCGGGCATGGGCCTCTTTAAAAACCTTTCATGAGATTTGAGCCTGAAGTCATGCATCCATTTGGGCTCATTTTTCATTCCTGACATCTCTTTAATAATTTCAGGGTTAAGGCCCTTTTTTGGTTTGTAGATGTAGTCTTCTTCGTCACTCCAGCCAAGCTGGTAGTTGCTTAGATCCACGCCTATTTCACTTGAAGTCACTTTCTCACTCCTGCTGGTAGGAATAATTTCTCCTATTTAGATAGTAACAATTATCAGCGGTTAATGCTAAGAAAGTTAGATGAAATTAAGTCCCCTATTTGCTCATCCGCCTCTGCCTGTCGAGCCAACCTAGAAGAACTGCTATGGCTCTTGGGTCGTGCCTCAAATGATGCCCTGCACCTTCGATTAATCTCATGTCTGCATTCCCATGAGCATCCGAAAGAGCTCTGGCCTCTAACGAGGAAACTACGTCGTCTTCGGTTCCGTGGACTAAGAGCACGTTCTTCTCTTCAAGTTCAGAAATAGAGGACTCAGCAGAAATTTGTTTTAGCTCTTGTGCCCATGAGTCAAAATCTTCTGGGAAATTAGTATCAGGAATTACACCGGCTCTGCGTGCATGTATAAGGAGCCGTTTTGGGGAAGCCGCCCACGTAGACCAATCTGCTGGGGCGGCAAGTGCTCCCACACCTTTTACTTTTGTTTCTTGAGCTGCTGCGCAAATAGATATCGCTCCTCCGCTTCCGAAACCAACTAGCCATATTTCTCCTACTTTTGGATGATCGTTGAGTTCTGCAATAGATTTACGAACATCCGTTAACCATCCTCCAAGACTGAAACACCCCTCGGAGTCTCCAGTGCCTCGTAGCAATGGAGCCATGGTTATGAATCCCATTTCGGAGGAAATCCTATTTGCCAGTTCTGGCAAGGTGGCGGCTGAATTTGCTCCACCACCAGGGCCTTCTGGAAAACCATGTATCAATAGAACACACGGCAGGAGCTCATCGGTTGACTCAGGAATCTCAAAATGGGCAACTAATTCCAAACCTTCAGAATGGAAACGGTGCACATTAGCCATCTACAAAAGACTCTCTGCCAAGGTCTTCCACTGTTTTACCGGTAACCCATTTTGGAATTCGTGCTGTTCTGTTTGATCTACGACCAGTTGGACACAAACGTGATCCGCTCCAGCTTCAAAATGCTCAGTAATTTTGGTCGAAATTGTTTCTACATCCCCCCAAGGTCTTATGGCATCCAATAACCGGTCACTGCCCCCTTCACTCAGATCATCTTCGGTGAAACCCATCCTCAAAAAGTTGTTTCTATAATTTGGCAAGTCGAGATAAATAGAGAGATCTTTTCGTGCTAGTTCTCTGGCTTTTGAAGAGTCCGTTTCTATAATCACCGCAACCATCGGGGCTAAAAAAGCTTCTCCTCCCATTGTTTTTCGCGCCATTGCTGTGTGGTCTGCAGTCACATTGTAAGGATGAGCACCCCATGTTGATTCTGCCGCAAGTTTCAGCGCTTTTGGCCCTAAAGCACCAATGCAGATAGGGGCTTCATGTTCAGGTGGAAAAGCCCAGAAGGGGGATCTTTTCATATTCTCTATGTAGTCACTCAGATGTTCTAGAGGTTTTTCCCAAGTGTGGCCACGAATAACCTCCACAAAAGGGCCATGACTTACACCCACTCCAAGTAAAAACCTGTTAGCAAAAGCTTCAGAAAGTGTCCGTGTGGCACTCGCCATGGCTACAGCGTCACGAGAATAGATGCTGGCGATTCCTGTAGCCAGAACAATTTTTTGAGTAGCAGAAAGTAAGAGAGTTGAATGCACAAATGGGTCGCGCCCTGCGGTTTCAGGAATCCAAATGGCTCCAAAACCCATTTCCTCGATTTCGCTCGCTGCTTCACGAGCCCTTTCGGAAGGAACTCCGTCCAATTGATGTGTCCATATTCCGATTTTCCCTGGGTCTAGAGTGACTCCGTCCATTTCACTAATCAATTCTTCGGAGGTTTTTCAAGTAGTTCGGGCCTCTAGCAGTGTAGGAAAGGGTATTTAACATATTTGCACCTTCTGCTACCACCCCTTCTCTAACCTGAGCCGGTACCCCCAGAGCCATTGACAAAGGTGGGATTTCTTGTCCGTTTCTAACAACAGCGTTAGCTCCAACTATCGAACCTCTACCAACAACTGCGTTGTGTAATACCACCGCTCCAACTCCCACCAACGCTTCATCTTCGATTCGGCATCCTTCTAGATGACACAAGTGGCCTAATGTGACGTCATCTCCAACTGTAGTTATGACTTGAGGAATGCAATGTATAACCGCATTGTCTTGAACCGAACTTCGGGCACCGATCGCTATCTTGCCGTCATCACCTCTTATCACTGCATGCGGCCAGACACTTGATTCAGCTCCAATAACCACATTTCCAATAATCACTGCCTCCGGATGCACATAGGCGCTTGAATCTATCTGAGGTTCGAATTCTCCTAGAGCATAAACAGGCATTTAATTTCCCCGATACTGTCCATAGGAACCGCCTAAAAATAGTAGCGGCGAGCCTGTTTCCATAATTTCTGCACCTAAAACCTCTCCAATAACGAACCAGTGGTCGCCCGCCTCTACAACATTAAAGACCGAGCAGTCTATGCTAGCCAGGCTGCCTTCTATCGCCGGCAATCCTTCTGCGGATTCATACCAGGGTATTACTTCCCAAGGATTATTTTCTTTCCGGAAGAATTCATTTGCGACATTTTCCTGCTGGTCTGAAAGCACATTAACGCAAAATTTATTTTCATTTTTCATTTTTTTCCATGTGTTTGACTCTTTACCAGGCAAAAATCCCACCAAAGGAGGTTCCATGGAAACTGAAACAAAAGAGCCAATAACCATGGCTTGGGGGCCTGCAGGAGAAGAGGAGGTAACGAGAGTCACTCCAGTTGGGTACCTGCCAAGCACTTTTCTGTACTCATTTCCATCAATCAGTTCTGCCAATTTTCTTCCTTAATATTTATGCATTTAAAAAAGGTTAGCCTAGACATTCAAAGACCCCGACCCAGAGAGTGCATAGAGAAAGTATTGTGCGATAATTCAGGTATGGGTTCTTATTTACTTGATAAGGAAAGTGAAGATCTGATTCTCGCAGTTGTAAAGAACGACTGCCCTACATGTCAGCTCTTAGTCCCGACACTTGAGAGCTTAGGGGAAGCGGGGAAATTAACTGTTGTGCTGCAGGACGAAATGGATTTTCCCTATGAGGCTGACTGGGTGCTGGATGACAGAGAATTGGAAATTAGTTGGAATTTGAATCTCGAATCTGTCCCTACTCTTTTACATTTTAAAAAAGGTGAAGAGGTTGAAAGAACTGTCGGGTGGTCACGCGAGGAGTGGCGTAAAATTACAGGAGATTCGACTCTTGGGGATGACCTTCCGGAATTTAAACCCGGTTGAGGTTCCCTTACTGTTGATCCCGGGAGGATCGACCAACTTAAATCAAAATTTGAAAATTCAGAATTCAATTCAAGACAAGTTGAGCTTGCTGCACAAGAAGATACTTACGAAGCCATGTTTGAAAGATCATGGACAGATGGACTGCCTGTAGTTCCGCCGACTAGGGGAAGAGTAAGAAAGATGCTTGAGGGAACGACCAGATCACCTGATGAGGTAGTCGTTTCAGTTCCTCCTAATTTGATCGAATGCAGTGTCGAAAAAATTGCAATAAATGCTGTCATGGCTGGCTGTAGACCTGAATTCTTGCCAGTGGTGATCGCTGCTCTGGAAACTATCTGCACTGAGGAATTTAACATGCACGGAGTTTTAGCTACAACGATGTCAGTCGGACCGATTTTTGTAGTAAATGGACCCATAGCACGTGATATTGGTATGAATTCTGGAATAAATGTCTTAGGGCATGGCAATAGGGCGAACAGCACTATTGGTAGAGCCGTCCAATTGGTAATTCACAATGTTGGTGGAGGCGGACCTGGGGGTGTGGATCGCTCAACTTTAGGTCATATGGGCAAACAGGGTTTTTGTTTTTCCGAGAACGAACTCTCTTCACCATGGCCATCACTTGCTGAAAGCCGTGGTTACAACTCGTCACAAAATGTCATAACTGCTTTCACGGGTGAAGGTCCACGACTGGTAATGGATCAGAAAAGCAGAAAACCTGAGTCTCTGATACGTACACTTGCTGAACATTTGATTTCAACCGTCTCATCCAGAGTCGTTGTAGGCATGGATGCAATGCTTGTCTTGTCACCTGAGCACGCTGCTCGATTCTATGAAGCTGAATGGAGTAAGGAACGGTTTTTAGAAGAAATCACTGAGATCATGATGGTCGATACAGACAATATAATTGCAGGGTCGGGCGGTATTGAAGAGGGACTTCCGGCAGAGATGAAAGGAATGAGCATTCCGAAATTTAGACCCAATGGTCTGTTACTTGTTCAGGCTGGAGGGCCCGCAGGACTATTTTCGGCGATAATTGGAGGGTGGCTTAATGGCCCCTCTGGAAGCGAACCTACTAGTAAGGAGATTTTACTGTGACAGATGAAAAAGTTCTTCTCGATCCAACTTCTGAGAGTGTCCCTGCGGAAAGAAGCCTGTCAGAAAGACCCGAAACTATGGCTGGTCTGACGGTTGGATTATTAGATATTTCTAAAGGGCGTGGAGACATTTTTTTGAATCGCCTTGAGGAAAAACTTTCTGATACAGGGATAGAAATACTTAGGTTCAAGAAACCTACTTTTACTAAACCTGCACCTGTGGATCTACGTCATGAGATCGCTACCAAATGTGATGCCGTGATCGAAGCTTTAGCTGATTGAGGTTCTTGTACGACATGCAGTGTGCATGACATAGATGATATTGAAAGAAGAGGAATACCAGCAGTCATGATTGCTTCTACCCCTTTCGAGGATGCCGCTCAGAAACAAGCTGACGCTCTTGGACTGGACATTGCAAGAGTATTTGTTCCTCATCCAGTTCAAGATAGAACAGACAAAGAAATGCATGAGATGGCCGACCTGGTATTTGAAAAAGTTTTGGACACTCTGACCAGATGACAAGAAACGTTGCAGTAGCGCCGGATACAAGACCGGAGATGTACAAAATGATGTGCAATGCGGTTAAACGTTCTGGTGCGACATTGACTGGCGTGGAAGACGCAGAAGGTTTGATTTGGGCGGATCCTGCGAGGCCGGAACTCTTTCCTGAAATAGTAGAAACGGCAACTTTCCTCGAATGGATACAACTTCCTTACGCTGGCATCGAACCCTTCGCCAATAATCTAGACCCCAAGTGGCGCTGGACATGCGGTAAGGGTGTTTATGCTCCCGCTGTAGCTGAGACAGTCCTTGCTCTCGCACTGTCTCTGTCCAAAAATTTACATGGATACGCCAGAGCAACCGAATGGTCTGGACCGATTGGCCGCTATCTGCACGGGTCTAATGTGACCATTCTTGGAGGAGGTGGCATAACCGTTGAACTTTTACCCCTTCTTGCTCCGTTTGATTGTGTCACGACAGTGATCAGAAAAAAAGCTGAGAATCTGCCGGGTGCCACGTTTACTTACACACCTGAAAAACTTGAAGAAGTTTTAGAAACAACCGATCTACTAATTCTCGCTTTAGCTTTAACTGAAGAAACTAGGGGCATTATCGACAAAAAGGCTTTAGGTTTAATGCCTTCTCATTCCCACATAGTCAATGTTGCAAGAGGTGGGCACATAGTGACTGATGATTTAATTGAGGCGCTTAAGGAAGGAAAAATTGCCGGAGCGGCTTTAGACGTCACAGACCCTGAACCTCTACCCGCAGGGAATCCTCTGTGGTCTGATCCGCGCTGCCTTATCACACCTCATATCGGCAACACTCCGGAAATGGGTTTAAAACTGCTTGATCCTTTCATTGAAGAAAATGTTCGACGGTTTATCAATAATGAGGAACTTTTAGCACCTGTTGACGTTGAGCTAGGTTACTAATTGGGTGCATGGGCTGGTTTTTTACTGGCGATCGTTTTTGTTTTTGCAGCAGTTAGTAAATTTCGTGATCCAACCGGGACTGAAAAATCCATTGCAGCCTTAGGACTTCCTTTCCCTAAATTTTTAGCCTCCCTGCTTCCATCTGTAGAACTTCTCTGCTCTGTCCTGTTAGCAATCGATCCTCGTTCTGGCGGACCTTGTGCTGTGGCTCTGCTTGTAGCTTTCACTACTCTTATCGCAGCTCAAATACTTTCTGGCAACCCTCAAGACTGCGCGTGTTTCGGATCTTGGTCTACTAAACAGATCTCTTCTTGGGACTTGCTGAGAAACATCGTTCTGATAGCACTCGGTGTTTTAGCAACACTCGACTGAACTCATTGTTATTCAGGCTGATACCTTCACAGGAGAGACAAGTCAAAAACTTTTAAGGAGGGTCAATCAAATGGATGGTTTGATGATGGATGTTCCACTTTCTCTTAATCACATATTCGCCCGAGCGGAAAGACTCTTTCCAGAAAAAGAAGTTGTTACAGCGACTCCTTCCGGAAGGGAACGATTGAACTATGGAGACTGGGCTAGACGAACGCGATGCCTTGGTGGGGTATTTGACGCTCTGGGAATAACTGACGACGGTCGTGTAGCAACTTTTGCTTGGAACAACTCAAGGCACTTGGAGCTGTATTTCGCTCCCTCGTGCACCGGACGCGTGGTCCACACACTGAACCTTCGTTTATTCCCTGATCAACTTACATACATAGTTAATCATGCAGAGGACGAAGTTATTTTTATAGATCAGTCGGTCGCTGGTTTAATTTGGCCTTTAATGAACCAATTCAAGACTGTAAAACACGTCGTTCTAATGGATGATGGTGCACCCGCTCCTGATCCTTCTGAAATTAATGCGAATGTTCATGACTATGAAGAATTATTGCAAGCTGCTGAACCTGTGGAATGGAAAACAGTTGAAGAAAACCGTGCCGGATCAATGATGTATACATCAGGAACTACTGGCAATCCAAAGGGTGTTGTTTATTCACATCGTTCAATGGTTCTGCATACATTTGGTGTGATGATGGCAGACACTATAGGGATTAATGAGAAAGATGTCTTGATGCCAGTCGTTCCAATGTTTCACGCTAATTCTTGGGGTATTGCTCATGCAGGTGTTGCAACCGGCGCAACTCTGGTGATGCCTGGCGCAGATCTTTCCCCCACTGCTTTAGCAGCACTTATAGAAGAGGAGAAAGTTACGGTAGCAGCCGGTGTTCCTACCATTTGGATGGGTGTCTTGCCGGAGCTGAAAGGGCGTGACACATCTGCCCTGCGTTCAATACCGTGTGGTGGTTCAGCTGTTCCTAAATCCCTCTCAGAGGGATACCGAGAGCAGACAGGTCTTCCCATCCTGCAAGCTTGGGGAATGACGGAAACCAGTCCGATTGCTGCTGTGTGTAATATTAAATCAACTCTTTCTCATCTTGATGAGGATGCCAAGGCAGATCTCCGTGCAACTGTTGGACTTGCAGTGCCCGGAGTTGATTTCCGTGTTGTTGAACCGGAAACCGGAGAAGAACTTCCGTGGGACAATGAATCTCGTGGAGAACTGCAAGTCAGAGGACCATGGGTTGCGAAAACCTACTACAACGATGAGAGAGCTAATGATTCCTTTACCAAAGACGGGTGGCTCAAAACTGGTGATGTAGCAACTGTTGATTCAAACGGCTATATCAGTCTTGTCGATAGAACCAAGGATTTGATCAAATCAGGTGGCGAGTGGGTAAGTTCAGTCGAATTAGAAAATGAAATTATGGCCCATCCAGAAGTTGTTGAAGCGGCTGTGATTGGGGTTGCTTCAACAAAATGGGGTGAACGTCCCATGGCCTGCGTTGTTCGTTCTGAAGATTCTCAAATTTCTGCCGAGGATGTAATCTCTTGGCTGGACGACCGTGTTGTTAAATGGTGGATCCCTGAACGCGTCGAATTCATTGAAGAAGTTCCAAAAACTTCAGTTGGAAAGTTCTCCAAGAAAACACTCAGAGATCAGTTTTCAGATGTGATTGTTGATTGATTTCACCACGTGCACTGAAGGTGCTTGATCCCGTTTATAAATCCGCTCATCAATCTGTCAGGCTGCTCTGTAGCAATTAGCCCGGGAATACTTTTGTGTATTTCTCGAAGCATGACGGTTATTTCACGTCTAGCGAGATGCGCTCCTAGACAGAAGTGCGGGCCTGGGGCTCCGTAGCCAAAATGATCATTCGTTTCGCGTGAAATATTGAACTCGTGGGGATTTTCAAAAACCGACGGGTCGCGATTAGCTGCCCAATAGTAGAGACTCAGTTTGTCGCCTTCTTCGAACTCCTTATCGCCTATACGCACACCATCTCTTGTTGCCGTTCTTCTCATAAAGATCACCGGACTTGCCCAGCGAACGATCTCTTCTACAGCTTTTGGTGCCAAATTCTCGAAATCATTCCAAAGGATTTCTTTTTGTTCAGGGTTTTCAGTAAGCAAATGCAATCCCCAGGAAAGCGCATTTCTAGTCGTCTCGTTTCCTGCAACTAATAAAAGAATAAAAAATGAAGCAATTTCTTCTTCTGAAAGCTTTTCTCCTTCTACTTCTGCATGCAGAAGAGCTGAGGTTAAATCCTCAGTGGGCGTTTGACTTCTTTCTCCGAGCATTTCTTTCATGAGTGCTGCTAGTTCAAATGCCGCACCCATGATTGCGCCAATAATGTCAGTTCCTTCTGGGGTGTATTCAATATCGCCCGCTCCGAGGATTATGTTCGATTTTTCAAATACAAAATCAACTCGGTCTTTCGGGACACCCATCATTTCACAGATCACTAAAAGAGGAAGCTGGGCTGCTACCTCAACTACAAAATCGCACTCACCTTTTTCAAGAGCATCCATTATGATTTCTTGAGCGATTCGCTCAACGGACTCCTCGACAGATGAAAGTCGACGTGGTGTGAAACCACTTGAAACGATACTTCTTAATCTCTTGTGTCTCGGGTCGTCCATGTTTATCATTGATCCGAAAAAATCAAGCATCTCTTCCGGAAAATCAACTGTGCTTGTAGCTCCCTGACCACTACAGAAATCTTCTGGTCTTCTGCTTGCTTCTGCTACGTCTGAATGCCTGACAAGAGAATGGAATCCTTTTTGTTCAGGGATTATTCCAAAGATTTCTTCGGGCAAATCGAAATAACGGTAAGGATCCTCTAAACGCAACAGGTCAAAAGCTTCTTCTCTGTAATCCAACGGTTTGGACCAGAATTCTGCACGAGCCAGATCAATTTCTTCAATTTTCATTTTTCAATCTTACGCCAAACTTTCTTGAATAAAAATTCAAAATTTATATGTCCGGTTATTGTCTTCGAGCACTATACGTGCCATTATTTTCTTGTCGCTCGAGCCCAGATGAGGAGAGGCTGCTGTGGAACTTTTTAATGACTGGATGGGGATTTCAGGCGGAGGTCAAGCACTAGGCCGCTATGCCCATTACCTAGGTGGTATCACTTGGATAGGCCTGTTGTACTTCTTTAACTTTATACAAGGTGCAGCATTTGGCGAAATGAGTGATGCGGCTCGTGGAGAAGCGCTACGGAAGATTACGTGGCGGACACTTTGGTGGTTCCGCTGGGCAGCAATGCTTACATGGGTCTCAGGAATCTGGATACTCCTCCATCAGGAACTGATCCATGATATGGATTACTGGCGTTCCGTACCAGGCATGGGAATAGCTTTTGGTGCGATTCTCGGAACGACAATGGCCGCTAACGTCTGGATGGTTATTTGGCCTGCGCAGAAGATCGCTATCGGTTCCTCAGTATCGGTAAGCGAAGGTGGTGAAGCCGACCCTGAAGCCCCTGCAGCTGCTAAAAGGGCAGGTCGCGCTAGCCGAGTAAATACTCTTTTTTCAATCCCTCTTATTTTCTTCATGATGTGGCCAAGCCACTTTGGGCTCAACTTCGATAGCCCCGAAGGAGGCACCAGAGCCGTTTTATGGATCGTCTTTGCTGTTATTTGGCTTGTCATGGAACTATCTGCTCTTGGAAAAATCGGTGGCTACGACAACAAAATAAACGCAGTTGTTTTAGAAAAGCATCAAGACACAATCAAGTGGGGATTCCTAATAACTTTGGTTCTTTATCTGCTTTTCGAAATACTCGCGTAAATACGAACTTTTTCTGGCAAGCGCGAACTTTCAGCTAACTAATAGTTTTGCTTCCATGCCGCTGGTTCTATGACCGGCTATGTCGCAGTAAAGGATGTACCGGCCAGCTTTTAGTTCTATTTCTCCACTAGCTGTTTTTTCGTCCCCTACCTCGAGTTTAAAATCATCTTCCATGCCTTCTATCACCAAAGTATGCGACTGGAAACCGTCTAGTAAGTATTCGATCTTCACTAAACCTTCTTTTGCTTGATACATGTCAGCATCAAATTTCTGGCTGTCATAGGTAGTTACACGCACCACTCCATCCGTGGTTGGTGTAGCGGTCTTTTTTTCTGCACTGCCCCCACATGAGATCAACAATAGAGTTGCCATTACTGTTCCTATATATTTTCTTATTTTCATGACTCTCCTCGCTTCATCCATGACTTAAGACTAACAATGAGTCATCATTAGATAATGATAAAAGTGTCACTTCTTGTTAATCCTTTAGCCGGTAAAGGCAAAGCGATTTCTGTTGCTGAGGAATTAAAAGGGGTTTTGGACGAATTAGGTGCTGAAGCCAACCTTCTAATACCAGAAAGCCGAGGTGAAGTTGTAGAAGCGACAACCAATTCACTCAAGTATGGCGTTGACAGGCTTATCGCTGTCGGAGGCGATGGTTTGATTAACCAGGCTGTGGACGCTCTGGCCGGAACAGACACCACATTAGGGATAATCCCCGTGGGTACTGGGAATGACTTCGCTAGATCCTTAGGTTTAGATTCTGGCGGATTATTCGAACAGGCGCAGAAGGCCTTATCACCTGCTGTGGAGGTTGATTTAATCAAATGCGGCTCAAATTATGTTGTGACTAGCACCATTTGTGGTTTTCCTGCTGCCGTGAATCTACGTGCTAACGATCTACGTTTTCCTAAAGGTTCGTCTAGTTATACTTTCGCCACTCTTATGGAACTTCCTTTAATGTCACCTGGATCTTACGAACTTAAGCTTGACGGTGAGAGCCTTGAGGTAAAAGCTGCTGCTGTAATAGTTGCAAATTCTGCCTACTTCGGTGGAGGGATGAAAATATGCCCTGACGCTGATACATCTGATGGTCTTTTAGATGTCTGCATAATTGGCGATGTAGGCAAGTTTGATTTGTTGAGGTCTTTCTTAAAGGTTCGAACAGGTGACCATGTAGACCACCCTAAGGTTTCCATTTATAGAGCTTCTGAAGTTGAAATAACAGGAACAGGGATAATACGTGGAGATGGAGAGCAACTTGGTGAACTTCCGGCAAAAATTGTCGTTCAACGAGGAGCAATAAATGTAGCCGGAGGTGACAACCAACCTCCGGGAAGAGGCTAATGTGAGCCTATGAGCAAATATCGAATCGAGATTACTTACTGCCTTCCTTGAGATTATTCAAGCTATGCCGTGAGCACAGTTGAAGATTTATTGACCAACCATCAACAAGTGATAGAAGAAGTTCGGCTCATACCGGGTGGAAGTGGCATCTTTGATGTGGCCGTTAATGATGAATTGATCTATTCAAAAGATGAAACTGGGAGGCACGCCGAAAATGGCGAAATCAGTACACTCTTTGCGGAATTATTGAAAAAATAACCTTCCATTAATTGGCGATTTTGACTTCCTGTGTCTTATCTCACAAATCAATCCTGAGTTCTTGAAAAATAACCCTCTAGAATTAGAATAGAGCTAAAGCTATAAAGAATGGAGAACAAAGTGAGCCTCGAAGGAACCCAGACCCACGAGAACTTAAAAGCCGCATTTGCCGGAGAATCACAGGCAAATCGCAGGTATCTATATTTTGCAAAAGTTGCAGACGTCGAAGGATATCCGGACATCGCTGGAAATTTCAGAGATACCGCAGAAGGCGAAACAGGGCATGCTCATGGTCATCTTGACTATATGCAGTCAGCCGGAGATCCTGCTACCGGGTTGCCTATAGGGGAAACACCTGAAAATCTAGCCGCAGCTGTAGCTGGTGAAACCCACGAGTACACCGAGATGTACCCGGGGATGGCAAAAACTGCACGTGAAGAAGGTTTCGAAGAAATAGCTGACTGGTTTGAGACTCTAGCAAAAGCCGAAAAAGCTCATGCAGGAAGATTTCAGTCACTCCTAGACCAAATCAGTTAGCCATTAATTGGGCCTGACTCACTCCCAAGTTTTGAAAATTAGACTTGAAAAGCTCTGGAAAAACCGTGAGTGAACCCATCTCATACTCCCCGACAGAGGGGATTTCATATTCACCATCAGAAGACATTTACTGGGATACTGATGCCCTCTCGATGGAAATTGACCGTACTTTTGAAATCTGTCATGGATGCAGAATGTGCTTCAAATATTGCGATAGCTTCCCACTCCTTTTTTCCTTTATAGATGAACAACATGATGGTGATGTAAGAAAAATATCTGAAATTGAGACTGAACAAGTTATGGACGCTTGTTTCCAGTGCAAGCTCTGTGAGGTTCAGTGCCCCTATACCGTGAGAGAAAACCATGAATTCCTCTTGGATTTCCCAAAACTGGTTCATAGATATAAAGCACAAAGAACAATAAGGGAAGGTGTTACCTTCAGAAATAAAATTCTTGGCAACCCGGGAAAAACTGCAAAAATTATCCGTCGCACCTCTGGTATTGCAGACAAACTGAATCAACGAAGCCGACTGCACAGAAAATTTTTAGAATTACTAGTTGGTATTCATCGGGATAAAGACCTTCCGAAGTATCCGAAAACAACTTTTTCTTCTTGGGCGGAATCAAAAAATCTAATTTCCAATCCTTCTGAAGGTGAAGTAGTAATTTTCCCAACTTGCTACGTGGAAAATAATGAACCTCAAATTGGTCAAGATACTGTCAACGTTTTACAAAAAAATGAAGTTTCAGTAACTTGTGAAAAAGGATTGGAATGCTGCGGAATGCCCGCTTGGGAAACTGGAGACCTTGCAAGTATGCGAGAATTTGCTTCCCGCAACCTCGACATACTCGAACCTCATGTCAAAGCAGGTAAAAAAGTGATAGCTATTAATCCGACTTGTTCGATGATGTTAAAACAGGAATATCCGGAACTCGTCTCAACTCAGGATAAAGATAGAGCTTTAAAGATCGCTGAAAATGTTGCCGACCCAAGTGAATACCTATGGTCGTTAAGAAATGAAAAAAGATTCAACACTGACTTTTCTTCATCTCCGCAAAAAGTGAGCTATCACACTCCTTGTCATTTGAGAGCCCAGTCAATCGGCTTTAAGGCTCGTGATCTTATTCGCAAAATTCCAGGAGTTAAGGTCGATACCACGATGGAATGCTGTGGTCACGATGGAACATACGCCATGAAGACTGAGGGATTTGAAGCTTCCGTGCGCATTGGGAAAAAATCGTTCGATTCTATGTCAGAAAGTTCTGCAGAAATCTGGGCAACTGATTGCCCTTTAGCCGCAATGCAATTTGACCAACATTCTGATAGAAGGCCGATGCATCCAATGTCTATTTTGGCAAAAGCTTATGAGGACTCTGGTTTTCCCTACCCTGTTAACAAAATAGAAGATAAAGAAACTACTAATGACTGAAACAACTTTTGAAAATCATTCACACCACGTGAACAGGTCAGAAATAATTGATTACCAAACATATGAAGACCACCGAGCAGAAATCCGAAGCGAAGTTTTCGAAATCAAGAAACACCGCAGAATCCACTTAGGCGAAAACCTAACTTTTTTATTCGAAAATCATGAGACAATCAGGTATCAGATTCTTGAAATCATGAGAGCTGAAAAAATTGCCAGAGAGTCTGCGATTCAAGAAGAACTAAATACTTACAACAATTTTCTAGGAAAACCTGGAGAGTTGGCCTGTGTGTTGTTAATAGAAATAGAAGCAGAATCTGATAGAAAGCCTCTTTTAGAAAGCTGGATGGGGCTCGAAAAATGCATATACCTTTTAGATCAAAAAGGTAACAAAATATTCGCTCAACACGATCCGACCCAAGTAGGAGATAGAAGACTGTCTGCAGTTCAATATCTAAAGTTTGTAATCAAAGAGCCTCCCATTGCTCTTGGTTGCACATTTGATGAACTGGCGGGAGAAGTTGAACTTACAAAAGAACAAAAAGATGCCCTTGTGGAAGATCTAGCAGCAACTTTCGCTTAATACTTGTATAAACCCTTATTTAGATATTTAAGCACCCATGGCTTGACATTACGATAATAACGATTATTATCGAAATATGGCTCTTGCAACCGAATTGACAAATACAGATCAAGATGAGCTAAAAGAACGACTCCTTCATGCAGCTGCAGAGGTTTTCGCAGAAAATGGCTACGAAAAGGCTGGCGTAGCTGAGATAGCTCGTCGTGCTGGAGTTACAACTGGAGCAATCTACAGTCGATATAGCGGAAAAGCTGAACTCCTAATAGATGCTGTCGACAGACATTTGTTGACTCAACTCCACTCGCTTCATTCAAATGCATCAGCAATCGATGTGCTGTCCCATCTCGGAGACCATCTCCTGGACGACCTTTCAGATGGAACAGGACTTTTCCTCGAAGCTGTAGTTGCAGCAAAACGTGACCCTGAACTCGCCGAACGTCTTCGTCATGTTTTACAAAGTGAAGAGAACAAACTTGGGCAGCTAATTAAAGAAGCTGCCCCGCAGCAAGATGTAGACCAACTTGCCCTGATGCGGTTAGCGCATGCAATTGGATTCGGAATGACCTTGACCAGAACAATTGGACTGGAACTCCCTTCGAGAGATGACTGGACCAAAGTTATAAATCTAGTAATTGAAGCATTTATCAATAACGAAATGGAAACCCACGGAGGCTGAACGTGACTACAACCGAAACCAATCAGAGCATCGAAGAGTATGCGAATGACCCAGAAAGAATAACTGAGTATTCAGTGTGGAATGAGGACGTAACTTCCTTGATACATACTGTTGAAGATAACGCTGATGCGATTTTCACCTGGGGTTATGACAAAGGGGAACGTGCTCCTCTAGATCGTTTGTATGAAAAAGCAAAAACATCGCAATGGAACGGTCAAACTGATCTCGACTGGTCCATCGAAGTGGATCCGTACACCATGCTTCTCCCAGCAAATCCTTTGGAGGCTGATTATTTCAAAGAGAGCCCTGACTCCCCTCTTCATAAATTTTCTGACGATCAGTGGAAGGAAATGGCAGTCGAATCTCTAAATTGGAGCCTTTCACAGTTCATGCACGGTGAGCAGGGAGCGCTTCTATGCACAGCAAAAATAGTTGAGACTGTTCCTTGGATTGATGCTAAATATTACGCTTCTACCCAGGTGGTCGATGAAGCAAGGCACGTAGAAGTGTTTGCTCAATACCTTGAGCAGAAAATGGGAGGCATCAACTATCCGGTAAACCATCATTTAAGAGCCCTGCTAGATGACATCATTGAAGACAGTCGTTGGGATATCACTTATCTGGGGATGCAAATAATGGTTGAAGGTTTGGCTTTGGCAGCCTTTGGTTTCATGCATCAAACAACCGAAGAACCTCTCCTCAAGAAACTGCTTCGTTATGTCATGTCCGATGAAGCCAGGCACGTCGCGTTCGGGGTGTTAAGTCTTCAAGAAATTTACAAAGATATGGATGCTAAAGAGATCCGCGAAAGGCAAGAGTTCACATTCGAAGCAGCACTTCGCATGAGAGACCGTTTCTTACGCCAAGAGATGTGGGAAAAACTGGGAGTTGATGTTAAAGAAATGGTCAAATACCAGCTCGCAATGCCTGAAGAATTAAAAGTCTTCCAACGCATGCTGTTCTCAAAAATAGTTCCTAACTGCAAAAAACTTGGCCTTCTTGATGCCGGAGATGCATGGCTCCGTGACCGTTTCACTGAAATAGGCGTAATCGAGTTTGAAGACTGGGTTGATACAGGTTCAGAATATGAAGACTTTGATCTTGACAAGAGTCTTGAAGAGAAAGATAACGAGGTGCGAGAAGCGGCACATGAGATCTTTCATAAAGAAGACGCCTAGGGTGCGTGCAAGATCTTTTATAACTTTGGGAACCCCCGGTTTCTAAGGCCCAAATGCTCCCACACCGCCAGTCCTGAACCGGTTCGGCCAAACCAGTTCAGGCCAGCGTCGGACATCGAAGACTGCCGTCGGGGCGTGGACAAATGTTGGTTGCTCCCGATCCGACGCCCAACAGCCAACCATCTCCCAAAAGGCATCTGATGTCGATCACCGACGGCCACGAGTTGATCTCGCCGCAGGCCTACGGGGAGCACGGCGTACCGCACGACCTCTGGACTCGCCTGCGGGCCGAGTCGCCAGTTCATCGATGCGAACCGGAGACGTTCGAACCCTTCTGGGCGATCACCAAACACGCGGACATCAGTGGAATTTCCCGACATCCCGAGCACTTTCTCTCCGAGCCCGGCATCACTGTGCTCTCCAAGGGTCAACAGAACGCGTTGGAGAACAGTGCGTTCAACTCCATGCGCGTCATCATCCAGATGGATCCACCCGAGCACCGCGATACACGAAAGGTCGCGAGCCACATCTTCACGCCACGCGCTATCCGAGCCCTCGATGCCGACATCGATCGCAGCGCACGCGAAGTCGTGGACCGGCTGGCGGGTGAGAGCGGCGAAGGAGAGTGCGAATTCGCAAGCGATGTTGCCGCCGCCCACCCACTTCGCATCCTTTCCAACATGCTCGGAGTGCCCCGCGAACAGGAGTCCGACATCCTGCGCCTCACCAACGAACTGTTCGCTTTCGATGACCCCGATCTCCAGCGTGAGGGCGCTGATCGACAACAAGCGATCATGGACCTGGGGATGGAGCTCTACGCGCTGTTCGACAGCATCATTCAGGACCGCCGAGCCAATCCGACCAGTGACCTCGCGAGCGTACTGGCGAACGCGACGATTGACGGTGAACCACTCGGGCCGATGGAAACGGTCGGCTACTACCTGATCATCTTCAGCGCCGGCCACGACACCACCAAGAACGCACTGGTCGGGGGGATGCGAACCTTTCTCAAACACCCCGACGAGTTCCGCAAGTTGCAAGATCATCCTGAACTCGTGGAGTCCGCCGTCGAGGAGGTCGTTCGATGGACGTCGCCCGTCAACTACATGAAACGAACAGCGGCGGTTGACACTGTGATCCGTGGGCAGGAGATCTCCAAGGGCGACAGCGTGGTGCTGTTCTATGCGTCGGCCAACCGTGACGAAGATGTCTTCGACGATCCGTTCAGCTTTCGTATCGACCGCGACCCGAACCGACATCTTGGGTTCGGAATCGGCGAGCACTTCTGCCTCGGCGCTCACATGGCCCGACGCTCACAACGCGCCCTGCTGCTCGAGTTGGCCCAACGGCTGGAGTGGGCGGAACTCGCAGGCGAACCGGAGCAGATCCACTCGTCCTTCGTGGTAGGCCTAAAGCACCTACCCATGCGTTACCGGATCCGGCCTGCCGCACTCTGACGGCAACGGCGACTAGCCGAATTGGCACCCACCAACAGGGAAGCAGATTCCGCGGCTAAAGACGCTCGGGGACAGCCGCAGGGCGACTCCCCGCTCGGTGCCCTAAATCTCGGGTGCTGAGAGGCCGCTAACCCTCGGTTTGAGCATTTGGTAGCGCCCTCTAGGGAACTAACGCTTAAACCGTAACTCTTAAAGAGATATGACTTTAATCCGAAGGGATATCAGTGTCGATCTCGACATGATGCCTGATTACCTCTTCAATGATAAAGCGTAGAAATTTTTCGCTGAATACAGGATCTATGCCAGCGTCTTCTGCGAGTTCACGCATTCGTTTAACCTGTTCAGCTTCTCTTTCTTTGTCTTCAGCAGGTAAACCATTCTCGGCCTTATAGACACCAACTTGATGAGTGATACGAAACCGTTCAGCGAGTAAGTGAATCAGAGCAGCATCAACATTGTCGATACTTGACCGGTACTCTTCCAGTAAATCTCTGTTATCTTCCATGCCTTATCCTTGTAAGAGTGGACTACAAATTTATTTCTAATATAAGCGTATTACCTGAGATGAAAATGAACACCAATTTGAAGTAGTCTCTCATCTGGAAACACTTAGAATCATGAGGCAAGCATGGAGATACCACTAACCCTTATCGACTATCTCAGAAGAGCTGAACTGGTATACGGAGATCAAATTGCCGTAGTCGATGAACCTGATCAGCCAGCAAGCCCTTTAAGCAAGCTCACATATAAAGAACTTGGTCGATCAGCCCAGAGTTTGGCTGCAGGACTTGACGAGCTTGGAATTGAACTAGGTGCGCGAGTAGCAATAGTTTCACAAAATTCTGCGAGGATGCTTATCTTTCTATTTGGAACAAGCGCATTTGGCAGAGTCGGGGTTCCAATAAACTTCAGACTTAATAAAGAAGAGGTTGCTTACATAGTTGAACATTCAGGTGCGGAAGTTCTTCTGATCGACCCTGAGCTTAAAGAGGATCTTGCAGATATAAATGTGAAACATTTGTTTGTTTTGGGTGAAGAATCCGACCACTTATTTGAAAACGCAAATACTCCGAAACCGTGGATACCAGATGAAAATGCCACGGCAACGATCAATTATACGAGTGGTACCACTGCCCGTCCCAAGGGCGTAGAAATGACACATAGAAACTTGTGGCTGAATGCTGCAGTCTTTGGCTGGCAAACTGGTGTCGACCATCGCGAGATTTACTTGCACACACTTCCCATGTTCCACTGCAACGGATGGGGAATGCCTTATGCAATTACTGGAATGGGAGGCAGGCATATCGTCCTAAGAAAGGTAGACGGTTTGGAGATTCTAAAACGCATCGCAGAACATAAAGTCACTCTGCTTTGCGGCGCTCCGGCTGTAATAGCATCAATTCTCGAAGCTGCTACTGAATGGGATGGAAAAATTCCCGGTAACGGAACGATGCGAATAGTTGTTGCTGGGGCCCCACCGCCAACCAAAACAATAGAAAGAGTTGAAACAGAACTTGGATGGGAATTCATTCAAATCTATGGCTTAACAGAAACAGCTCCATTCGTAACAATGAATCGCACTCGCCCAGAATGGGATGATAAGACAGCTCAAGAAAGAGCTATTTTACTTTCAAGTGCCGGAAGTCCAGCACTTGGTATTGACCTCTCCACTTCGCCAGACGGTGAACTTTTGGTACGAGGTAACCATGTTCTGAAAAGTTACTGGAAGCAACCTGAAGCAACAGACCAGGCACTGGCAGACGGATGGTTCCACACTGGCGACGGAGCAACACTAGGAAAAGATGAATACGTAACAATAACTGACCGAAAAAAAGATGTGATAATTTCCGGCGGTGAAAATATTTCATCAATTGAAGTGGAAGATGTTCTTTTCTCTCACCCATCAGTCGCTGAAGTTGCTGTAATAGGAGTGCCAGACGAAAAATGGGGCGAAACTGTTAAAGCCCTTGTCGTGCTTACAGAAAACAACTCAACAGATGAACAGACATTAATTTCTTATTGCCGAGAAAACCTTGCACATTACAAATGTCCAACTTCAGTCGACTTTCTTGAAGAACTAGCGAGAACTACCACTGGGAAACTTCAGAAATTTAAACTGCGAGAGCCTTACTGGAAAGACATGAAGAAGCAAATTAACTAAATTGAAACCCTTTAAAATCAACCTTTTTGGAGTCTAGAACCTTACGAAAATATGAAATTTTTGCAGAAGTTGCCTCTGATGGCTTTCAGACATAGCGTTTATTTACCGTTAACGGTCGAATAGGAAAAACCTATTTGGATATCCCAGTTAATTGGAGGGGAATTACTTATGACCAGCAAGTTCGTGAAACTACTTGCGGTAGCACTAACCATTGGGGTTGTTGCAGCTGCTTGTGGTAGCGATGAAGAAGAAGCACCAGCGGCAGCACCTGCTACAACAGCAGCTGCCGCAACAGCGCAAGTTGAAATGGTTGCTGACGGAAGTCTTCTTGACACCGTTCAGGCCCGTGGAACCTTGCACTGTGGAGTAAGTGGAAGTGCGGTTGCATTCTCAGAAACTCAAGCTGACGGCTCAGTAACAGGCTTTGATGCCGACTACTGTCGTGCCGTAGCAGCTGCAGTTCTTGGAGATGCAAATGCAGTTAAGTTCACTGCTCTAACAGCATCAGAGCGTTTCACCGCCGTACAGAGTGGTGATGTTGACGTGTTGATGCGTAACACAACTTGGACTCAAAGCCGTGATACCGATGTCGGTATGGACTTTGGACCAACAACTTATTATGACGGACAGCAGCTTATGGGACGCGCTTCCGATGGGTTTACAGCAAACTCAGGAGCCGCTGACCTTGAAGGCGCAGTCGTCTGCACAAACGCAGGAACAACCACTGAAAAGAATGTTTCTGAATACGCAAAACTCGCAGGTGTAAATATCGAACTTAAAACATTCGAAACAAGCGATGAATACTGGCAAGGATTTATCGACGGGGCTTGTGATATTTCAACCACTGACGGATCGGCTCTCGTGGGTCGTAAAGTCAAACAGCAACCTGCTGATGAGGAATGGGTAATTTTCCCAGCTACTCCAATATCCAAGGAGCCTCTAGGACCTACCTACGGTCAAAATGACTCAAAGTGGGCAGACGCAATCAACTGGACTGTTTATGCAACAATCATTGCTGATGAATACGGAGTAAATCAGAGCAATGTAGGTGCAGGCTCCTCATATGAAGGAGAGCTCCAACGTCTACTCGGTGGTGACGGTGAACTCCAGACCACTATGGGACTAAGCGCTGATGCTTTCCATCAAGTGATCAAACAAGTCGGTAACTACAGCGACATTTACAATAGAAACCTCAATCCAGTAGGTCTCTATCGTGACGGTTCCGCTAACGCCGGCTGGAAAGATGGTGGATTAATTTACGCTCCACCAGCACGATAAGTAAAACTCTTATCTTTCAATAAAGTCCTAATGGCCCAAGGTGAATTTCACCTTGGGCCTAAGGCTTTTTGACTTATTACAGACAGACCAGCATTTGCTATGCTTTCCATAATCCGGTCTCAAATTTGATTGAAAAGAAACCTATGCAATCACCTGCAGAAGAAAAATCAAGCACACTAAAAGCAGTCTCACAAAGAGTGCCTTTATGGCGTGATGTAGTTGTCATTAAGTGGGTGACACAGTTAGGTCTACTAGCGGTGGTTGTAACTTCGCTATGGTTTTTAGCCGGGCAAGCCGGTGACAATCTTCAAGCTAGGAATATTAATACCGGTTTTGATTTTCTTGAGCGCCCTCCCGATATTCAACTAAGCGAAGGCATCGACACCTCACCCGCAACTGGCGGCAGAGCACTTTGGGTGGGCATGGTTAATACCTTGCGCATGGCAGTCGTAGGAATAGTTTTTGCAACTTTTCTTGGAGTTATAGTTGGGTTAGCTCGCCTCTCAAATAATTGGCTCATAAAGCGCCTTGCAGGCTTATGGATAGAAACTCTAAGAAATGTGCCTCTTCTCGTGCAAATGATCTTCTATTTTGCTGTTTTGACTGCCCTGCCCCGTGTGAGCCTAGAGTCGGGACCAATACATGGGTGGTTCCATGTGTCAAATAAGGGTATTTCAATGCCCAGAGTTTTTATATCTGATGGCTTCTACCAGTGGATCACTGTTGTTGCTGTTGGTTGCATTGCCGCATACTTCCTCAAAAAACAACGGGAGAAGAAACACGACTTGACAGGTGAAAACACACACGCTGCTTCTTGGGCATTTTTGACTGTCTGCACCTTTGCGATTATTGGAATTTTTGTTCACCCGATATTCAGTTTTGTGGGTGAAATATTCGCAGCTCTGGCCACTCTTTTTGAGAACATTCCGGCAACACTTATAAAGATTCTCATATCTTCAATTCTTATTTTTTTCGCCGCCCGCTGGATTCGAAACTTCTTCGCCAGCCGTAGAAGTGCCACTGGACATCTTTCTTTAATCGATGACGATATTTTCAGAATGGTTTTTGTAGGGACCGGTGCCCTAATAGCAATTATTGTTGTTATCAGCTGGACTGGAATATCTTCTTGGATCTTACATAGTGGCCGAGACCTCTTTCAGATGCTTGAGGCTAAATTCGAAGTAGACGGCGCCGCTCGCCCGTTCGATGCCATGAAACCCGACATAGTCAAACCAGGAAAATTTGCAAACTACGGCAAAAACGGACTGACCATGGGTCCTGGATTCGCAGCGGTTTTCTTTGGTGTAGTTTTTTACACTTCCGCTTTTGTCGCAGAGATAATAAGGGGTGGGATTCTTGCTGTTCCGAAAGGACAAATCGAAGCAGGAAACGCTGTTGGGTTAAGCAGAAGCCAATCTCTTCGCCACATTGTCCTCCCTCAAGCAATAAGAATCATCCTTCCTCCCATGGGAAACCAGTATCTGAACCTTACAAAAAATACATCCCTTGCGATAGCAGTCGGTTACAGTGACATAGTTCAAGTTGGTCAAACGGTTTACAACCAAACAGGCAAATCACTTCCTGTAATGGCTATTTGGATGCTCTTCTATCTCACTTGTTCATTAACAATTTCTGTAATAGTCAACTACTACAACGTTCGGATGAAGATTGTGGAACGATGATGAACTCAGCAAACTCTACTTCACAAGATCAATTCAGCTCCGACTCTTTAACAGATGTGTCTAAAAATGAACTCCCCCCAAAAGTGGCTGCTCTTTCTCCGACCGAATGGCTCAAAGCCAACCTTTTCTCTAATACTTTTAATTCAATCCTCACTGTCATCTCAACAGCAGCCATCCTTCTTATCATCCGTGGATTGCTTAGCTTCATTTTCAATCCTCTAAGACAATGGTCCGCTACCGCCACAAATATGCGCCTACTGATGACACAGGCCTACCCTGAGCATCAATATGCAAGAATTTGGGTGAGCCTCGGATTTTTACTTTTCCTCACAGGAATCTCTTTAGCTTTCTGGCGTGCAGGAAGGAGCGTCCAACTTTCTCAAGTAGGAAAACGGCTATTAGCACTTGGAGCCTTCATACTTTTAGCAACTCTTTTAGCGCCATTCAGTAACAAGGCGACAATAATCTGGTTGATAATCGGAATCTTTATTGTAGGGATAGGTTTCTTGTTGAAACCCTCTCATGAAGACAAAACCGTCAGCTCCTTGACGCTGCTTTCAGGAGCTTTTCTTTTAGCTATTCTTTCTCTCTGGGTTATTCCTTACGGCCATCACAGCTATTTATCAACCCGAACACCCAAGATTCTCGCTGAGCCTGGAACAGTGGCAATGACAACGAAACTGCCGTGGACAATAATGTTCGTGGTTGCTATGTGCTCATACTTTCTCGGCTCTTTCATTAGAGAGAAAATTGATGAGACCAGAAGTAAAGCTGTCCTTTCTGCGACTTGGCTGATTTCGCCACTTTTTCTTCTTTTCTTGGTTCTAAGAGATCCAGACTTTGACACAGGACATCTTCTCTCAACAGATATACCTATATTCCTATTCTTCTCAATTGTCGGCTCAGTTCTTCTACTTTGGTTGACAAGACCAGATATTGGGGAGAAAGGAAGAGTGATCTCCGCCGCAATTCTTTTTGTTGGTTTTGCAACATTTTTATTCCAAATGCTCATGATCGTAAGGATTCTCACTCTGGTGCTAGCTTTCTTCGCTCTAGCTGCACCAACCTTTAGCGGTCAGAAGCCGGCACGCATCAGGTACACCAAAGTATGGATTGCATCTATGGTTATTCTCTGTTGGTTGATTACAGCAATAAACACTCCTTCAACGGCAAAAGTTCCCGGCGATTTCTTCATTGGGGGTTTCGCCATCACATTGATGATCTTTTTCTTTACGATGGTTTTAGCTTTTCCTTTAGGAGTTCTATTAGCTCTTGCGAGAACCTCGAAGTTCCCTATTTTCCGGATAATTTCAACTACTTTTATTGAATTCATCCGAGGTGTCCCTCTAATAACTATTCTCATCTTTTTTAGCGTGATGGTGCCCCTCTTTTTACCTGATGGTATGGACCTAACAGAAATAGCTGCCGTAACCATCGCTTTCATAATTTTCGAAGCTGCATATTTAGCCGAAAATGTTAGAGGTGGACTGCAATCAGTCACACGAGGTCAACATGAAGCAGCTGAAGCAGTCGGAATGACAAATGCTCAAAAAACATTTTTCATAGTTCTCCCACAAGCTCTTAGAGTCGCGATTCCACCAATGGTGGGGCAGATTATCGCGACCTTCAAAGAAACGGGACTATTAGCGATAATAGGCATTTTCGATTTCCTATACATAGCTAGATCTGTAATTCCGGGACAGACACAATACATGGGTAGCACGAGAGAGAACTTGTTATTCGTATCTCTGGTTTACCTAGTCATCTGTTTCGCCATGTCAAAAGCTAGTCAGCGGGTTGAGAAACGCGTTGGGCTCGGCGAAAGGTAAGGTAACAAAATGACTGACAACGAAACCAAATCTTCTGTTAGAGGAGACCGCGACCTTGCAAACGCGCAAGACATTATCGTTTGTGAAGGAGTTTCAAAATGGTTCGGCGATTTCCAAGCTTTAAACAATGTTTCTGCGACGATTAAAGAACAGGAAGTTGTAGTTGTTTTAGGTCCTTCTGGTTCAGGAAAATCAACATGGATTAGATGCATAAACAGATTAGAACAACACCAAGAAGGTCGAATAATGGTTGACGGCGTTGAGCTTTCAAACGACCTCCGAAATATAGAAAAAGTTAGATCAGAAGTCGGAATGGTTTTTCAAATGTTTAACCTTTTCCCGCATCTGACAGTCCGGGACAATATTAGCCTTGCTCCTATTTGGGTGAGAAAAAAACCAAGAGCTGAGGCTGAAGAACAAGCGTCGTCATTACTTGAGCGAGTTGGCATTCCGGAGCAGGCAGACAAATTCCCTGGACAACTTTCCGGAGGACAGCAGCAAAGGGTTGCTATCGCACGGGCATTAGCAATGGAACCAAAAATCATGCTTTTCGATGAACCTACATCAGCTTTAGATCCGGAGATGATCAAAGAAGTTCTCGACGTGATGAAAGAACTTGCATTGTCTGGTATGACAATGATGGTCGTTACCCACGAAATGGGATTCGCAAAAGAAGTTGCTGACAAAATAATGTTCATGGAAGGTGGACAAATAGTCGAAACTGGAACACCTGAACACTTCTTCACTAATCCAACTGAAGAACGAACAAAACTATTTCTTTCCCAAATACTTTAAACGTCTCGTGAAAAGTTCACTAAACGTTGAACCGCTAACAGGGGTATTGGGAGCTCGCCTTTCAGGAATCGACCTTAAATCTGGTATGGATAAGGAACTACTCGCATCACTCAGGGCTGCTATTTGCGAATTTGAAGTTGTCATAATACCCGATCAAAGTCTTACGCCTAAGCAACAAGTTGAATTCAGCCACCTACTTGGCCCTTATTCCCCTGTTCCTTTCGTGAAGCCAATAGATGAACATGCTGAAGTTATTAAAGTTGTTAAAGAAAGCACCGAACCAGAAGCTTTCAACTTTGGAGGTGTCTGGCATAGCGATTTTTCCTTCCTTCCTATACCACCGGCATTTACAATCCTTTATGCAATCGACGTTCCATCTGCCGGTGGCGACACAGTTTGGGCTTCTAATACTGCGGCCTATTCTCAACTCGATGCCACAACTAAGAGCACCTTTAATTTAATAAACGGAATACATTCCGCAAGTGCCTCTTACTCCCCTGCTCAACAAGATCTTCATTCTCAACTGTCCAATATGACGATCGAAACCTCAGAAAAAGCTGAAGCTACACAAGAACACCCGCTGGTATGCAAGCATCCCGAAACTGGAAAACCTTCCCTTTTTTTCAATCCAACTTATGTTCGAGGGTTAAAGAGACGAATGGATTCAAGTGAACCAGCACTTGAAACTGAAGAAGAAGGGAATTTAATGAAATGGCTGAGTCAGTGGACCACCGGAATCCAGTTCACATTCCGACACAAGTGGTCGCCTGGCGATCTTGTTATTTGGGATAACAGATCAACCCAACACATAGCTTTGAACGACTACAAAGGGGCAAGAAGAGAGTTGAATAGGACTACGGCAAGCGACTCAGTCCCACCTTCTCCATATCATAAACACCTCCGGTCATGAAATATCTACTTTTCTGCTAGCAATTCTATAAGAGATGAGACATCAGATCTGCTATGACCTTTTTCTTGCAACTCGGCGAAAAAGCTGTCAACCAGGGATGTGACCGGTAAATCAAAACCTATTCTTTCTGCTTCTTCAAAAACTATGCCGAAGTCCTTCCGCATCCAGTCAACTGCAAATCCGTGATCGAATTCCCCTGCAAGCATTGTTTCTGAACGATTGCTTAGGTACCAAGATGCAGATGCCCCTTGGCTGATTGCTTGTAGGGCTTTTTCAGTATCCAAATTTGAGCGTTTCGCGAATTCCAGTGCTTCTGACAAGCCTTGCAACAAACCTCCGATGCAAATCTGATTGACCATTTTTGTGAGTTGCCCATGACCCGAAGGGCCAACGAGAATAGAGATTTTTGAATAAACATCTATTACTGATTCAATCTTTGCAAACGCTTCTTGAGACCCTCCGCACATTACACTCAACTGGCCTGATTCAGCTCCTGCCTGACCTCCTGAGATGGGCGCATCTACAAAACCTACGCCCTTCTCTGTGCAAGCTTCTTCCAATTCTTTGGCTAGAAACGCTGAAGCAGTCGTATGGTCAACTAGAACAGATCCTGGTGTCATTCCTTCCAAAACACCAGATTCTCCATAAACAACTGACCTAACGTCATCATCATTTCCGACACAGAGCATTACCACATCAGCACCCTGAGCCGCCTCACAAGGTGTAGCAGCTAAAGAGCCTCCATAAGCTTCCACCCATTTTTCGGCTTTAGAAACGGTGCGATTGTAAACCGTGGTTAGATTGCCGGCATTCTGTAGATAACCAGCCATTGGATATCCCATCACTCCCAAACCTATAAATGCACATGTTGGCATCTTTCCTCCTTTTTACTTTTAACTTTCAAATATCGACCCTAGGCTTTAATAGTTGCAAATCACTCATCATGAATGAACTTGCATTATGGACAATAATTTAGGAGATAAATAATGGGCAACCTCTGTGAAGGTCGTGTGGCTATCGTTACTGGAGCGGGAAGAGGCATTGGACGCGAACATGCACTCATGCTTGCAAACCAGGGTGCAAAAGTGGTCGTAAACGATTTGGGTGGCGATATGGATGGATCCGGCAGTGACCTTAGCCCCGCTCAAGAAGTAGTTAACGAAATCGTTGAAATGGGCGGCGAAGCTATCGTAAATGGTGCGAACGTAGCCGACTTTGCAGCTGCCGGTGAAATGGTTCAACAAGCAATTGACACCTGGGGGAGATTGGATATTTTGATCAATAACGCGGGGATTTTGCGTGATCGAATGATTTTTTCAATGTCTGAAGATGACTTCGATGCTGTCATAAATGTTCACCTTAAAGGAACATTCTCAACTGTTCACCACGCCTCAGTCTTCTGGCGAGAAACAGTTAAAGCTGGAGGTGAAGCTTTTGGGAGAATCATCAACACTTCTTCTCCTTCCGGTATTTACGGCAATGTCGGTCAATCGAACTATGGCGCAGCTAAAGCTGGTATAGCAGCATTTTCTGTTATCACTGCAATGGAACTTGTCAAATACGGTGTGACAGTCAACTGTCTTGCACCCGCAGCTTTCACGCGTATGACCGCTGACCTCCCGGGGATAGTAGGCACAGAAGAAGGTGCTGAAGAAGCAATGAGTCCAAGATGGATTTCTGTAATAACTGCCTGGTTGTGCAGTGAAGCCGCTCAGAATGTCACGGGGAGAGTATTTGATGTTGTCGGAGAAAGACTTGGAATAGCCGAACAATGGCATCTAGGACCGTCTGCTAAACAAACAGATGATCCTGAAGGACTCACTGACATTGTCAAGGAATTAATGAAGGATGCACAACTCAATCCTGATATGGGTGGAATGCCGACAGAAGGACCTGGAAGGCCCAGCAAAGACATCTAATGGCAATTGATTTCACACTTTCGCCTGAGCTGGAAGAAATACGGAATAACGTCCGTGGCTTTATTGAACGGGTAGTAAAACCCGGAGAAGAAATAATAGAAGGCTCAAATGGAACCGAACCGTTAAGCCCTAAAGACAGGATCGGCAAACTAATTGAAATGCGAAAAGAGGCTTTCGAAGAAGGCCTCTGGCTACCTCATATGCCAAAAGAATGGGGAGGAATGGAACTGGGACACGTGGCTATGGCTATGGTTCAGGCCGAAGCAGCGAAATCCTATTACGGTCCATGGGTGCTCAATTGCCAGGCTCCAGATGAGGGCAACATGCACACAATGTTGCATTGGGCTACAGATGAGCAGAAAGAAAAATACCTGAAACCTCTTTGCAAGGGAACGGCCACTTCTTGTTTTGCTATGACTGAGCCTGAAGTAGCTGGATCAGACCCGACGCTTATTCAGACAAACGCCTATCAAGATGGTGAAGAGTGGATTATCAACGGTCATAAATGGTTCATTTCAAACGCTCATCGGGCAAATTTTGCAATCCTTATCGCCAGAACTGAAGATGATCCTGAACTACCACAAGCAGCAAACACAGCTTTCATTATCGATCTTCCATCTGATGGTTGGACTGAAGCAAGAGAAATTGAAACAATGCACGGCTCAACAGGTCATTCTGAAATAGTTATTGAAGACCTTAGAGTTCACGACTCTCAGATGTTAGGTGGCAGGGGTCAAGGTCATTTACTTGGTCAATACCGTTTAGGCCCAGCTCGACTAGCACACTGTATGAGGTGGATTGCACAAGCAGAGATGGCACTTGACATGACAGTTAAAAGATCTCTGGAAAGATACAGTCATGGGTCAATCCTGGCTGAAAAACAAGGAATTCAGTGGATGATCGCTGATTCTGCGATGGAACTTTACCAATGTAAATTAATGGTTCTACATGCCGCTTCGAAAATTGACAATGGAGATGATTTCAAATCAGAGGTTTCAATGGCGAAACACTTCGTCGCAAACAGCCTAAACCGGATAATAGACCGCGCCATACAGGTTCACGGTGCTCTCGGTTACTCAACAGACACCCCTCTAGCCCACATGTACCAACATGCAAGATGGTCCAGATTTGCCGACGGTGCTGATGAGATCCATCAGATGCGTATAGCTCAAAGAACAATAGCTGCCTTTAAGGATCACGGCTCGACTTCTTCAGCTACCGGAAACCTACCAATCTGAAAGTATTAATGCCCACTAAGTGAAATAAACAAGGAGAAAAAAATGAAAGAAGTTGTGATAGTAGACGCAGTGAGAAGCCCCATAGGCAAAAGAGGTGGTGGTCTTTCCAATTCACACTCTGTAGACCTACTAGGAACAGTTCAAGCTGCCTTATTCACCAGAACAGGAATGGATCCGAAAGAAGTTGGACAAGTTGTGGGTGGATGCGTAGGTCAGGTAGGCATGCAGACTATGAATGTAACTCGTACAGCATGGCTTACTGCCGGCTTGCCTATTGAAGTGGCCGCGACAACAGTCGATGCACAATGCGGTTCTTCTCAACAGGCAACGAATCTTGCATACGCTCTAGTGGCTTCAGGAACTGTCGATTCAGCTATTGGATGTGGTGTGGAACTCATGAGCCAAGTCGGCTTCGGGGCGACAATTCCTAAAGAACCCAATGCCGGAAGTCCGGTAAATCGCAACTACTTCGAACATTTCGAAATGACTAGTCAATTCGAAGGTTCAGAAAGAATTGCTGACCATTGGGAAATTACTCGTGATGATTGCGACACCTTCGGAAAACTTTCTCAAGACCGCGCCGCCAGAGCATGGTCAGAAGATCGATTCGCCACACAGATAACCCCAATCGAAGTCCCGGTCACTGACGAAGAGGGGAACCCTTCAGGCGAAAATGTCACAGTCACTCGCGACGAAGGACTTCGAGAAACCACTATGGAATCACTTGCAAATCTGAAACCATCAGGACGTGAAAATGGTGTCCACACCGCTGGAACTTCCTCACAAATCTCTGATGGTGCTGGAGCAGTATTGATGATGACAGCGCAAAAAGCATCAGATCTTGGATTAAAACCTCTAGCTAAAATCGTTGATAGCTGCTTGGTCGGTTCAGATCCTGAATTCATGCTCACAGGACCAATATTCGCAACTGAAAAAATCCTAAATGACAATGGGATGAAAATAAACGATATAGACATCGTTGAAATCAACGAAGCATTTGCATCTGTAGTTCTGGCATGGGAAAAAGAAACCAAACCTGATATGGAGCGCGTCAACCCAAATGGAGGTGCAATAGCCTTGGGCCATCCTCTCGGTGGAACGGGTGCAATATTGACAACAAAGGCGGTTCATGAACTCCACCGGACTGATACCGAACACGCTTTGGTAACGATGTGCTGTGGAGGAGGACTGGGAACCGGGACCCTTCTGCAACGTTTATAATTTTTTGGAATTAGTTTCAGTGTCAAACGTGAAAAATTGTTCTGCTGTCATCTTCAACGGAGATGGCAGTTGGGAGAGAAAAGACGACTTTGATGTACCTAAACCACCGAAAGGTGGAGCAGTTCTCGCTGTTGAAGCCGTCGGCCTCTGTCATAGTGATGTCGCTCAATTAAACGGTCAGAAACACGTTCCCGGAGAAGTTTCACCTACTGTTCCTGGACACGAAATAGTTGGAAGGGTCTATGACTTGGATCCTGATTCAGAACTCGGAGTTGAAATTGGAGATCGTGTAGCGGTAAACATTGTTGTCCCGACAGAACCTTCAGACTCGAACCCCTTCGGCATAAGTTGCTACGGATACAGTTTTGGACTGGATGAAGCTGAAGGGCTCTGGGGAGGCTACGGGGAATACATGTCCATTCTACCGAAAACCCAACTTGAACGCCTCAGTAATGACATACCTGCTGAAGAGCTGACTATTTTTGAACCCCTAAGCAATGTAATTGCGTGGACAAGCCGGATCCGCTGGGGCAAAAAAATGAAAGTGGTGATACAAGGACCCGGACACATGGGTTTAACTTTTGCTGCTATGGCCAAGCAAATGGGAGCCGACAAAGTCATTGTTACAGGAACCGGCGAAGATGACCACAGACTCTCCATAGCGGAAAAAATTGGAGCTGATTTCGTTATTGATGTATCTAACGAAGACCCAGTCGAAATAGTCACAGATATCACTGGTGGCATAATGGCCGATCTCGTAGTCGATCTGAGCAGTGCACCCTCAGTGCCAGGATTATGCCTCGATCTGGTCAGATATGGCGGCGATGTGATTTGGGCTGGTCTTAAAAACCGAGAAGCAGTTCCAGTCGTAACAGACAAGGCTGTCATGCGGGGAATTACTATCCATGGTGGAGCAGGAGGCACTAATAAGTCATTAAAAGAAGCAGTAGAAATTCTTAACACAAAGAAATTCCCGACTGCCCCGCTACTTGGGGAAGTCTTCACAATAGATCAAATAGACGAAGCAATGGGAGTATTGAACAGAACTGCAGCAAATGACGCTGTACGCGCTGTCTTATCCCACACGCATAAGTAATTTAATTTTCCAAATTCCTCTGGCTAACCCCAAACTAGTGGACAATCCGGATGATCAACCACAGGATCACCTGTTCTCATATTTTCATGATGCGGTTTCTTAGGAGCACCAGGACGAATTTTATAGGTGGAACCATCTCCACAGTAACGAACTGAAACAGCCCGTCGTTGTCTAGATGTCGAGTTGTTCGCACCCGCTCCATGAAGTGTTAATGCGTGATGCACAACCAAATCTCCAGGTTTTGTATCAAATTGAAGCAAATCAAATTTTTCTTCACCTGTTTCAATATTGGGTAGATCATTTCCTTCTGTGCCGGGCAAAGGCTCATTGGCAACAAACCAATTCGGTTTAAATACTTTTTTACTCTTATGGGAGGAACGGAGATAAATAACTCCACCTGTTTCAGAGCTAATTTCATCTAGAGGAGCCCAGACCGTACAAATACTGTCCCCTTCTATATGGAAATAACCCAAATCTTGATGAAAGGCAGTTCTTTCTGCCGTGCCGGGTTCTTTAATCAAAACCGAATCTTCATACAGGTAAACCTTTTTTGAGTCCATAAGTTCCGCCACAATCGAGGGAAGAGGGGAAATTTTTGCAAATGCGGCAAAATTTTCATCTTCTTTCCAATGATCTATTCCCGATAAAAACCTCCCTCCTTTAATGCCGCTGTCAGCTAAAACGCTCAAACCTTGAGTTTCATTTAAATCGCTTCCAAGTGCTGTAAGGTCGGCAAACATTTGTGGTTCTTTAAGCATGAGCTTCAAGGCAGAATCAAGCAGGCCAACCCAGTCTTTGTGCACAATTCCAGGCAAGTGAACCACGCCATCTAAAGCAAAAGAAGAGATCTCTGCCTGAGTGATGGTTCTCATCGGATCAGAAGATGGGAAACTATCCATATTTTTCCATGGGATTTTTGACTCGCATGTGAAATCCCTTAGACACTTGGTGGCCTCTCACGTGACAAATAGGCACCTGCATCGGCTAAAAACAACTGACCAGTAATATTTTGGGCAAAATTAGAAGCTAAAAAAACGGACAGGTATCCCAAGTCTTCGATATCACTCATTTTTCTCAATGGATTTGATTGTTGTATGGCCGAAATTCGATCATCGTCGAAAAAATCTGCAACTGTTTCAGTCAAGGTTGTGCCTGGAGCGATTGCTAGAACCCTTATACCCATGGGCCCTAATTCCACTGCCGCTGTCTGAGTTAGATGATTTATTCCTGCTTTAGCCGCACCATAACCCGCCAAGAACGGACTAGGTCTTGTAGTTTCACCTGAACTCACATTGATAATTACCCCGCTTCCCGACTCACTCATATGTTTTGCTGCTGCCTTCATGGATAAGGCTGTCACTAAAAGATTTTGTTCAATTACATCCCTCCATTTTTTCTCATCCATTTCCAATAATGGAGCAGTCCCCTCTGGTCCTAGCATTCCAATATTGTTAACTGCTATATCAATCCCCCCAAGTTTCTCCGAAGACTCGTCAAACATTCTTTCAATCTGACCCTCTTCGCGAGCGTCACCGACAACAGAACAATGTGATCCTTGATTTAAAGCAGTCAACATTTCAACAGTTTCCTGTGCCTTGTCGACCCTCTTGTCCAAAACAGCAACACTCGCTCCAGCTTGGGCAAACAGGGATGCTATAGAGCGTCCTATTCCTGCGCCAGCACCTGTTACAACAACATTTTTTCCCGAATGGTCGATTTCAATTGACAAATTAGATCTCCAATACTTTCAACAAATCATCCAAAGCGGACTCGATCCAACTCATGATAACCTCTTCTTCCGTGCCACCCAGAGGGTGTGGGACTACCACAATTCTCGCTTTTGGCATTCCTAAGCTACTGGCAGCGGAACGAGTTAACTCTTTAAACTTTTCTGTAGTGAAAACAACGGCTGGCACTCCTGCTTTTTCAATTTCAATCAAATCGTGGACACTCCACGAAGTACAAGATCCTCAATCGGCTGAACCGGTTAACACCAATTGAACTTCTTCTGCAAGCATTCCAATAACTTGAGGATTGCATGCTGTAGCAGCATTAGCCCTTTCACCTTTCCCGGTGGTCACCGAAAACTTTGCATCAATTCTCCCTGCGAGTCCTTCAGCGATCTTTGTTAGTAACAAATCAGCATTTGGTTTACCGTTTTCGAGAACCCCTATTTTACCACCAGAGAATAATGGTGTAGTTGAACACAACTCAACCGCCTCATCCATTAACTCACCTTCAGGACTGTGAATCTTCATATTCATAGATTAGACCTCCCACTCCATTTATATTGGAACTGTCACACTTCGAGTCATTCCCCAGCTTGGTACTACACATGAATGCTTTCCAGCACCTCCACTTACTAGGACTTTGATATTTTCAACCTCTTGAGTCATCGGGACTAACTCATCATCTGAAAGTGAATGCATCCAATCTGCCCACGCTAATAAGTTGAACTGTTCTCTGAAGCGGCCAGCTGGCATTCTTGCTTTCTCAAACAAGTAATTGGAAACATCTTCCCTGCTCCAACCTTGACTAGATGCCGTAGCGGCGTGTTCGGGGCAAAGGATAACGAACCATTCACCACCGGATATGCAAGCATTATTGACTCCAAAAGTCGTCATAGCCGAAGCAGCCTTATCAAGTATTCTCTCAATGTTTTCTGACTCCATGTCATGAAAATTGTGTGGGTTTTCTCCGCAATGCACAGTAAGTGCGCTGTCTGAATCAACTCCAAGCGTTACCGGATACGAATCCCAAGGGTTTTCCTTTTGATTCTCTGCAATGCAATAGGTGTACTTCGAAGGTTGGCCTTGTGTGGAAGCATCACCAGGACCTGGTGCCGCTCCTGCAATATGCAACAAGACAAGTCTTATCGCCCTTCCTACCGTTGCATTTGCTCTATTACCGGGTCCAAATACCCCTAAACCGGAGTTAAAACCAAGTTCATCTACCACTTTTCCATGAACTATCAATAAAGGAGCAACAGGATGAGTTGTCGTGTTCACTCCACGCAAATTAATCCTTTGATTACCTAAAGCTTTTACAGCTGCAACAACAACAGGAAAATATTCAGGTTTGCAACCCGCTAAAACGGCATTAACTGCTACGGATCTAAAAGTTGCTGAGCCTCCTCGTGGCGGAAGAACTGTCAGCACTTCTTCTGGTGAAACCTCTATGTGACTAAGCATTTCATTCACACGTTTATCCGTTGGTGCCACCAGTGGCAGACCATCCCCCCAACCATGTTTCTCAAATAATTCATAGATAGTGTCTGGGTCTTCATCTGGCAATTCAAGAAACTGTCTTCGACTTTCCATTCCAATATTCTCGCCCATAGGCTTACCGACTTTGCAGTTGGGAAAATTCGATTATGAAATTTTCACAATTTGTAAAATTAGTTTCTTTCGCCAAAGTAACTTAAGTGCGTTGCTCTATGACTTTGACCATCTCTGCTCTCTGCGTTGAAATCACGGCCAGCATCTTTACTTGAAATTAATGCTAACCCTAAATTTCCTTCCATGGCGGGTGACCATGCCGCTACGCGTATTTCCCCGATCTTATTTCCTGATTCATCAAATGCTGCCCATGGTTCTTCAGTTGGCGAAGCGAGAGGTTCGCCTGACAATAGAATCTTCACCAATCTTCTTGTGGGACCTCTGCTTTTTTCCGCTAGTAAGGCTTCTTTCCCGATGAAATGCTCATCTCTTTCCAAGTTCATGAAACGATCCAGACCCAACTCCAAAGGAGTCGCTGAAGCTCCACAGTCGGTCCTATATGAAAGCAATCCGCTTTCTATCCTTTCGACCGCATTGGGAGTGCCTGGGTGAATACCGTATCGTAAACCAGAATTCCAGACCCTTTCCCAAAGGTCTATCCCCTTTGAGCCGTCAGTTAGAAATAATTCAAATCCTCCTTGCCCACTCCACCCCGAACGACAAATTATGAATGGGATGTCGTCCAATTGTGTTTCCATAAAACCAAAGAAAGGTATATCCATAACCCAATCTCCGAGTAAATCAACCATGGTTTGATCAGCCTTCGGCCCTTGAACTGCCAAAGGTGAAACTTCTGGTTCGAAGACACTGCAATTGAGGTTTCTTTCAGAACTTACAGCTTGAGCCCATAACAGAAGGTCACCATCTGCAATTGAAACCCAGTAACGATCGTCTCTTAAACAAAGTGTTATCGGATCGTTAATAAGAATTCCTTGATGGTCACAAATTGGCGTGTAACGAGCTCTGCCCTCCTTGCATGACCTCATTCCCCTAGTTGATAAATACTCAACCAGTTCAAGGGCATCAGGGCCCACTATCTCCACTTGACGCTCGCAACCTACATCCCAAATAGAAACCTTTTCAGTTAATGCCTCATATTCAGCAGTTGGATTACCGTATGAAGTCGGCATATACATATGGTTGTAAATAGAAAATTGCTTAACTCCGTGTGAAATCGTAGCTTCGAAAAAAGGTGACTTTCTGACTCTTGAACCGATAGCAATTTCGCTGGTCATTTCTATTTATCTCCTTTGTGTTTATAAACAGGTGAGTCATCTGCTGCTAAGGGAGTGTTACCCAATATAAGGTCTGCTGCCTTCTCGGCAAGCATCATAACTGGTGCATAAATATTTCCGTTAGTGATGTTAGGCATGACAGAGGCGTCTACCACTCTCAACTGATCCGTTCCATGGACTCTCATGGTTGAAGGGTCTACAACCGCCATGTGATCTGTTCCCATTCGAGCGGAACAGGATGGGTGAAGCGCAGTCTCTGAATCCTTTTTAATCCAATTCAAAATCTCGTCATCTTTTTCAATATTCGACCCAGGAGATATCTCTCCCCCATTGAACTCCTCAAAAGCTGGCTGGCTCATTATTTTCCGAGCAACACGAATAGCCTCAACCCATTCTTTTTTATCTTCTTCAGTGGAAAGGTAATTAAATCTAATTGACGGCTTTTCAAAAGGGTCATTTGTTTTTATTTTGATACTTCCGCGGCTATCAGAAAACATCGGCCCTACGTGAAACTGGTAACCGTGACCTGAAACCGGAGTACTTCCGTCGTATCTGATAGCAATAGGTAAAAAGTGGAACATCAGATTTGGCCATTCAACTCTTTCATTTCCTCTTACAAAACCCCCTGCTTCAAAATGGTTAGTTGCACCTGGGCCTTTTCTCAATAACCACTGAAAAAAAACCAAAGGTCGTCTCCACACCTTCAAGTAGGGTGACATGGATACAGGTTTTTTGCAGGCGTACTGGACATAAACTTCTAAGTGATCCTGTAAATTTTCACCCACGCCAGGAAGGTCAATCAATGTCTCTACACCGGCTTCCTCGAGGGTTCTAGCTGGACCCACTCCTGATAGTTGTAGTAGTTGTGGAGTGTTTATAGCACCTCCGCAACAAATTACTTCACCTGCTGTGCTGGTTTTATTGCGCCTGTCTTTCATGAACTCGACCCCGACCGCCTTGTTGCCATCAAAAATTATTTTCGTGACATGAGCTCTTGTTATGACATCTAAATTTGGCCTTGAGGCAACAGGGTGTAAATAAGCAACTGAAGCAGAGTTTCGTCTCCCCCTGTAAATATTTCGGTCAAAAGAAGCGAACCCCTCTTGGCGGTATCCATTCACATCTTCAGTTATTTCATAACCGGCTTCCTGCACTGCATCAAAAAAGGCTCCAAATAAAGGACTCTCAGCAGGTCCTCTTTCCAGCATTAACGGGCCACTGCCCCCTCTGTACCGGTCTACCCCATGGAGACAAGTCTCCATTCGTTGGAAGTAAGGCAAACAGTGTGAATAACTCCACTGTCTGCAACCTGGTGTTGCAGCCCAGCGTTCATAATCGGCAGGATTGCCACGTTGAAAAATCATGCCGTTGATACTTGAAGAACCCCCCAACACCTTCCCTCTGGCATGAGACACTCTTCTACCTTCAAGTCCTGGCTCGGGGTCAGATTCATACTTCCAATCGTAAAACTTGTTGCCTATGCCGTATGAAAGTGCTGCAGGCATATGAATTACGAAATCCCATCGATGGTCTCGCCTTCCCGCTTCCAGCAAAAGGACTTTTACATTACTGTTTTCACTTAAACGATTTGCGAGCACACACCCTGCTGAGCCTCCGCCAATGATAATTACGTCATAATTACTCATTGGAAGTATCCGTGTAAATCAAATTTTTCATACGAATTGATTCTGCCTTCAAACTTGTCCTTAGTGGTGTCAAGGAAAACTTTTTACTAAAAAGTATCCTTACACATGGGAAAAAGTGCCTATGTGCCTAGATCAGGTGAGTCGTGGCGTGATCCTTACACCATGTATTCAGATCTGCGCGATAACTCTCCGGTACATTTCGTGGAAGAAGGATCCTACTGGTTCTTTTCTCGATTCGAAGATGTTTTCAATGCTGCAAGAAGTCCGAATATATTTTCCTCTCGACATGGTCTAACAATTGATCAGGACTCAAGCTATTTAGAAATGGGAGATGCGACTCCTATAGTTTTTCTGGATCCACCTGAACACACCCAATTCAGGAGACTGATCAGCAGGGGTTTCACTCCTAGGAAAGCTGAAGACATGAGACAGGACATTAATTCTTTTGTCGATACAGCAATAAATAGAATAAAAGAACTAGAAGACTGTGACATCATTTCTGAACTGTTTAAGCCCCTCCCGAGCTTTGTGGTTTCAAAATACTTAGGTGTACCAGCATCAGATCGAGTGATTTTTGACACTTGGACAGAAAAAATCGTTGCAGGTGCAATCCAAAATGAAGACAGTGAAGGACTCGATGCCATTGTTGAACTTACAGGTTACTTCACTGAATTGATCGAGTGGAGGAAGAGGAAACCTGGGGATGACTTGATTTCAGAACTTCTAGAAATGGGTGAAGAGAAAGTTTCTATCATGTGGATTCTCGGATTGGCTTTCACGATGATCACCGGCGGAAACGACACCACAACTGGCTTATTGGGCGGTTCAGCCGTGTTGCTGACTGAATACCAAGATCAGCGAAAACTTTTGTTAGACGATCTAGAACTTTTACCTGCGGCAATTGAGGAATTGTTGAGAATGACTTCTCCAGTTCAAGGTCTGAGTAGAGTTCTTTTAGAAAATTTCGAGTCACACGGTGAAAAAATACCTTCCGGATCTCGTGTTCTTCTTGGTTATGGATCCGGCAATAGAGACGAACGCGAATTCGGTGAAGACTCTGAAAAACTGAACATTCGTCGAAAAATAAAACGAACGTTGGGTTTCGGATCCGGTGCACATCTTTGTCTAGGTGCATCTGTCGCTCGCCTGCAATCCTCCATTGCACTTAAGGGAATTCTGAGGAATTTTCCTGATTTTCATGTAGATGAAAGTTCCTCCACCTACGCAACAGGAAACTACGTGCGAAGGCATACATATTTAGCTTTCCACTCAAGTGGCTGAGTGTCTTTATATCTTCGATATCCTTACATGAACAAATTTGTTTGAGGATAACCAATGAGTCGGAATCACAAAGATCAAGTAGTCGTAGTAACTGGTGCTGGAAAAGGAATTGGACGTGCTATAGCGGAGCGCTTCTCGAGTGAGGGCGCCAAAGTAGTCGTGAACGATATTGATGAGGATCGAGTTAACGAAGTAGTCGCAGGCATCAACAACAACGGAGGTGAGTCTATTGGAGTCGTAGCTGACGTAGCTGATAGCAGCCATGTGAAAAGAATTTTCGACTCTGCATTAGAATCTTTTGGAACTGTTGACGTACTTGTAAACAATGCAGGAATCGTAAGCCCGATGCTTCACTTCTTTGAAGCAGACGAGGCTTGGTGGAGACGTATTATTGACGTTAATTTAACTGGACATTTTCTTTGCTCTCAGCAGGCAGCAAGGATCATGGCTTCCAAAAAACAGGGTGTGATTATCAACATGTCATCAGGTGGTGCGACTCGTGCGCACAGATCCTTCACGGCCTATGACGCTTCAAAAGGAGGCATAGAAGCTCTTACTAGAGCGATGGCGCTTGATCTCGGACCTTATGGCATAAGGGTATGTGCGCTCATGCCGGGTTCAATCGACACCGAGGGAATGGATGAAGAAGCAAGAAATCTTCGGGGTGAAAATATTCCTCTTGGTCGCCCTGGTGATCCTGATGATATGGCAGGTCCAGCACTTTTCCTTGCCTCTGAGGACGCCAAATACATCACTGGTGATGTGATTAAAGTGGATGGCGGAATGCTGTCACAACAGAGATCTGCAACAGTGGATATAGTCCCTCCTTCCACATTTCCACCTTTAGAGGACATTCTCGAAGGAGACTAGTGCCCGTAATGGCTAAGAATAAAATGCGAATCGGAGCTGATGTCGGAGGAACATTTACCGACGTAGTGCTGGAGGCAGGAGGGGAAATTTTTTCAACGAAAGTTCTCACTACTTACGAATCGCCCGAGATAGGAATACTCCAAGGCATAGATGCAGTTATAGCCGATTCAGGAACTGATCTCTCAGAACTTGACTCCTTTATACACGGGACGACTCTTGCCACAAATGCTTTAATCTCTAGAACCGGAGCAAGAACGGCTTTTGTAACTACAAAAGGTTTTCGCGACACAGTTGAGATGAGGACAGAGAGCAGATTTGAACAATATGACCTCAATCTTGAACTACCCAAACCTCTAATTGAGAGAAAAAACAGATATGTCCTTTCAGAGCGCATCTCTGCAGATGGCTCCGTGCTTTTACCTTTTGACGAAACGGAAGCTAAAAACCTTATCAATCTACTGTCTTCTAAAGAAGATAGATATGAAGCTGTTGCAATAGGTTTTATACATTCATACATGAATGACAGACATGAATCTCTCTTTCAGGAAATGCTTTTAGATCAGCTTCCAAATTTGAAAGTCTCAATCTCGTCCGAAGTGTCGCCTCAAATGAGAGAATTTGAAAGATTTAACACTGTATGTGCAAACGCCTATGTCCAACCAATGATGGCCTCTTATCTTGAAAGGCTTAAGACTGAATTAGCTGATGCCGGAGCGAAATGCGATATTCATCTCATCCATTCGGGTGGCGGATTGATCAGTATAGAAAGTGCAATAAAATTTCCTGTAAGACTCATAGAATCAGGCCCTGCAGGGGGCGCTGTTTTCGCTTCTGAAATTGCTACTCGCCATGGAATAGACGCTGCTCTCTCTTACGACATGGGAGGCACAACTGCAAAAATATGCCTCATAGATGAACAATCGCCGCGATCTGCAAAGACTTTTGAAGTAGCGAGAACCCACCGTTTCACTAAAGGAAGCGGGATGCCTATATCAATACCTGTGATAGAAATGATTGAAATAGGAGCTGGTGGCGGATCTATTGCCAATGTTGATGACCTTAAACAGATAAGAGTCGGCCCTCTAAGTGCAGGTTCTGAACCAGGGCCCGCAGCATATGGGTTAGGTGGCTCTCTGGCAACAGTAACGGATGCAAACATAGTACTTGGTCGAATCTCACCGGAGACTTTCGGCGCTGATGATATTAACCTCCTACCCGAAGAGTCCAGAAAGGCTTTATTAGCCGACGTAGCAGAGCCGCTTGAAATAAATGTTGAAAATGCAGCAATCGGAATCATCGAGGTTGTCGATGAAAATATGGCTAATGCGGCTCGAGTTCATGCAGTAGAAAATGGCAGAGATGTATCCCAGTACTCAATGATTGCGTTCGGTGGAGGAGCGCCTCTTCATGCCTCTCGCTTGTGTGACAAGCTGGAAATAGAAAGACTACTTATACCTCCCGGAGCAGGTGTCGGTTCTGCCATAGGTTTTCTTCGAACACCATTTTCTTATGAAGCTTTGAAAAGTTTCTACGTTTCCATAGAAAATTTTGATCATGAAAGTGTGAACCAGCTTCTAAATGACCTGACTTTAGAAGCTACAGAATTTGTAATGGAAGCATCAAATGAGAGTTTCCCTATCGAGAGTCTCACTGTGGAACGTTGTGCTTTTATGAGGTACGCAGGGCAAGGATGGGAAATCACTGTCCCTCTGGAAAATGCGATATTTGACCACTTGGGCATTGAATTACTGAACAACAAGTTCGAGAAAACTTATGAGGAGCATTTCGGTAGAGCTATAGAAGGTCTGCAAATTGAAGTAGTCGGGTGGTCCGTCAAAGTCACCTCTCCAAGACCAGAAATTGAAAGAACTGTTAGTGTTGCTTCTGAAAATATTGTTACAAGTGACCTTAAACGTGTTATCTATGACCCAGTTAAGGATTCTGAAGTCAATGCTTCTATCTTCGAGCGTGAAAAATTAAACCCCGGTGATTGTGTTATGGGTCCAGCAATAATTGTTGAGAGTCAAACAACAACTTGGATTTCGAGTGAAAAAAAGTCATCTGTGCAGCAAGACAACTGTCTACTGGTGACTAAAAAAACTGAGGCTGCCGAATGAAACATTTGAAAAATCAAGTTATGTGGAATCGGCTTATATCAATAGTCGAAGAACAAGCTCTGGCTCTTGTTCGTACAGCCTTCAGTACAAGTGTTAGAGAGGCAGGAGACCTCTCAGCAGGCGTCTATGACACTAAAGGAAGAATGATTGCACAGGCGATAACTGGAACTCCGGGACATGTAAACACCATGGCAGCAGCTGTAGTTAACTTCATAGAGGATATCGGACCTCACAGAATTTATGAAGGCGACGTTTACATAACCAATGATCCATGGAAGGGCACCGGTCATTTACATGACTTCACAGTGGTTACTCCTGTGTTCAGAGATACAAATCTAATAGGATATTTCGGTTGCACAGCTCATGTGGTAGATGTCGGCGGCAGAGGTTTCGGACCCGATGCAACTGAGGTTTACGAAGAAGGGCTCTTCGTCCCTATTATGAAATTGCTGGAGCGCGGTGAATTAAATGAAGATCTGATAAATATAGTCCGTCATAACGTTCGTGAGTCTTCACAAGTAATTGGTGACCTTCATTCTCTTTCAACATCTAATGAAACAGGTATTAGACGTCTACACGGAATGCTTGACGAGTTTCATTTAGACAACTTAGAAGATTTAACTGAATTCATCTTCGAAAAGACACATGACGCCACAATGGAACGTCTTTCGAAGTTGAAGCCAGGTAAATACGAAAATGAAATGCAAGTTGATGGGTACAACGAGACAGTCACCTTAAAAGTGACCATCACAGTCGATAAGAAAGGCGCACATGCTGACTTTGAAGGAAGTTCGCCCACCTGCGAACATGGGGTTAACGTACCGTTAGTTTACGCTCATGCTTACTATTCGTATGCCATGCTTGTAGCACTAGCTCCTGAGATGCCGAGCAACTATGCGTCACTAGCAGCTTTCACTGTTAGTGCACCAGAACAATGCATACTAAACGCCAAACATCCTGACCCAGTTGCAGTCAGACATGTGACTGGGCATTTCGTAACTGACCTTTGCTTGGGAGCCATATCAGAAGCCCTCCCTCAGGTCATTCCAGCGGAAGGAGCCGGAGCTCTATGGAACTTTCATGTCAGCGCTAGGTCTGCTGGCGCGAATCCAGACTTACCACCAAGGGAAATACTTATGTTCAATAGCGGTGGCACAGGAGCCAGACCACATTTAGATGGGCTAAGCAGCACGGCTTTTCCGAGTGGTGTTAGAACAATGTCATCCGAAGCGACCGAACAAGTCGGACCAATAGTTATATGGCGAAAAGAGTTGCGGCCTAATTCAGGGGGGAACGGGCGTCATCGTGGTGGATTAGGTCAAATAATTGAGCTAGCCCCTGCTGAGGGTTACAAATTTTTCTTCAGTTGCATGTTTGATCGAGTCGAAAACCCTGCACGAGGGCGTGACGGAGGAGAAAGCGGATCCCCCGGAAAGGTGTATCTCGACGACGGAACACCCTTTGACGCAAAAGGGAAACAACCTGTTCCAGAAGGAAGGAGATTGATTTTGGAACTCCCAGGTGGAGGAGGTTTCGGTAATCCAGAAGAACGAAATCCGGATTCAATTGAAAATGATCTAGCACAGGGTTATGTTTCCTAAAAAATGTCAGGCAATATTTAAAGGAAACTTAAATCGAGATTTATGACTGAAGGCGCCTCATGAAACATTGCGATACTTTAATCATCGGAGGTGCCGTCATGGGTAGTTCTACCGCCTATTGGTTGTCTGAAAATACCGACTACGACGGGAACATAGTAGTAATCGAACCAGATCCAACATACGCACAATCTTCCACAGCACTTTCCGAGGCAAGCATCCGGCACCAATTTTCGCAACCTGTAAATATTAAGCTTTCAATGTTTGCTACCGAATTTTTTTCAAATTTTCATAACCACGTTCAAGTAAATGGAGAGGCACCCGAACTTCCTTTTCATGAAACTGGTTATCTGTTCCTAGCCACTGAAGATGGAATGGATAATTTGATAGACAACCATGAGATCCAAAAGGAATGCGGAGCAGAAGTCGCGTTGCTTTCACCAAGTGAAATTAAGAAAAGATTCCCTTACATGGAGACCGGTGACCTTGAGGGCGGAAGTTTAGGAATTAGACACGAAGGAACGCTAGATGCGTTTTCATTAATGCAAGGTTTCAAGCTACGAGCCAGACATAACGGAGTTGAATATTTTAATAGTCGTGTTGCATCAATCAATATTGACAAAAGCAAGGGTCTTGTAAAGGAAGTGGAATTAGATTCAGGTGAAGTTCTTTCATGCTCGCGTGTAGTGAATTGCGCTGGTCCCCGTGCAAAGTGGATAGCAGAAATGGTGGGTCTGGAACTTCCAGTCGAACCAAGAATAAGAGCGGCTTTTGTTTTCGACTGCCGTGAGATCCTAGAAGGGCAGACTCTTCCACTAACGATCGACCCTTCAGGAGTTCACGTCAGAACTGACCCTCCCCATTTTATTGCAGGTGCACCCCCTGTAAATGATTTAGAGGTAGACCCTGATGATTTCAAAGTAAGAGGGGAAGAATGGGAGGAAAATATCTGGCCAGTGCTTGCCCACCGTGTTCCAGCTTTTGAAAAAGTTAAAGTAATAAGTTCATGGGCTGGTCACTATGCTTACAATACTTTGGATCAAAATGCGATAATCGGTGCTTGTGAAACGCTTCCAAATTTCTTTTTTTGCAATGGTTTTAGTGGACACGGATTTCAACAAAGCCCTGGTGTAGGAAGAGGGTTGAGTGAATTGATAATTTACGGTGAATACCGATCTCTTAACTTAACTGAGCTTAATTACGGTCGAGTTCTAAGAAACGAGCCTTTTTTGGAAAAAGCTGTTATCTAGCTCTCTCCAAGGTAAGAAGAACGCAGTTCCGGATTAGCTAGCAAAGCTTCAGCAGTGTCATCGAGCACGACTCTGCCTGTCTGTAAAACCCAACCTCTATCAGCAATAGAGAGAGCCATGTTTGCATTTTGTTCCACCATGAAAATAGCCATTCCCTCTTCATGGATTTGCTGAATAAGTTCGAAATTCTGTTGCACAAGCGCAGGAGCTAGTCCCATTGATGGCTCATCCATAAGAAGAACTCTTGGACGCGACATTAATGCACGTCCAATTGCCACCATCTGTTGTTCACCTCCTGAAAGAGTTCCTGCCTTTTGAGAAAGTCTTTCTTTGACACGAGGGAAAAGTTCATAAATATTTTCAAGATCCTCATCGATTCCTTCTCTGTCATCTCGTAAATAGGCACCAAGTTCAAGATTCTCTTTAACTGTCAAACGTTTGAAGAGTCGACGATTTTCAGGAACCATCGTCACACCATTAATTACTCTGTAGCTCGTTGGTTTGTCATTAACCACTTCACCGTCAAGAAGAACTTCACCAGAGGTAGGGGTAACCATACCCAACAAGGTTTTTAGAGTCGTTGATTTTCCACTTGCATTGCCACCTAATAAGCAAACCATCTCACCTGGATATATAGCCAGATCAACGTCTTTAAGTATATGAACGGCCCCATAATGGGTGTTAACCGAACGAAATTCCAGCAAAGCGGTTTCTGTCATGATTTAGCCTCTACTGGCCTACCCAAATACGCTTCAATAACATCAGGATTGGTTGAAACCTCGTCGTACGCTCCCTGAGCGATGGGTACACCATGGTCTAGAACCACCACGCGATCAGAAACATCTCGAACTACTTTCATGTCATGCTCGATGACTACAATTGTGAATCCCCATTCATCGCGCAGTCTGCTGATTAGTCCCGTTAACTCTGCAGTTTCGATCGGATTCATACCTGCAACTGGCTCATCTAATAGCAATAAACGTGGCTGAGTCGCCATCGCGCGTGCAATTTCAAGCCTGCGTCGATTTGCATATGACAATGCAAAAGCTGGCTGATCTAAACGGTATCCAATAAGGCGAGTTCCGAAAAAGCTCAAAATTTCTTCAGAACGTTCTCGTATTTCTCTCTCTTCTTGTTTGAATGCCTTTGTTTGAAATAAAGCTCCAACTACCAGTTGCGACGTTCGACAGTGTTGTGAAACCATCACATTCTCTAGAACAGTCATATTCGGAAATAGTCTCACATTCTGGAATGTTCGTGCGATTCCCATCTCTGTTATTTGATTTGGATCAAGACCCAGAACTGACTCACCGTTAAAGATGATTTCTCCACTAGTCGGAGGAATCATTCCTGAAATTGTGTTAAAAAATGTTGTTTTTCCAGCACCATTCGGTCCGATAACACTAACAATTTCTCCTTCTTCGATTGAAAAATCGAGACTTGAAAGCGCATCTAGTCCCCCGAAAGTGACCTGAAGGTTATGAATTTCCAACAGACTCATAGTTGCTCTCCAACTTCTTCTCGTTCCTCATTCTCATCGTCACCCAACCATGCATCTTGAAGATATTCTTCTTGATGCAATTCCCTAGTTCGACGTGCAGTGGGCACAAGACCCTCAGGACGTTTAAGCATCATGAAAACGAGCAAGGCTCCATAAATCAACAGTTTGAAGTTCTGAAACTCTTGAAGAAGTCCTGGTTGTCGCGGCCCACCAAGGATTCCTATCAGCACCAACGAACCGACCATTACTCCGGTAATGCTGCCCATGCCTCCCACTATCACAACTACGAGAATTATGATTGACACGAGAATCTCAAAACTCTTTGGGAAAACAGATCCGACTTTGGCCGCCAAAACAGCCCCGCTAAATGAAGCCAAGACAGCTCCGACCACAAAAGCCATCAATTTGGAATTAACTGTATTTATTCCCATTACTTCAGCGACGCTCTCATCTTCTCTTATCGCCATCCATGCTCGACCTAAACGGGAACCTTGAAGTCTCCATGAGACGTATATAGCAAGAACACAAAAAGCAAGAACCATGTAGAAAACCGATCTGGGATCCGCGCCTCTGACTTCCCAAGGACCTAGATCTATTGCAGGGATGTTGGTGATGCCTTGTGAGCCTCCTAAATAAGGCTTCAGCCAGTCAGATAAGAAAAGAAGTCTTATGATTTCACCGAATCCTAAAGTAACGATTGCTAAATAGTCTCCTCTCATTCGAATAACGGGGGCACCTATTAGAAGACCTGCCAAAGTCGCCATTACCACAACAACCAACAGTGAAATACCAAAATGAGTTTCAGGAGAGAACCACGGTGAATTAGGAGAGGTGAAAACTGCGGTTGTGTACCCTCCCACGGCAAAGAAAGCCACGTATCCTAGGTCCAAGAGACCTGCAAGACCGACTACGATATTCAGACCTAAGGCCAGTAATAAGAAAAGTCCAACGTTCGCTAAAAGCTCGTTAATGATCCCGCCTAAGAACCAAGGAAGCACAATAACTAAAACTGCAATAATAGAAAATAGAACCACAGAGTTCCGTCTTTGATTCTCTGGCGTAGCGTCTGAGCGGTAACGATCTACTGTCTTTTTAAATTTGCCCCGAGTGATCAATGGCAGCAATGCCAGCACTACAGCAAGGACAATCATTGAAGTGACTGTCATGCCGCCCTTTTTGGCATAGATCATGTCGCTCAACCACTCCAGTCGGAAGCCTTCTGAAAGATCATCTATGACATCCTCTAAAACAGCAAAGGAAAAAAGACCAAATGTCGCATAAGCAACCATTTTTCGGATTTGGCTTGACATCTGGTGTAAAGAAGCTCCGACAGTGCCGAGCCCTACGCCTACTGCAATCCAAACCAAACTCCCGAATCCAATACTGTTTTCGAAAGTAAGCAATCTGAATAGTTTTGGATTCCAGTTGATCAAAGGATCTCTCATGTCAAGATTATCGATACCCAACATGAGCAATACGAGACCTAAACTTCCAAATAGTCCAGTTAACGCTCCTGATAGTAAATCTGCTGCGCCGGGTTTAGGGTTTTCTACACCTTCCAACTCGACCATTTTTGAAACTATGTAACCGAACACCAAAGGAATCCAGAGTATAAAAAGGTATCCAAGGCTAAGAGTTGACTCAATCAGTATTCGTCTGTTCAATTCTGATGGAAGACCGACTAAACAAATAAAAACCTGAGACAACGCGCATATGCTCCCCCAAAATGAAATGCGTTTCCAATTCTGTTCAAACAGTTTCTTAGAGGCCGAAGTATCAGTCATCATGCACGATCCTCTTGTGAAAGTCTCTCTCCAAATAGCCCTGAAGGTTTAAACAGTAAGACAAGCACGAGAACGGTAAAGGCTACAGCGTCCTTTAATTGGCTTACGCCTGGAACCCCAAGTGGTTCCAATATGACCATAGGGGCTATAGATTCTGCTGATCCTAAAAAAACGCCGCCAGCCATCGCTCCACCCATGTTTCCAATGCCTCCAACCACAGCAGCGGTAAATGCTTTAATTCCCGGCAAGAAACCTGTCATATGAGTGACGCTTCTAAATAGTAGACCCCAAAGGATTCCACCAACTCCAGCCATTGCCCCACCAACGCCGAACGTAATTACAATTGTTCGATTCACATTTATCCCCATGAGTGAGGCAATCTCTTTATCCTCGGCAACTGCTCTCATTGCTCTGCCTGTTTGAGTTCTTTCAACCAGATACCAAAGACCTGCCATTGAAAGTCCCGCTACAACCATTACAAGAATCTTTGTTCCAGCTATCTCAACAGTAAAAATCGACCTTTGCTTCGATAGCCATTCAGGAAGACGGGGGTACCCCTTACTCGCAGGCCCAAACAATCCCAATACAGCGTTTTGGATAAAAAAGGAAACACCTATCGAAGTGATTAAAGGAATCAACCGCGGCGAACTACGCAACGGTCTATAAGCGATTCTTTCAGTAATTATAGCTGTCACAGTAGAGGTGGTAATCGCTACAAAAATGATCAAGAAGAGTGACAAAATAAAATTACTTTCCCACAGACCAGCATCGTTTAATTTCTCGGATGTAATCCAACCTGACATAGTTCCCACCATGAAAACTTCCCCATGGGCGAAATTTATGAAACCTAAGACTCCGTAAACCATTGAATAACCCAAGGCAATTAGCCCATACATCGCTCCTTGTGACAAACCTGAAACCACCAGGCCTTTAAATTGATCACCTGTTAGGCCACGCGCATCAGGATTCCTCCATTCTGCAAATGGGTTATTCGGCCATATTTGCTGTGAAATGAACGCGACAACCCCTAGAACTATCAACGTCGCCATAAGAACGCGAATAAAGGTCAAAAACCTGTCTACGCCCGATACGCGTGATTTAAATCTTTTTTTCACTATCTCTGACATTCTTGCCTCTTAAAGATTCAGATTAAACATTCTGCCCGATGTTTGGGTTTTCGTATACTTTTTCCCTATTAAATTCATTCAAAATTGAACGTGATGATAATGCTAAAGAGGCTCCACCCAGAGCAGTCAAGAAAGCTCCTGCTCCTGTGACTATTTGCAGATCTGAAACTCTGGCCAAACTTATGATCCAACCAAGTCCAATTATTGATATGCCTGCCCCTATGCCTGCAGTGATGACGCTCCAGCGCCATCGCATATGCTCGTTGAAACCAAAAAATCCGACCGCCGGCAATAAAGTCAGAAGACCAATTATCACAAGTGGTATAGCCAAATAAGAAAGTCCCCCACCATTTGGAGTTATACCATCATTGATAGTCTCCACGGTCATGCGGTACTTGTTTATTAAGGAACTGATCTTTGAATTGTTTATCGCAACTAACGCTGGTGATAATTCAACCTCTTCACGGAGAACATTAATTTCCGCTTGAGCCTCTGGTGGCAAATCCGTAGCTCCCCGTTCATCAAAGGTCCATCCAGAAATCGAGCCTATTAATACTAGAAGAAGAGCTGTTATACCCGCTAATACTCGACCCCATCCAATAGAAATTGTTAACGGCCTGTGTGGCGACAGTGGAGCTGTCTGCAGAGCGAAAAGGGAACCTAAAATACCTATGGCTCCTCCAGCTACTGACACATAGAGTCCTATCCCATGAGAGTAACTGACTGTTTCTTGTGCCGTATTTGCCATTAAGTACGTTAGAGAAGAAATCAAAATCACGAAAGATGCTATTACTGCACCGTGAGCGCCCATCCATTTAGATATTGAGCCTGGGTTTCTAATGGTTGTGATTGAAGCAGCAATTATTAAACACGCTGCACCGAAAACGAAAAATCCGAACCAGTTTCCTCCTGAAGCAGCAAACCCGTTAAATGATTGACCTGTAAGGTCAAGGTCGGCTGCACGAGCATGGCCAGCTATTAAACCTGCGTCACTACCCCAGGTCAAAAATAATGAAACTAAGGCAACAACCCCGCCGACACCAGCGACAAGTAAACCTGTACGTTCATTTGGTGTTGCAGGAGCATTCCATTCAACTTCTGTTGTTTCTTTATCTTTACCCAGTTCGGCTAATTCGCTCAGTATCTCTTCATCTGTACTTCTACGGGCTCTTACGGCACCTGTAATACGCTCAAAGAGTCTGCGATTGTCACCCTCAGGTTGTGAGAGTCGATCAAGTACAACTGAAACTAGAAATAGAGCAAAACCTGCGGAAAAACCTAAGCCAACATCAAGGTTCTGAACCGCTCTGAACACCTGAAGCCCCAGTCCTGACGCACCCATAATTGCTGCGATACCAACCATTGCTATTGACAACATTAAGCATTGATTCAATCCTGTCATTATCGCTGGCCTCGCTAAAGGAAGTTGAACATCAACCAAAACTCTTGTCTCAGGGGCTCCGTATGCGCGACTTGCCTCAACGACATCTTCAGGCACTTGTCTGATACCAAGATTAGTCAAACGGACTAATGGAGGCAGAGCATAAATCATTGTCACCATAGTCGCGGGTACAACACCGATACTGAAGAAAAACACAAAAGGAACCATGTAGGTAAATGAGTGAATAACTTGCATAGCATCCATCACCGGTCTCACGACGTTCCACACGCCGTCTTGTCGTGCACAGAGCACACCTAATGGAATTCCAATGAGGGCGCAAAGAGCGACGGAAACGATAACCATTCCGACAGTTCTCATAGTGTCTAACCAGTACGCCTGGCCGAGTAATCCACACAGTGCGAGTGCAAAACCTGATTGGATTCCAATTCTAGGGGTACGGAAAAGAGCCCCGAAAACAATCGTGAAAAGCACAACCCAGAACCAAGAAACTGTGAGGAGAAAGGAATTAACGAAATTATCAAGCAAAAAATCAAAAGGCCATTTAATCGTGTCCAGGACCCATCCTGCGTTCAAATCCATCCAGTCGACCATCTGATCAAACCAATAGCCGAAAGGAATTCTCCACTCATCCAGAATCGCAGTGTCAAAAATGCTTACTGATTCTTCAGTACCTGCTTTCTCGAAACGTATTTGTCCGAAAATATGCATCATAGGAATACCTCCCTATCGAACCCATCAATTAGTTGCTCCACGCGTCCCATCTCTTCCATGATTTCACGAGGTTCAAGTTCGCCTATTAAACGTCCTGTTTCATCAACAACTGCAATTGGCAATCCTCTTCCGGCAGCTGCATAGTTTGTGTTAAATGTCGCTTCCGCTGTGGTTCTTTCAAAGTCAGTTCTGAGCACATCCTTCAGATCGGTTGAACCTTGGGCTAGAGCAGAACTTGCATCTGCTAAGTGTAAAAGAGATACGGGCTTTCCGTCCTGATCACAACAAAACCCTCCTTGACGGCCTCCAAGTGAATTAATGGCTTCCACAAGAGTTGAATTAGAGTCAACTATTGCCGGCGCTTCCATAACTGATTCGACATCAATCACTCTTCCCTGGTCTACGTCCTGAACAAACTCAGCCACATAGGCATCGGCCGGCTGGGTGAGAATTTCTTCTGCAGTGCCAATTTGAACAACATAACCGTCTCTAAGTATGCAGACTCGATCACCTATTCTTAGAGCCTCATTCAAGTCATGGGTAATAAACAGAATTGTTTTATGAAGTTCACTCTGAATCGACATAAGCTCATCTTGCATTTGACGACGTATCAGCGGATCTAGAGCGCTGAATGCTTCATCCATGAGAAGTATGTCTGGATCGCTACACAAAGCACGAGCTAACCCCACCCGCTGCTGCATTCCACCGGAAAGTTCTCTCGTGGCATTTAGTGCGTACGCTTCAAGACCCACGAGTGAAAGGGCTCTCATGGCGGCTTCATTTCGTTGTCTTTTATCTACACCTTGCACTTTTAGACCATAGCCTGTGTTATCAATTACATTTCTGTGTGGAAACAGAGCAAAATGTTGGAATACCATTCCCATTTTTTCACGTCTAAATTCCTGCAGTGCGGATCCAGTCAATTCCTGCACATCCGTACCCTCTACCATCACTTTTCCACTTGTGACGTCATGAAGTTTGTTTACTGTACGTATCGCGGTTGATTTCCCAGAGCCTGACAAGCCCATAACCACAAATATTTCACCTTTGTTCACAGAGAAGGAAACATCGGTTAAACCCACGACGTGCCCAGACTGCTTTTGGACATCGTCTTTATGAACACCAGATTTAGCTAAATCAAAAGCTCTTCCCCGAGGATTCGGCCCAAATATTTTAAAAACGCTTTCTAGAGAAATTATTGCTTCCCCGTCAGCCACTTTTCCTCCCTTTATTTACCTTGTGAACAAAGCAAAATTGAACGCTGTCTTTGAACTAAAAGGTTTTTCATTTTTTAGACTTATAAGCACCGTAGCAGTTTAGGGAGGTACGCTGACCAGTCATGACTAAAAGTACTCATTCAGCAATAGTTGATCCGCGAAATGAAAATGTGAAAATCTATATAAATGGAAATTTTCACAGTAGAGAAAACGCTCAAATTTCAGTCTTTGACAGTGGTTTTCTGGTTGGTGACGGTATCTGGGAAGGATTAAGGCTTCACAATGGAAAAATCGCCTTTTTAGATAGGCACCTAGACAGACTCTTTGCTGGCGCTTCAGCAGTTCATTTGGATATTGGATTGAATAGAGAAGAATTGATCGACGCCCTGCTTGAAACTGTTGAAATTAATGAGATGACAGATGATGTGCATATCCGCGTAATGATTACCAGAGGTAATAAAAAGACGCCTTCTCAACATCCTTCAAATGTTATAGGTGGTCCTAATATTGTGATAATAGCTGAACATAAAGTCGCTGACCCTTCTGTAAGCCAGGAAGGAATCACACTGTTTACAGTGACCGTTCGACGTCCCCCACCTGACACACTGGATCAAAGGTTAAATTGCCATTCAAAACTGCATGAGGTGATAGCCCTCATCCAAGCCATCGAAGCAGGAGCTGACGAGGCTTTAATGCTTGACCCGACTGGTGCAGTCGCTACGTGTAATGCAACAAATTTTTTCATAATTAGAAACAAGGAAGTTTGGACCTCTACAGGGGAATATTGTCTCAATGGCATAACGAGAGAACTCGTTATTGAAATCGCTAGAAACAACGGAATGAAAGCCTTCGAAAAACCTTTTTCTTTAACAGATGTATATTCTGCGGATGAAGCATTTGTTACAGGAACTTTTGGTGGTTTGACGCCTGTTACACAGGTTGATGGAAGAAAGATCGCGGACGGAAGAATCGGAAACACAACTATGCTTTTGCAGGATCTATATAAGGAAGCTGTTAACGCCGAAGTGTCAAAATGACTTTGAGGATCAACTGTTGGTCAGGCCCTAGAAATATTTCAACAGCTTTAATGTACTCTTTTCGAGAGCGAGTAGACACGACCGTGATTGATGAACCTTTTTATGCCCATTACCTAAGGGTGAGTGGACGTAAGCATCCTGGATACCAAGAAGTTCTGAATTCGCAAGATCAGTATTCAGAGCAAGTCATTCAAAATGTCATAGAGGGTGACTACGAAACTCCGGTTGTTTTCTTTAAACAAATGTGCCACCACCTAGTAGAAATAGATCTTTCATTTTTGGATAAATGTTCAAATATCTTGCTAATAAGAGAACCGAGTCTCGTAATTCGTTCGCATGCAAAAAATGTGCCTGATCTTAAAGTCTCTGATATAGGTTTAGATGTTCAAAATTTTCTCTTAAACAAAATCTTGGAGTCTGGTGAGACTCCAGTGGTTGTCGACTCGGCCAACTTGCTCATGAAACCAGAGTCAATTTTGAAAGAATTGTGTCAACATCTTGAAATTGCTTTTGATGCTTCAATGCTTTCTTGGAAACCTGGAGAAAAACCTGAAGATGGCGTTTGGGCCAAATACTGGTACGAAAACACTCACGAATCATCTGGTTTTTCGAACAAAGAACCCAACAGAGAGCCACTACCTGAAAAATTTTCACCCGTCCTCGAAGAGGCTACTGTCTTATATGACAACCTAAAAAAATATGCGTGCAAAGGAATTGAGTAATGAAGCGTCCGGCTTGGATTGAGATCATCCCGCAATCAGATTGGAACAAAGACAGTTCTCTAAACGACTTACTTGAGAAAGTCAAAGATCAAGAAAATGGTCGTGTGGATCACATCATGGCGGTCCATTCGATCAATCCCAGAAGCATGGATGCACATAATGCTGTGTACTCGTCCGCCATGTCCGGAACTGCTTCTTTACGAAAGGTTGAAAGAGAGCTAATAGCATTTGTGGTTAGTTTGGAAAATCATTGCCACTATTGAGTGTTTCATCATAAGCGCGGTCTGCGCAATCTGCTAAAAGATGACAATCTGCTGGAACAAATCGAGGAAGATTGGACAACCTCCCAATTGTCAGATTCCCGTAAAACTATGTTGAATTTTGCGGTGAAACTTACGAATGAACCTAAAAATATGGAAATAGCAGACATCAATAAACTTCGTGAAATGGATTTCAGCGACCGAGATATTCTCGACATTGTTGAAGTTACGGCCTATTACGCTTATGCAAACAGACTTGCTGATGGGTTGGGAGTCGTTATAGAAGATTGGGTTTCTGAGGAAGAGTCAACTTAAAGTGATTCCATCTTCGGAGATAGCCACCAGATCTCCTGTTGAATATTTTTCATATTCATTTTTTCCGACAACAGTAACTGGCATAGCTTTTCCATAAATTTCGTCAGCGACAATTGCACCCAGGGTAATTATTTCATCAGCTTCCATCATTATTATTCCCGCGGGACCAGAACCTGAACGGATTCCTTCTGCTATGACTGAACTTCCGCTACTCGATCCTCTTCCGAAAGGCATCATTAAAACTTTTCCTTTTACCGACATTCCACCTTGTGGGTGCCTCAAATCAGTTATCTCACCTGTTGCAGGGTCGACTCCTCCCCAAAAACTGAGTGGTTCATCCAGTTTTAAGACTTCTCCATTTGCTTTTCCAGCAACTAAAAAAATCATGGTTAACCATCAACCCAAATTTTGCTGTCAACAGATAGGTCTCCTGAAATGCCCGAAGCTACACAGTCTTCAACAGCCCCGAAAATTACTTCAACCCCTAAATTGCCAGGAGCATAATACGCCCATTTGGCTGAGTCGGTCATAACAGGCAGGGTCACCGCTTCCATAATGGGTGTTATATAGGTGCATGTATCTGTAACAAAGATAACCCCTGCATCCTCCAAGGGTTTTACGAAACCTCGTAAAGAAGCTTCCGTTAGAACATCTCTGCCTGTGGAGACATAGAAGTTGACTTCAGGATTAACAGATTCACTGTCGAAGAGTTCGAACAGCTTCTTTATTTCTTGAACTGAGTAATGAGGAGTCCCAAGACTCACGGCTCCTATTCTGGAATCTGATGCAGTGCTCAACTGGTCTCGTGCTGCGATTATTTTTTCTGGCGTCACATCTATCACGTCAGTTGGATCCGTTCCCAAGAATGCTTCTTCTGTAGTTGATGCTTCGGGGGTGCTTCCCACTGCATGAAACATGCCCACAGATCCAGATGACGCGGCTGCGGCTCCCAATGCTTTCAGACGGTCTTCACTTACCCCGTCGGGTAAACCTTGAATCACGGGAATGCCGTTACCTGAATTCTTGCCCACCAAATGCCCTAAAACCGGATAAAAAACATCACGATCCAATAATGCGTCGTTCAGTCCATCGACTCGGAACAAAATGTCGCCTTTACGGTTTTCGTCTAAATGAAGTCCAGCTGCTGGGGCTCTGCCACAAATTGCTGCACAAATATCAATGAAATCTCCATATCTGTGTGTGCGGGCGCCTAAAACAGAATTCGCGAAAACTATTGCATTCGACTCAGCCCAAGCTACTTGTTCTCCGAATTTGGGCCTCTCTTCTAGTTGATAAGGGGCGCATGTCCAAGTCGGCTTACACCCCATCCGTTCGTAGCAGTCCATTAGCAGTTTTGCCTGAATGCCCCAGTCTTCATCCCCGCGATATAAGTCTGGATGTATCAGGTCAAGTGAGGAAACATTTAAAGTTGTGGGGATTTTTACTTTGGCTCCTTGATCTTCTAACCATTTTGCAAAATCCAAAACTGCTGGGCCGTGATAAAGGCATGAATCAATGTGTGCTGAAGTTACATCTAGAAGTTCTGTGGCTTTCATTGCTTCGGCCAAACGTACTATTACTCTCATCGCCGAAGCTGCTGCAGGACCTTCTTGTCCATCCAAGCAACTCTGATCAAATTCAGACAGATTAACAGTCATCTAATAAACTTAGAGGTTTAATAGATTGGAGCCTTACTTTTCAATTAACAAACTGAGCCTTCTTCTTGCGGTTCAGGAGAAGCTTTGCCACTTATTGTTAACTTTTGCCCCACAAAAAGAAGATTGGGGTCGCTGATATTATTCAGGGACATGACTTCATCGACCGTGACGCCCTCTCGTTTTGCTATTTTTGACAGCGAGTCCCCTGATTCGACTATGACCGTTCTAAGCGTTTCTTCTGCTGCGTCTGTCTCTACTTCTTGCTCGGGGTCATTGAGAAGTATCACTTGTCCCACATAGATTGAGTTCACATCGCATATGCCGTTGATTCTCGCAAGTTTTTCGGCTGTAGTTCCGTTAGCTTTTGCAATCTCTGATAAGGAATCTCCGGCGGCAACCGTTACTGATTCAACTGGTTCAGGTTCTGTTTCTTCCGGCTCAACTACGACCGTTGTTGTCGTAGTTTCGATGACAACTGGCACAATAGTTGCTGGCGCAGCATAAGTGGTTGTTGTCGTTGTCATAGGAGCCGTGGTCGACAGGTCTATAAGAGTTGTCGTTGGAGGCATGGTGGCTGGCACCAAGACAGGCTCTTCGTCTCCGCCTCCGCACGCGCTGATGATGAGCAAGGAAAATCCGCCGAGTAGAAACTTACCTATTTGTAACCTCATGACTAAATCATAGGTTCATGAGTGTGACAGTTTCGCGCACCCTTGCACAAATTTTATTTTCAGATGACTCTGTCACTTCCTCCATCAGTGGGAACAGCAGCTCCAGTTGTTGTGGAAAAGTCATCTGTGCAAAGTGAGATTGCTGAACGGGCTACTGCTTTTGACGTAACTTCAACGGAAAGAAGGTTCCGTTTCTTGTATTCTTCAGGGGTTAGCCCGTAATTTGAAGCTCTTTCCGCAATAAGCTCTTCACTCCAAAGGCCTGTATCAAAAACTGCATCCGGATGAACTAGATTTACCCGTGTTTTATTAGGTGCCCATTCCAGAGCTGCTATTCTACATAATTGCTGCAAAGCTGCTTTCGAGGCTGAATATGCAGCTGCTCCTTTTCCTGGAGCTGGCACATTTTTAGAACCTATTACTACAACTCTTCCCCCTACAGGTGAAAGAGCCAGAAGAGGACCTATACGCCCGAATAGTGACTGAACTGAGTCAACATTTACTGACATCACTCTCCGCCACTCTTCTGCCGCAAGATCTTCAATTGACGATGACTCTCCGAAAATGCCAGCCGCTACCACTGCGATATCCAAACCGCCAAATCTTTCAACTCCTGTCTTTATTGCCGATGCAACTTCTTCAGTTTTTGTAACGTCAGCCTCTATTCCAATCCAGTTGTCGCCGGAGAAAACTTTTTCGATCTCAGGACTGAGATCGAGCCCAATAACGGCACTTCCTAGACCTCTTAATTCTTCTGCGCATGCCTTGCCTATTCCAGATGCAGCACCTGTAACAAGTGCCACTGTTCCATTAAGTTCTGGGGGTTCACCAGTTTTGCGCAACTTGGCTTGTTCCAGATCCCAGTATTCGACATCAAACAACTCTTCAGCAGAAAGTGCTTTGTAACCACCAAGGTGGTCTTCAGCTCTACAGAGAACAGGGATTGTGTGATGGTATATGTCAGCTGCAATTTGGGCATCTGTTGCGGTAAAACCTGCAGTGAGCATTCCAATTTCAGGATCTAGTACTATGCGTGGAGCTGGATCTATCTCGGTGAACTCAGTTCTGATCCTGTGTCGGAATTCTTCAACGTAAGCCTTATATTCCTCTACATACTGATCTAGTGAATCCTCATTAGCGCCCATCATCGGCAAACGTTTTGTGCGGATTATGTGATCAGGTGTCAAAGGTCCTCTGCGTGCGAGATCCTTACAATCTTCTCGTTGTAAAAATTCTCCAACAGAGTCATCCGTGTGCCTTCTAACAACCATTGGTTTTCCAGCAACATTCGACATCTGTAAGCGCAAGCGTGCCAAATCTGTTAAAAGAACCTCAGCAGGTAACGAATTGTCCTGTCGGGTCTCAATAGGGGCTTCTTTTTCTAACCATGTTTCAGCTTTTTCGATCAATTGCATATGCAATTCGTAGGCAGTCGCAGAATCGTCTCCAAAAGTGAAAAGGCCGTGATTTAAGAGAACCATTCCACGTGTACCATCATGAAATTGTGCCGACCAGTTTTCTCGCACTTCTTGAGCCAAGTCGAAACCAGGCATCACATACGGGATGACTATCACCTCATCGCCGAATATTCCTCTGACTACTTCATCAGGAGTGTTCATGCCTGCCAAATTCGTAAGGGTAACAATTACATCAGCATGTGAATGTTGTACAGCTCTAAAAGGAATAAATGCATGAAGTAAGGTTTCCACTGAGGGATTTGGAGATCCTGGATCTAGTTTCGCTGCAGACAACTCACGCATCATGTCTACGTCAGTCAGCTCTCCAAGCTCTAGAAGTTGCTTAAGTCTAGGAAGGTCTAAAGGGGTGAGACCGGGCACTTCAAGGCTTCCCATATCCCATCCCGATCCTTTTACAAATATGGCTTCGCGATCTTCACCTGTGATGTCAGGACGCGCGGCCTTAACTGATGAATTGCCGCCACCATGCAAAACTAAGTTTGAGTCAGCACCAATTAGCCTGCTGAAGTGGGCGCATGCTTCGACTGGGTCGGTTGGACTGTTAGAAGTATTTTTCTTATCTGCTTTTCCCATCGTTTTACCCTACAAAGATGCTTTCGCTAGTAAGTCTTCGATCGATTTGGAATAATCGCTTCTTATGACTCCGTATTCGGTGATTATCCCAGTGATCAGTTCTGCTGGTGTCACATCAAAAGCGGGATTCCATATCTCAACACCTGCAGTGGGGACATTTGATTTTCCGATTCCTCGAATTTCATCAGGGTTCCGCTGTTCGATTTTTATGTCTTGACCATTTGATGTTTTTGGATCGAAAGTGGTTGTGGGAGCAGCGACATAAAAAGGGATTCCTGCGTTGTGAGCAGAAACGGCGTGTGTGAAAGTGCCTATCTTGTTAGCTGCGTCTCCATTTGTAGCTATACGGTCGGCTCCAACAACCACGGCATCGACACGGCCTGATGCCATAAGAGAACATGCAGAGGAATCTGGGATAACAGTTACAGCTATTCCAGCGTTAGACAGCTCCCATGCGGTGAGCCGTGCTCCTTGGAGCAGAGGTCTGGTCTCAGATGCGAAAACCTCCACCGGTTGTCCCGCTAACGCCTTGCCGTAAATAACACCCAAAGCTGTACCTATGCCTGTTGTAGCAAGTCGACCTGCGTTGCAGTGGGTCATCAGATTCGTATAAGCAGACAATTCCTCAGCTCCATATCGACCAATTGAATCGCAAGCATCACGATCTTCAGCAAAAATTTTGTTTGCTTCGCTCAGTGCAAATTCGCGGATTTCTTCTTTTGACTTTCCCTCTGAAGCCGTCTTTTTCACCCGTTCGACTGCATAGGAAAGATTCACAGCTGTGGGTCTCGTTTCTCCTATTGTTGTGGCGGCTTCGTTCATCTCAGAAATGACCTCATCAACTTCGTCAGATGCGATTCGATCAATTGCTACAACCATTCCGTAAGCTCCACACGCACCTATGGCTGGCGCACCTCGGATAGCCAGTCTCTTTATAGCGTCTACTACTTGATCAACTGTTTTGAGTTGTATTACTTTCAGCTCGTCTGGCAACAATGTCTGATCAATTATCTCTATTTCTTGACCCGTCCAAGCAATTGTTGGTGGGTTGTCAATCGAAATGGCCATGCAATCACTCATAGAATTTAAATTCTACGCCTTCCGTTAGCAGTATGTGTCGCCTATCACCTATCGTCTTACTTAATATGGATTCTGAAGAAAGACCATCTATAAACGTAATTGATGCCCTGAGAGCCAACCATAGCGACTTGCAGGAGTTCGTTGACTCTCTCACGGAAGTTGAATGGCAAATGGCAAGTGCATGCGAAGGGTGGCGGGTTCAAGATGTCTTCGCTCATGTAACAAGCAACCTGAAACAATTCGCGGATCCTGACCCACCAGGTGACGAACAAGATGGACTCAGTGCTGAAGAAGCCATGGAGGCTCTTGTTGCTCCTCGAAAAGACTGGGATCCAGATGAACTTATCGAAGAGTATTACAAATATTTGGAACCAGCTTTAGGTGTTTTTTCTAACCTGCTGGAAGAACCGACTGCTTCTGTAGAGCAGCAACTCTCCGATCTGGGCACATACCAACTTAAATGGTTGCCCTATGCTTTTTGTTTCGATCATTACTGTCATCTAAGACACGATATGACTTCTCCTGGTGGTCCGATCAAACGAGATCTACCGCCAGCAGATGACCTGAGACTCGCTCCTGGTATCGAGTGGATGATCGCAGGGTTGCCGCAGATGTGTTCAAAAGATTTAGATTCTCTGAAGAAACCAATACTTCTTAGATTGACTGGACCAGGCGGGGGGGGATGGCTTTTACATAACTCTGAAGAAAATGAACTGATCAAAATAGATAATTATTTAGAACAGGATGTATCCGCGAGTATCACCTCAACGAGTCATGGCTTTGTTTCATGGGCTACGCATAGGTCTTCCTGGGAGGATCACTGTGCTCTCGATGGAGACGTTGAGTACGCTTCTTCTTTGGTCGGATCAATAAATATTATTTAAGAAATAAGGGTTGTTAGTTGCGTGCAGCAATTACTCCTTCGTGTATTGCATCAGCGGTGAGTTCACTAAGTTCTGGGCCATCCTCAAATGTGTTACTTTCAAGCAGTATGTAGACACCGTACCCATCATCTAGGTCAAGAATTGGCATAGCACCAAATGCACCAGGAGAATTACGTCGCCCAGTCTCTCTGTCTACCCATAAGCCCAAGCCGTAACCCCATGTATCACCGGGGCTTCCGTCTTCAGAGACTCCCCCATCGTAGACTCGAGCAATCCGATCCTCATGCATACGCTCGAGTGATTCAGTCGAGTGCACCTTATTTTCACCGCACATACCGTCACGGAGATGCATTAGTAACAGTTTCGCAAAGTCATCTGCAGTGGCATAGGCTCCACCCCCGATATATGGATTTTCGGTGGGCTCAAGGGTCGATGGGTCGCCGTTAAACCCTGAAGGGTAACCCATGACCATGCCAAACTGTAATGCCGGGTTGTTGAATCCAAGCACTTCTAGACCACAAGGTTGAACATAAATCTCATCAACCAATTCGGCCCACGACTTTC
>JASMLT010000040.1 GCA_030748555.1 Acidimicrobiales bacterium
AAACTTGATGGTGAAATTGGTGCGGGACCAAATGCAACCATTATCAGAACTTCATGGCTTCAAGCTCAAGATGGTTTGAACATGGTGAAATGGATACTTGAAAGTTTCAAGAAAACCGGTCCGGTTGAAATGCCAAATGATCGCCTCGCTAATCCAACTTTCGTTTCCGACCTATTGCCGGTGATCAAATATTTTGCGGAGTTGCGTTATGAGGGTGTGGTTCATGCAACAAATGAAGGAACGACGAACTGGTGTGAATTCGCAAGGTTTGTTGCTGAAAAATCTCACAATGATCCAACCCGCATAATCCCATCGGAAGCAGAAAAACTAAACCGTGTTGCAGAAAGACCCGCTTTCTCAGCTTTAGACAATGCAGTGATCCGCGAAGAAAAAATTGAACCAATCCGACATCACCGGGATGCTGCATTGGATTTATTGAGGCAAAGGTAAACAACAGTGAGCACTGACCTAAACCTTAAGGCAATAAGAACCTGTGATCACATAATTGACGTAGTCATAGGACTTATAGCTTCGTGGACGCTTGCATTTCATTTTTCTAAGCTCTTCAATTTGGAAAGAGATGCAACTTTGATAACTGGAGCCATCGTGTTCCTGGCAGTTGTCTATTTTCTGTTCAACAATTTGGAAAAACACAAAACTGCAAACGATCCTCCATCATTTATAAGCACTCAAAACAAGTCTCATACAGTTATTTTTCTTTCACTAATAGCTGTATCAGCCTTATTGGCATGGGTTGACCTAGACGGATTGCTCTGGCCGTTAGCTTGGATGCTTTTGATAGGAGTCCTTTTTTTCTCATTCAAAAATTCCTGGGAGAGTGACAGGACAACAACCTCGCAGAGGACTCGAGAGCTCTCAAGGTTGGGAACAGTTCTCGTCGTTGCACTCGCATTATTAACCGCATTCCTGTCTTTGATAATGGTCAGGCCGGACCAAGATGACGTTTTTCTCGTAAATCACTCCACTTGGGTATCAGAACATTCAGATGAACTGCCACAACGGGACACAATTTTCAGTGATAACAGCCTCCCGACAGAAAGGCCAGCAGGGGTTCAAACCTCAATCGAATCCTTAATAGGGGCAGTGTCCGCCCATGTGCCGGCTACAGCCGCAGCATTGACTTACTTCGCTTGGGGCCCGCTGATTGCGGCTCTGGGAGTCCTTGCGACATGGCGACTGCTTAGAGGCTTAGGAGCAAGGTCACCGGCATTAGCGACATGGGCAGGAACCGCTTTTCTGATTGTTGACGGTGAAATGCACGCATCGTTTGGAAACTTTTTCGTCGGAAGATCATGGCAAGGTAAAACGGTTCTTTTGCTTTTAGTGATACCGACGCTTTGGCATCATGGTGCTAACTGGGGAAGAACAGGTTCAAAGAGATCCTTGCATGTTGCGGCACTCGCCGGTGTAGCAGGAATCGGATTGAGTTCATCAGCGGCATTTCTCGTACCAGCGGTCGTATTGGCAGCAGTAGCCGTAACTTCAATCGAGCAACAAAAACCACAGAGGTTAATTCAGTCTTTGATTGTCATTGCTCCAGCGGTCATCGCTGGGCTCTATACGATTTTTTCAGATCCTCAAAAGTTTGAAGCCGCTATAGGTTTCATCGCAAGTATCAGCCCCACAGAGCTTTTAGACAGCGGCAATGAACCTATAGAAATTTTGCGAATGGTATTCGACAGAGGCGCGACAACATTCATAATCATGATTTGCTTACTCACATCTTGGATCACTGTAAAAAACAGATCAGCCAGACTGGTTTTACTTGCAGGACCGATAGTCGTCTTCCTGGGTTTTTTCACCCCGGGAGTACTTGACGTTATGAATGAAATAGGTGACGCAGATGCAGTCGCTTGGAGGACACTTTGGGTTTTACCTTTGCCGGCAATGGTCGGACTTGTTTTAATCGCACCGCGAGCTGGGATTAGAGGCGCTCCTGTAATTGCTTCGACAATACTATTGGCAACTTTTTTGGCATTAGGGACTCCCATCACAAGTTCTGACAACAGAGAAGCAGAAATAGTTTGGCCACCTGCTTACGATCTCCCTCAACCAGAACAACAAAGTGCTTCAAGTCTTATAGAGATAGCTGGACCAGGCGGCATCGTGGCAGGGCCAGAAAATGTAGATTTCTCAGTTTCTGTAATGACAACAAAAGTTCGTTCGATCAACCCGCGTTCTGCCTATTTGACTGGGAGGCACGCAGGAGAAGGATTCAGTTCAGATGAAAGACTCATTCTTTCTCGGGGATTGGAAACCGGAAGGTCAGAATATGGAACTGAAAGTTTTGAAAACGCTTTGAGAGTGCTTAGTCCGGATGCGTTATGTCTTAAAGACACTGAAGAACAAGAAGTAGCTGAAGTGCTAATAAGTGTCGGTTATAAAGAAATTGGAAATGATGGATTCTGTCGAATTTGGATCGACTAATACTTGATGGTCAGCGCGGTCTGGTCCATCTAGCAAGTGAACGCCCACCAGGAAAACGTTTCAACCAGGCAAATTTGCTACGAAAGCTTGTTCTAGTTGAACGATCAGAAAAAACGTTGTTCGAACGTCGGCGATTCGCTTCATAAATATTTTCCAAAAGATCCACTTCGCTGCCATCCATGACTACAGAAAGCAGACTGGCTTCAGCAGCATAAAAGTCCTTCAGCAAGCCAATTCTTAAATCTCTCGGGAACATCTCAACAAATTTGCTAGCTAGATCTTCGACGGACATATTCAAAGTCCAAGGTGTTTTGGAGCCTGATGCAACAATGGAATAAGAAAGTCTATGCAACGCACGAACTATGACAAGATCAGCATTAACCCCACCTGAAGCCACCCATTCATCGTCAATTAGTTTTAGTTTTCCATCCTCTAAAACCAGATTGTCGAAACCGCAATCAATGAATTCCTCGCCTAAAACTTCAGCGGAAAGGTCAGTCAGGAAAGGATGTGTCTCTGAGTTTGCAGAAGGTGTGCAAGTGTTAGACGCCAGCCAATTATCAAACATAGACAGAAGAGACTCGAAGTCTTCTAGGTTTCCCTGTCTCAGACTCTCCAAAGCCAACTGTTCAAGATTTGGTCCTGAAATATATTTCTCAGCTGGAGAATCGGAATTTCTCTGAGTCAGCCATGAGGATTCAGAAGAAACATTCGCGTAAGCCGATTTACGGTTTATTTTACGTATTCCGTCTTCAACAATTACTTGTCTAAGACCTAAGAAGCTCTTCTTCCTGTCACCAGAAAAACGCCAAGCGATGGCATCCTGATCAATAATTGATTTGGATTCATTAAGTTTGCAAACGACCAAAAAAGAGTTAGACATATCTTGACCCATGCCAGAGTCAATCACCTGGCGATGCAAGGCTCTGGTGTCAAAGAAAGGCAAAACACCTGTACGACCGCTCGGCCATTGATCTACAGGCGTACCTACAAGCTGGTCAATCAAATCAACACGATCATCTTCCATGTACGCAAGATCACTAAGGATCGTTAAAGGTAATTTGTAATCAGGAAATGGATAAAGCCAATTCTGAAAATCGAATCCTGTCCCGGCGAGGAGAGCAGACAGTGCAGGCTTTGAAAAAGTTCTCACCGAATCAGATGCGCTGTAACCCTCCAGACCAACCCATGGTTCTCCAAGGTGGTCTTCGTTAGCGCCCATCCAATAAGCCAGACCCATCTGATTCTCAATTGCCAAGACTAAAGAACCATCGGGTTTGAGCAATTGAGACAATTTCTTGAGAAAACCAGAAGGACCATCGGGATTACTATTCGCATACTCCAAAACCCCAACAACGAGAACCAGATCAAAACCCTCGTTATCTTCAAAATCATCGACTGAACCATGTTGAACATTGACGTCAAGATTTTCACATCGCAGAGCAGCCAATTCGGCACGCATTTCGTCACCCTCTAGAGCGGTGACACTCACACCTTTTTCAGCCATATAACGGCTCATGACACCAGTGCCTGCACCAACATCTAGAACCCTCATAGAAGGATCAAAATTGATTGGACGCAAAATATTTGTGCGTCGTCTGTCAAAATGGTAACGGGTGGGCCAGTCAGTAATACTAGAAGCTAGAAAATCAGAAGCACTGGAGCGATCATCAGCAGAAAGAAGAATATTCTTGATACGTTCCTCTGATCCATCACGCCAAGTGATTCCGGACGAAATCACTTTGAGTCCTTCCCTGCACTTTTTGCGGACCAGTTGCCTCCAAGAGCCACCAGACCTGTTTGGTGGCTTCCTGCAACGGGATCGACTTCAAATCTGAAGAGATGGGTATGGCGTTCAAAAACCTGTGTCATGTCACGACTGTGGAGTGCGATTGAAATTTCGTATGCACCCGGTTGGATTGGAAGAGATGGCATCTCGTAGTCAACCTCGATTACCCCCGCATCGTTCCCGGCGCTCGTGATAGCGCCCGAATTTATTGAAGAGACATGAGTGCCATCTGCCCTATAAAAGCCCAAAGCTACAGTTGCAGGTTCACCGACTCTGTCGGCGTCATAACGAACTCTTACCAGAGCAGGCTGACCTGAAGCGGCGGATGGCATCGAATGCCCATTTATGTCAACCAGTTCGAGACTCTTAACTAAATCATCAGGATCCAATCGCAGTTCAGATGATTGTCCGGAGTTGCTTGTTTCCGGAGTGTCATCATGTGACAAAAAATCGTCCAGAACGGAAGACGAAGAACCCACTGAGGCTAACTCCCCTTTATTTATCCATACGCTCGAATCGCAAAGACGGCTGATCATGTCCAAATCATGGCTCACAACAACGATTGTCCTTCCTTCGTCGCGCAAACGGGCAAACCTGTCCAAGCATCTTTTCTGAAAAGCCAGATCCCCGACAGCTAAAATTTCATCAACAAGAAGAATCTCAGGTTCGACATGGATAGCAACAGAGAAACCGAGCCTCATATACATTCCGGACGAGTAATTTCGAACGGGTTCATCAATGAACTGTTCAAGTTCGGCGAATTCAACAATGTCGTCGAATAGATTTCTGATTTCACGACTCGTAAAGCCCAAAATCGAACCGTTCAAATAAACGTTTTCACGTCCAGTGAGTTCTGGATGAAATCCTGCCCCCAGTTCCAACAGAGCTGAAAGCCGTCCACGAGCGACTGCACTTCCTTCATCAGCTCTCAAAATTCCCGCTAACACTTTCAGCAGAGTGCTTTTCCCAGACCCATTACCTCCAACTATTCCAAAGGTTTCACCAGTCGGAATTTCGAAACTCACATCACGAAGCGCCCAGAATTCCTCGTACCTGGTTCGATGCCCCGCAAGTAAAGTCGCTTTAAGCGTCCAGTTGCGATCCTGCATAAGACGAAATTTCTTACCCAACCCTTCGACAGTTATCGCATTGCTTCTCCCACTCATGTCAAACTTCCTCAGCCATACGCGGTTCAAGGCGGTTAAATATCTTAAAACCCAGATACAAGACGACGAAGGTCGCCGTCAAAATCGCCAACCAACGTTCCAGAGAGGGAAAACGAAGATCATAGAGAACATTTCTGTAGGCCTTGGCCCAGGAAACCATTGGGTTCAACTGGTAGAGGGTTCGGTAGCTGATCCCAAGGAATTCTTTATCTGCAGGAACCAGATTCAGAGGATAAAGGATAGGAGTTAGGAACATCCACGGTTGTAACGCCACCATGAGGAAATGTTGAATGTCCCTAAAATAGACATTGGCGGCACTGATCATCAGTGCAAGACCGATCGTGAAAAGCAGCTGAAGAATCATTAGGGCGGCTACCACAGGTATCCATTGAAAAGCAATATGCCCCTCCCACAAAGCGATCAGAATAAGAAGAACCAGCATCTCAACTATCAACGTTAGAAAACGCGCGAGAACAGCTGAAGTCGGCAAAACCCAACGAGGAAAGAAAATCTTAGTGACCAGCGAAGAATTAGCGGTTATAGATCTATTGGCTTCAGTGAGACTGGTCACGTGGAACTGCCAAGGCAGCAGAGTCACTAGAAGGAAAACCGCATATGAATCCAAACCACTTGGGTTACCCACACTAGGCTCGATACGCAAAAAGACCGAAAAGACTGCAGAATAGACGACAACGGCTACCAGAGGATTCAACACAGACCATGTCCAACCAAGAACAGATCTCTTATATTTTGATCTCAAATCGCGCAGAGTCAAATTCATCAAGAGATCAGCCTGAATCAGGCCCAACCATTCGCGTTTATTCTTAGGTATTCCCACCGCCTAATTCTAGCGTTCAGTTACTGTTCATTCCGTGGCGTCTCGCTTTAGTCACTTATCATCTAGCCTTAAAGTAGTTAATTATGAAGTTATTAGAACCACACAAAAATATTCCAAGAGAAAGGTTCAAGCCAAGCAGTTTGTACCTGAGGCTCTGGCATGCCGGTTTCAGATGGCTTTACCTAATAGATGCGATTTTCATGTTCACCATCATGGTTTTAGTTAATCTGATTCGTTTCGGTACTGAGTGGCCAGAAAAAACGGAAATGTGGATCGGCATAGTAGCTGCAACATTTATTTTTCAAATTGTT
>JASMLT010000041.1 GCA_030748555.1 Acidimicrobiales bacterium
CGTTACCCGATAGAAATTTAGTTGGTTCAAGCAAGCCTTCATCTTCTATCCCGTCGAGATCAGCTGTAACACACATTCCCCTGTGAGGGCAAACAGACGACATTGCACGTATTTCAGACTCCGTATTTCGCACTACTATTATCGGCTCCCCAGCCGGTGTAGCAGAAAAAAAATCTCCTACTTCTTCGATTTGTTCCTCACGTCCCACGCATAACCACTCTGAAGTAAATACCGACTCGATTTCTAAGGCAAAAAAATCTGGATCGTTGTAGACCCTCGGCGGCAAACCAACAGCATCCTTATAGGACCCGCGCGACTTACGCAATTCGTCAAATGTAATTGGAGTTTCCACTTGTGTCCCCCTTAACTAATAGAAAATATACCTCAAATACAATTGGTCAGACAATCAGACCTTTTGATATGTTTGAGATCTATATCTATTTTCTATATCTATTAAGGAGAACCATGACTTATCCGAACATTCTAGTTTTTGTTGACTTTCCTACTGACGATGTTGACGCAGCAAATGATTTCTACAGCAAAGTCTTCAACTGGGAAATAGAAGAACGTATACCAGGAATCTTCCACAGGATAGTGCCAGGACAAAACTTCAAATTGGACGATGGCAGTCAAGGGCCCACTGGAAATCTGCATATGGGAATCTCCAAAGCTGCCAACACTCGACCCCACCCGAATCCTGAACCTCCTGAGCCAACCACTCTCAGCCCGGGAGGCAGATCAACAAGAGCTTGGATCTTAGTAAGCGAAGATGACTCTTTCGACCGAATACTTGATACTGCCGAAGGCCTAGGGGCAACAGTTCTTTGGAGAAACCACTTCTGGACTGAATTCGGTGGGGCAAATGCGTCTTTCATCGACCCTTGGGGGAATCAGATAAATCTCTGGCAACACCTTGACGGTGTCGAGGTTGATGAAGAAACTCATCAAGTTATAGGAGAAGCGCTCATTCCAGACGGCTGGACAATTGAATAACAAACAGGAAGAACACACAATGGAAACCACCTACAACATCCACCCTACTGAAGCCAGATGGACCCATGTAGCTCTAAGAGTCAAAGACATCAATGCGACAATTGAGTGGTACACGGAAAATACTCCCTTGTCGCTCGTAACTCGCCGTGAAGATGAAACAGGGTATGCAGCTTGGCTTGGTCACACCGACAATCCTCACTCTCCTTTTCTCTTAGTTCTGTCCCAATTTTTCCCAGACAAGGATCCGTTTGCAGATGCACCAAATACTGTTCTAGGACCTTTCGCTCACTTAGGAATCGAACTACCTGATTTAGAGTCCCTCAAAGAAGCAGCTGAAAAAATGCAAGCTGCTGGTTCTCTTGTAATGCCGATTCAAGAAATGCCTCCGCCAATAGGATGGATATTCATGGCAAAAGACCCAGATGGAAATACTCTCGAATTTTCTTTCGATCAGGGAGTTTACGCGACCTTTCAGGAGCTAGCGGAATAATCGAATGAAAACTACTCGAAATCCAATCGAAGTAGCGACTTCATATCTAGAGTCTTTTGCAAAAAGAGATCCCGACCTAATCGCCTCTCATGTCTCAGAAAATTTTAAGAACATACACACAAGTGCGCTTGGGGACCCCTGCGAGGGAAGATCATCTTACAGAGATCGACTTCCTGGGTTTTTGGAAAAATTCAAAGACTTAACATATGAATGCGAGGAATTGATTGCACATGATGAGAAAGTCTTTGTCTCCTACATAATGAAAGCAGATGTAGATGGCAGTAAGATTTCAATTCATGGTGTTTTCAATTTAAAAATCATAAACGGTTTTATCGAAAGTCGAGTTGACTATTTCGACAGTCTGACTTTCCTTAGACAAATCGGACATCCAATCGGATTAGAGGAGATTTAAATTGGAACATGCACCCATCATCGATTTGAGTCCTGCATTTGGTGGATCTGAATCTGATCGTCTTAAAGTCGCTATGCAAATCGATTCCGCCTGCAGATCTACGGGATTTTTTGTGCTAATAGGTCACGGAGTTGAAGAAACATTTTTAAGAAATGTGATCGTTTCTTCAAGAGAATTCTTCAATCTGCCCGTTTCTGAAAAAGTTAAAGTTGCTCCTCCGGGACCTAACCATTTTCGCGGTTATCTAGGTCTTGACACGACTGCTCTTTCTTCAACTCTCGATATAGAAACACCACCCGATTTATGTGAATCATTTAATGTAAGCAGGTTCGATGATCCAGTAGTGCGTTCAAAAGTTCAACAACCTGGAGCGGAAGCCGTTTTCTGTAAAAATATGTGGCCTGAAAACCCTGAGGCTTTAAGAAGCGCGTACGAAACTTATTTCGCGAAAATGGAGCATCTCTGTTCTGAGATTCTGAAACTGATGGCTATTGCTTTAGAACTTCCTGAAGATTGGTTTGACGACAAGTTTGAAAACCCTACTTCCCTTTTAATGGCCAACTGGTATCCGCCTGTAACGGGAGAAGTGCCTGCAGGTCAGCTAAGACGCGGAGAGCACACTGACTATGGGGCGTTCACAATTGTCGCTCCAGAACAGATACCAGGTCTACAAATTGCAGTAGAAGACGAATGGATTGATGTGGGACTTGTTGAAAATGGCTATGTTGTAAATATCGGCGATCTTCTAGCTCGGTGGACAAATGACAGGTGGACCTCCACTCTCCATCGAGTAGTTGTTCCGGACGATTCCTATTACCGTGAGCGCGATAGGATTTCAATTCCATTTTTTTTCCAACCGAGTTACACCACGGAAATAAAAACTATTCCAACGACAGTAAAAGAGGGTAAAAAATCTTCTTATGAGCCAGTTATTTCTGGAGAGTGGATTACAGCAAAATCCATGTCAATGCTCGAATAGTAGTTTTTGGACTGAGGTTCAACCATTAATTAGCTTTAATAACTGTCTTCTCCATTCAACACTGGCTTTATCCGACTGAACATTCACCAAAGCGGTCTTACCCAAAGGCATCACGCCGTTTAATTTTTCCAACATCACTCGGTCTTCTTCACCTATAGCACGGTCAAATGAAATTACCTCCTCCGATGGGACAGTGAAATCATCATTACGCCAGACGACGAACGTGAAATACGAGGAAGTGTCATCAATAGGGGTAGACAAGAGAAGAATTATGTGTTCCAATCCTGACTTATAGGTAATAGTACTTCTAACAGTTAATGGCAAATTAAATCCACTAGTCATTGACCTCTCAACAGACTCTTCGTTCGACCCTGAAGTGCTTTTAGCTTCTTCTGGGTTTGCAGCCAAAATCTCGTAGCAATAACCAAAAAAATCGCCATCTAAATGTTCGAGAGTGATATTAGGCACTTTCGTATCTTGTCCTGCGCCAAAAGTTCCTACATGAACATAAGGGAAATGGGTTATATCTAGAAAATTGTCGACCATTCGTGTAGCTGCAACCTCCCACTTTTGCACCTCAGTGTTTATTCTTCTAAAAGAGGGGTCAGATTCTTCTTTTAGTTCAAAAAGTGGATTAAGTGGCTTTCCTAAACAAAGCCAGATCAAGCCATACTTTTCAATTACTTCAACTGTGCTTAAATGTGCCCTTGCGGGAATAGGCACACCATCAGCTGAGGAAGGTATAGTTATGCATTTCCCAGATTCACTAAACGTCCAGCCATGATAAGGGCATACAAGACAGCCATTTTCTAAATGGCCGTGCGATAATGGTGCTTGTCGGTGGGGGCATCTTTCTTCAGCGGCAATTAGACCACCATTGGAATCTCTCCAAATAACGAAATCTTCGTTCAAAAGTTTTACCGATATTGGATTTGAATCCACATTATCGCTCAACGCGACTGCGTACCAATAATTCCTTAGAGGTTGCTTATCAACAAATCCTTCTGTGCTATTCAGTGTCTTTTCCATAGCCTTTCTCTTTTAGTGGTCTAACACAAAACCCTAATACTTCATCTAGTGTGTTCATGTGACAGAAAAAAACTGCCTGATTCTATACGGACACACAATTATAACTATGAACAAAGAGCGTCAGGTTTTGAAAGACGCTGCAGTGAAAATAGTGGAGGATCGCATAGTCGAAATTGGCGCTAAAGAAGAAATAGTGGCTTCTAACCCCGGGGCTTCTATTATCGGCAACAAAGACTCTATGGTTATACCTGGTTTGATCAATGCCCATCAACATCTAACTGGCGACCGCTTGGTTCAATCCTGTATCCCTAGTTATATAGAAGATACTGAAGCTATTTTCGACTGGTCCGTACCTATCCACGCCGCACATAGCCCCGATGACGATGAAATCTCAGCCACCTTATCGTTAGCCGAGAGTGCTCGCTGTGGAATTACTTTTACGGTTGAGGCAGGAACTGTGGCTTTTCCGGAAATGGTTTTAAGAGGTTTCGAAACTGTAGGAGTGAGTGGCGCTATCGGGTCGTGGGGATGGGATATTGGTGATGGCCCATATGTGGATTCAGTAGATGGTGTACTCGAGAGACAACTGCAAGTGATCGAACTGACCAAAAACCACCCTTCAGTCAAGGGCTGGGTAACTCTTGTAGGGCATGATCTAATGTCAGATGAACTAATGCAAAGCGCCTCGAATCTAGCAAAGGCCAACTCAACTAATTTAACCTTTCACCTTTCCCCTCATGCTGGAGAAGTTTCCCAATATATAGAAAAAACTGGAATGAGACCCGTTGCTTACATTAGTCAAATGGGAGTATTGGGCAGTCACCTTCTCATCGGACATGCAGTCCACATTGATGACTCAGAATTAGAAACTCTTATAAGCAGCGAAACTGCAATTGCATCTTCACCATGGGCTTATCTGAAACTGGGTCAAGGTGTCACAAAGTTCGGGAAACACCCTGAATTTCTTTCTAAAGGTGGCCGACTTTCTCTTGGTTGCGACACAGAAAATGCAGGAGACAGTAAGGATCTTTTTTCAACAGCCAGACTATTTTCTGGTCTGATGCAGGAAGCAAGACTAGGGCTTGATAAGCCAACAGCTCATTATGCACTTGAATTGATAACGATCGGTGGCGCTGAAGCCCTAGGTCTTGAAGAGGAAATAGGATCTATAGAGATCGGCAAGCGCGCTGACATGGTATTGATAGACACGAGCGGTCCTTCCTGGCAACCGTTGTCTCCTGACCCTGTGATGCAACTTATCTGGGGGGCGAGTTCATCAGATGTGAATTCAGTAGTAGCTGGTGGGAAACTGATTGTGGAGGATAAAAAATGTAAGAATTTAGACGAACTAGCTCTTGCTATTGAAGCTAAAGATAGACAAGAAAATCTGCTTAAATCGGCTGGACTGAATCCCATTTCCTACTGGCCTGTAATAACCTACTAGCTTTCTTCTGTCTTGAACAGAACGAAACAAATTGTTCATTTGATTAAGAAGTCATCCGTATAGACCTGCTAACTTTCCCGAAAGTCCCAAAGCAGCTATAACCATTACCCACCTCACCACTCGTTCCCCACCTTCGACTGTCCATTTTGCACCTATCCAACCGCCTGCTGTTAATCCTGCGGCAAGAACAAGAGCCGGGCCCCAAGAAATTTTTCCAGAAAAAATAAACACTGGTAAAGCAATTACTGTTACTAAAGCATTAATCATTACTTTGATGCTGTTTGCAACCACAAGATCAAAACCAGAGCGCGAAAGAGTAAAAACCATCAGTAAGCCCACACCAGCCTGAATAGCTCCACCATAAAGTCCAACTGCAAAAAATATTAAAATTATGGTAGGACTATTCCAAGAAGATTCTCTTTCTTTAGGCTTAAATGCGGGTGGCATAAGTGTCAAAATCACTATTGGTATCACTAGAAGTGCAAAAAGACGCTCGAATTGATCATCTCCTAGTTTGTTTATTAGGAGAGAACCAACGAGCGAACCAATAATTACCGGTAAAAAAATAATCCTAGAATCGCGAAAACCAGAAACCCCTAACCTGCGAAATGAGAGAACAGCAGCTAAAGAAGCTGGCAAAATCCCCACCCTATTTGAACCATTAGCGTATGTCCCAGGCACCCCTGCAAAAACTAAAAGCGGAACAGTGATAGTCGACCCGCCCCCAGCCATGGTGTTTATCACACCAGCTGATAAACCACCAAAAACTAGTATTAATACATCGGTCAAACTCACTGTTTCTTCCGTAAAAACTCGAGTGCTAAACCACTTCCTTTAATTGTTTCAGACAAACCTTCTGCCATTGAACTCCCCGTCCTTCGTACCGCAGCGAGATTGCAACTAATCTGTGAGAAACCAAGATTTAGTACTTCCTCCAACCGTTCTGCAACCTCTTCAGGCGTTCCGACGATTGCAAACTCTTTGACCAATTCTTCATCTATGAGGGATTCAAGTTTAGGATCATCGAAACGATTATGGTCGAAATACCACCCTCTTGAGCGGGAAAGGGCTTCGAGAATCTCATTTTTTTTTATTTTTTCTACCTTAGGTCCATTTTCACCGACTATTTCTAAATAGTGTGCCACATATCTTTTTACGCTTGAATGAGCTAATTTTGAGT
>JASMLT010000042.1 GCA_030748555.1 Acidimicrobiales bacterium
AAGCATCATCTGCCTCCGAGCTTTCCTCTTCATCGGTCTCTTCATCAGAAGCATCATCTGCCTCCGAGCTTTCCTCTTCATCGGTCTCTTCACCAGAAGCATCATCTGCCTCCGAGCTTTCCTCTGGCTCAGTTCCTGCATCAGAAGCACTATCCGACCCTTCGATTACTCCACCCGATTTTTCAACCAGTGCCTGAAGAGCGTAAGCAAATTTTTGAGGCAATGCATTAAGTAGGCCAGCAAACTGCTGCATTGGAGCAATCAACAATCCTGCTAATTGTGATAAGAGAACATCTCTAGGTGCTATCTCAGCAAGTTGGTTGATTTCATCTACTGTGAGTCTCCGGTTCTCAAGGATCCCACCCTTTATAACTAAAGCTTCATTTTTTTTAGCGAAATCCTTCAATGCTTTCGCTACAGAAACCGGATCGCCTGAAGAACCATCTGGTTTTTTACCTACAAAAGCTATAGCAGTTGGTCCTGACAATAGATCATCAATCTCCAAATCGAGATCTTCAATTGCGAAACGAACCAAAGTATTTTTGTAGATTTTGTAATCGCCACCTACCTCACGTAATGCCTCTCGTAAAGAAGCCATGGCTGGAACATCTAAATTCCTATATTCAGTTAAAACAAGAGAATCAGAATCAGAAAAGCGTTCTCTTACTTCATCCACAACGGCAACTTTCGCTGCTCGTGCCTCTGACATTGCTCACCCTCTCCCAAAATCGTAATGCACACCAAAAAATTTCAGACATGGTCTGAAACCGATCCGGAAGGCTCTCCTGCTAGGGCGAAAAATCGTTCTGCAAATGAATGCAACCCAGAGGTCTTCGGTGAGCGTCTATATTGTGATAGTCAGACTATCCAATGACCATCAATACACAAACCAAATTTTTCACTGATCCAATAAATTAATTAGATGATTATTCAGTTATTCGAGATGGATCAATTCTGACCCCAGGGCTCATCGTTGAAGAAACAGAAATAGTTTTTATATATCGGCCTTTTGTAGATGCAGGCTTCAATCTTTCAAGTTCATCAACTACTACATTTAGATTTGAAACTAAATCATCTAATGAAAAACTTGCTTTCCCTATTGGTAAGTGAACATTCCCATGACGATCTGTTCGAAACTCCACTTTTCCACCTTTAAAATCTTCAACGGCCTTAGCTACTTCTTCCGTGACAGTCCCCGACTTAGGATTCGGCATTAGACCTCTTGGCCCCAACATTCTTCCAAGTTTTCCGACTGTGGCCATCATTTCAGGAGTTGAAATCGCAATTTCAAAATCAAGCATTCCGCCTTCAACTTCTGAGGCAAGATCATCTGCGCCAACATGATCAGCACCTGCTTCACGTGCCGCATTGGCCGCCTCACCTTGCGCAAAGACAGCAACACGAACTGCTTTGCCTGTGCCTGATGGTAAAGCAACTGTGCTACGAATCATCTCTTCAGTTTTTCTAGGATCAACGCCTAAACGAACAACAAGATCGATAGATTCATCAAACTTCGTTCTTTCGAACGATTTGACCACTTCTAAAGCTTCACGACCAGACAAAAATCCATCTGGGTCAAACTTCTCAAGAGAATTCTGATACCTCTTACTATTACTCATTTAGCCGTTCCTCCTGGCTCCCTCACTTAAATAAATTCTGTTGAGGCGAGGTCCTCCTCTTTACAGAATTAATCAGATTATGAAAAATATTTCTGTCTCTAATTAACTGCTATACCCATACTTCTAGCTGTTCCTGCCACTTGTTGTTTTGCACCTTCGATATCAATCGCGTTTAGATCAGGCATCTTTGTTTCAGCAATTTCCTCGACCTGATTCCAGGTGATCGAACCAGCTTCTTCTCGCCCAGCTAAACCCGAAGCTTTTTCTAAACCAGCTGCTTGGCGAATGAGAAAAGATGTAGGTGGCGTTTTTGTAATGAATGTAAAAGACCGATCTTCATAAATCGTTATCTCTACAGGAATTATCTGTCCTCTTTTATCCTCAGTCTTAGCGTTATATTCCTTACAAAAATCCATAATCGCAACGCCATGAGGACCAAGAGCGGTACCTACGGGTGGCGCAGGAGAGGCTTGCCCCGCTGGAATCTGAATTTTCACTAAAGCTGCTACTTGCTTTTGTGCCATAACTTTTCTCTCTTAATTTTCTATTACTTTGTCAAAACTTTTAACTAAACGGCGTCACAAGTCTGCTGCAACCAACGCATATTGGCAACCTCTAAATCTTAGAGTTGAGCAATTTGTGAGAATTCTAATTCTACAGGGGTCTCTCGGCCGAAGATGTCTACAAGAACCTTTACTTTTAATTGATCTTCATTTATCTCAACAATGGCACCAGAAAAGTCTGCAAATGGGCCTTCTTTGACTCGTACTGTTTCATTTAATTCAAAACCAAGTCTTGCTCTAGTCTTTTTTGGAGCATCAGGTTTTGTCTCGTCTGGGACATAAAGAAAGTTTTCCACTTCCTTCCTGCTTAGAGGTGATGGTTTACCACCAGCTCCTACAAAATTTACAATCCCAGGCGTATCTCTGATTGCAGCCCAAGAAGAATCATCGAGAAAACATCTGACCAATAGATAACCAGGAAACATCTTTTTTGAAACGTTTACCTTTTTGCCATTTCGAAACTCAACCACATCTTCCATTGGTATAACAATTTCGTGAATTCTGTCTTCCACATTCATTGCAGCGGTTCGGGTTTCTAAATTCTGCTTAACTTTGTTTTCATAACCAGATTGAGTATGTACCACAAACCATCTTCCAGGACGGTCATAAGGACTCTCTTTTTTTTGAGTTGTATCTTCTTCTTCAAAAAGCTCGTCTTCATCAATAACAACGCTCGGATCAACCACAGTATTTTCAGCGCTAGAAATATCTGGCTCTTCCGAAGAGGACACTTCCGCTCCATCTGCTTGCTCCAACGAACCGATAGGGAGCAAATCCTCAGTTCCAGTATTTTCATCAGAGGTTTCAGCGTCTTCCACCTCAGTATCATCTACCTGAAGCAGGTCAGATTCAACGGTGTTGGCTTCGGAGTCGTTATTAGAATTCATCAGACATCAAACAATTCGAGTACTGATTGGGAAAATATCCAATCTAGACCTGCAACAATTGCGGTAATAGCCACAATTGTTATTACTACAACTACCGTATAATTTGTAGTTTCAGAACGAGTAGGCCAAACAACTTTCCTAAGTTCTGAACGAACTTCTCTTGCAAATTGAGTTACTCCAGCCCTTTCTTCAGTATGTGATGCTTGTTGAGGCTGACGGCGTTCGCGTACTGGCTCTCCTTCAGCATCTACTTCTCCTTGGCGTTGGAGCATACGTTTTTGTTCACGGTTCATGGACATTAGAAATCTCGTATCTTATATATTTGTCTTAGATCAGGTTATTGGCCTGACAGTGATTACGTGCTTTTATGCAATAATCTAAAACCAATTGGCAGGGCAGGAGGGACTTGAACCCCCAACCGCCGGTTTTGGAGACCGGTGCTCTACCAATTGAGCCACTGCCCTTTGAACCAAAAAGAAAACAAAAGAATTCTAAAAATCGGTTCATTGGCAGGATACCAGTGGGGTTTGATGAGGCCGCACGAGTTTTAGATGAACATTCCATTAGAAGTATTAATATTTAACGTTCTTCTTTAAAAAGAACATGTTTTCTAACTACCGGATCGTACTTTTTTAGTTCAATTCTTTCTCGCGTATTGGTTTTATTTTTCGTAGTTACGTACGTATAACCAGTACCAGCTGTTGAACGCAGTTTAATTATTGGACGTTTATCACTACCCATAACTGTTAAACCTTCTGTCCTTGTCGGCGCATTCTAGCAACAACGCTTTCAATGCCTCTTTTATCAATTGTCTTTATTCCCTTAGTGCTCACATTTAGTGTTATCCAACGCTTTTCGCTCGGTAACCAATAACGCTTACGTTGAACATTTGGGTTCCAACGTCTATTAGTTCTACGGTGCGAATGCGATAGTTGTTTGCCAAACCCCGGTTTCTTTCCGGTTACCTGGCATACCTTAGACATCTTTAACTCCTGAAACATTTAGATTTAACCACTTACCTGATTTGGTTTAGTGGACTATAAAACGATAGCAACAACATAGCGAGTCGCCACCAACAACTTTGTATTGCTTAATCTAATTTAACTAGTAGCGACGGACAGACTTGAACTGTCGACCTCGCGATTATGAATCGCGCGCTCTCACCAACTGAGCTACGTCGCCCCGAGCCCCCTGACAGAATTGAACTGTCGACCTTCTCCTTACCATGGAGACGCTCTGCCGACTGAGCTAAGGGGGCCACAGCCAAAGGCTTAATGACATGATGCCACAGGAGTACGGTTACCCCAACGTCCACTTACCTGCCGTAAAGCCTTACTACAGTCAGAGTATGGAAAAAGGGATACAAATCCGCCTAGCTAAACAAAAAGATGCAGAGGCAATCCGAGAAATATATAACCACGAAGTAAGAAATTCGACAGCAACTTTTGATTTAGTTGAGAGAAGCACCCAAGAACAAGAAAAGTGGCTTGATGAGAGATCAGGTGCCTTTAGCGTGTTAGTTGCTGAAATGAGCGGACAGATACTGGGTTTCGCTTCTCTCTCTCCTTATAAGACAAGAGCTGCTTATAGGACAACTGTAGAAGACTCAATTTATATCAATGAAGAATTTAGAAATCAAGGCATAGCTGGCAAGTTGCTCTCTCATTTGCTAGAAGTAGCAGAGTCAAGCGGATTTCACGCTGTGATCGCGAGAATCGGAGGCGGCAATGAAGCGAGTATCTCTCTCCATCAAAGATTTGGTTTTGAAATTGTAGGTACCGAAAAAGAGATAGGCAGGAAATTTGGAAAATGGCAAGACGTTGTCATAATGCAAACGATAATAAATACCAGTGGCCCAGAACCAAAATAGTTCTGGACCACCTATTGTGGGCCGGGGAGGATTTGAACCTCCGAAGGCATACGCCGACGGGTTTACAGCCCGTTCCCTTTGGCCACTCGGGCACCGACCCCTTATCGGATGCTAATAGGAGCATAAGCACACGACACCTGTAAGTTACATTCATAACAAACAAGTAAGGTGATTACATGCCATCTTTTGACATTGTTTCGCAGTATGACCAACAAGAAGTTAGAAATGCGGTTGATCAGACAGAACGTGAAATTAATAATCGTTTCGACTTCAAGGGAACAAACTCGGAAGTTCAACTGACCGATGATTCCATACGAATCGAGTCCTCAACAGAAGATCGACTTAACGCTTTACAGATAGTGCTTGAAGAGAAATTAGTGAAAAGAAAGGTTTCCTTAAAAACACTTTTATGGCAGAATTTGGAATCTGCTGCTGGGGGAAGAAGCCAGAAAGTGGCAAAACTGCAATCTGGTATTGGAAGTGAAGATTCAAAATCGATTAACCGCCAAATAAAAGACTTAGGTATTAAAGGAATTCAATCGCAAAACCAAGGTGACCAAATAAGAGTTAGTGGGAAAAAACGCGACTCTCTTCAAGAAGTAATCACGTCTCTAAAATCCAGTAAAATTGAATTACCGCTTCAATTTATAAACTTTCGCGACTAAGAAATAGGACCGCCACCGACTGTTCCTTGATTCCAAGAACCATTTCGGAGTCGTTCTACCCTCTCAGCTGTTGGTGGGTGAGTTGAAAAAATGCGACTCCCTCCCCGACCACGAGCCTCTGCTTTAAGTGGATTCACGATGTAAGAAGATGCCTGGTTTGGGTCAATTCCTGAAGGAATACGAGCAGATGCAATTTCTAATTTCTCCAATGCTCGTGCAAGAGGTTCTCCATCTCCGATAAGTCGCGCTGCTGTGGCGTCGGCCTTATATTCTCTAGTGCGACTTATAGCTGCTTGAATAAGCATTGCTGCTATTGGAGCCATAATTGCAAATGCAATTTCACCTAATGGATTTCTGTCTCTACCACGACCTCCACTAAACATAGCTGCCCAGAAAGCCATACGAGCTATAAGTGTTATTGCCATCCCGATTGCAGCTGCGACAGAACCTATCAGAATGTCACGATTTTCAACATGACTTAATTCATGAGCTAATACTCCCCTTATCTCATACCAGTCAAGATTGTCTAAAAGACCTTGAGTTACAGCAACAGCGGCATGTTCGGGATTTCTGCCCGTTGCGAAAGCATTCGGCTGTTGATTAGGTGAAATGTATAACTTCGGCATAGGTAATCCGGCTGCTGTAGATAACTCTGTCATCACTCTGTGATATTCGGGGTAATCAGATGGCTCTGCTGGAACTGCTCGAGCTGAAGCAATTGCAAGTCTGTCGCTAAACCAGTAACTTCCACCAACAAAGATTAATCCAATCACAAGACCCAAAATAAGTCCACCAGAACCACCAATTGCGCCCCCTATAACAATAAAGAGACCACCTAAAAGTGCTAACAAACTAAAAGTCTTTGCAGTATTTATCATTATTT
>JASMLT010000043.1 GCA_030748555.1 Acidimicrobiales bacterium
GCTGGTCTTGCTAACACGACCTTGATGGCCGCTGACGGAATGTTGGTGGACAACTACATGGAAATCCCCGAATCTGAGGGTGTGTTCATGTCAGGTCCAGACCTTAACTTCGAAGGAAACGCTAATGCTGCTACCGGTCAGACCGGTGACGGTTTCTTGGCTGCTTACGAAGCAGAACATGGTGAAGCACCATCTGCTGCTTTCTGGGCGCACGCTTATGACGCTACGACACTTCTTCTTTCAGCTATCGAGGCTGCATCATCTAAAGATGGTGACAATCTTGTAGTTGACCGTGCAGGTGTTCGTGAGTTCATGGGAGGTGTTTCAAGCTGGCCAGGAATCATTGGTGACATTAGTTGTGACGACTTTGGTGACTGTGGTTCACAGCGAATTGCTGTAGTACAACACAATGACAGCAGCGACATCGCAGCTGGCAAAAACAATGTTGTATTCACATACGCACCAGGCGGATCCGCAACAGTCGGTGAGATAGCAGCAGCAGCAGGCGGAAGCAGTGCTACTAATTTTGATGCTTTCGATGCAAATGGTGACGGCAGCATAACAATTGGTGTAGCTGCAGCAGGGCCTGCAGATGATGGTGCTTACTATCAGGCAGTTGTGGATGCGGCCATACTTCTTTCTGAAGAAAATGGCTTTAATTCACCAATAGTTATCGATGAGATCAAACCTGCAGATTCTGCTATAGAGCTGACAAATCTCGCGGATCAAGGTGTTGACATAATTATTGTTGGCGCTAGTGAGATTGCTGAACCTCTAACAGATTTAACTGAGGAGTACCCAGATATATTCTGGTATTGCAACTGTGGCGCCGGTTTCCCAGAAATGCCTGGCTTGGCCCAAAGTCTCGACGATGGAGCTGAAGTTGGGTTCACTGCGGGATATGCAGCCGGTCTACTTCTGGAAGATACGGACAGTTCAACAGCGGCAATGATTGGTTGTTGCGATTTGAACTTTGAAAACGAGTTCCTGCTGTCTTTCGAAATGGGAATAAAAGCTGTAAGCGCGGACAACTCAGTCACTTATGTGCCTACTGGAGATTATCCATATGACTTCGACAATGTTCCAAATGCTTCAGAAGCTTTTAACAATGTTGTAGCTGATGGAGCTGGAGTAGTTTTGCCTTATCTTGGTGGGGCTCATGAAGCTGTCGTGCAACTTTCAAACGAAAGTGGTGTACCAGTATTAAGTGCTGGTGCTTCAGATGTTTGCACTCGTCCGGGTGATCTTACATGGGATGTTGCTGTCAGGTTTGATGGTGGCGACTATGTGGCTGCTATTTTCCCGCTTATATTTAGTGGTGCAGTTGAAGAAGGGCAGACAAAGGTATTCAAGGTCGGTGTTGATCCAGAGCCAGGAGCGGTGATCTGTAATGCAACAGATTCTCAGCAGGCGGCGATGGACAGCATGTATGCGGATGTTGCATCTGGCATGTATGCAGGTGACTTTGGCGCAATCAAAGGTCAAGCCTACGGAGGTGGCTGATTCTTGAATGAGCTATCAATTAGTTCAATCGACGGGGGCTCCGTTTATACGGGGCCCCCGCCGGCTGTAACGGCAGAAAAACTTTCTAAAACGTATGGTTATGTTAAGGCTTGTGACGAAGTAGATATTGAACTATTTCGGGGTGAAATACATGGGATTCTGGGAGAAAACGGAGCTGGTAAATCGACTTTAATGAAGATGCTCATCGGACTGGTATTGCCTGATGGGGGTGGAGTAAAAGTTGACGGCGAACTAGTGACTATACGTGATCCTTTAGATGCCTCTGAATTGGGTATAGGGATGGTTCACCAACACTTTAGCCTCGTAGAAGCTCTTACTGTCTGGGAAAATGTCGCACTTGGAGACAACAGTAAGCTTGATAGAAACAAAACTCGAGAACGAGTTGCAGATTTGAGCTTGCAGTATGGCCTTGATGTTGATCCAGATGACCGTGTAGAGGATTTACCGGTCGGTATGCGGCAACGAGTTGAACTTCTCAAGTGTTTGCGCAAAGATCCTAGTGTTCTGATCCTTGATGAACCCACCTCGGTACTGACACCGGAAGAGTCGGAGCAGTTGTTTGCTTCTTTAAGAAGAGTTGTAGAGGAAGAGAATCGTGCTGTGGCTTTAGTTAGCCATAGATTATCAGAAGTTCTGCTAGCTACAGACCGGATAACCATTATGCGCAATGGGGCTGTTATAGAAAGATGTTGGACAAAAGACACAGACGCTCACTCGTTGGCTCGCGGAATGGTCGGACGTGATGTCGAAGTTGGTTTTAAGGAAGTAAAACAGTCAAGAAAAGATTCGTCGAAAGTTTTATCAGCCCATCCTGGAGAAAATGTTGAAGGTAGTGAAAAGAAATTTGTTCTAGAACTAAGCAATGTTGTTACATCATCAAGTTCAGGCGTCCGAGAACTAGATGGTTTTAGTCTAGGGATAAAGGCTGGGGAAATATTTGGCCTTGCAGGTGTAGAAGGAAATGGTCAAAGTGCATTAGTTGAAGTTTTATCAGGCTTGAGAACAGTTTCGTCAGGAAGTGTTTTTCTCCAAGCGAAAGAAGTCCCTCACAATAATTTTGGACGGCTAGCTGAAAATGGTGTTGCGGTCATACCTGAAGACAGACATGACTCAGGTGTGGTATTAGGAATGTCAGTAGCGGAAAATTTACTTTTTTCTAATTTAGAAGAAGGTTACAAGCATGGTTTATTAAATAAGTCCAGAAGAGATAAAAGAGCTAGAGAGTTAATTGAGAAATTTGAAATAAACTGCACGGGACCGGAAGCCCCCCTTTGGTCTCTGTCTGGTGGTAATCAACAAAGAGTGGTACTCGCAAGAGAAACAAGCGACAAACCTGTAGTTTTGATTGCCTCACAACCCACTAGAGGATTAGATGTAGGTGCGATTGAGTATATGACAGGGCAGTTGCAAGAACTAGCAAAATCTGGAGTGGGAGTTTTATTGATATCCAGTGAGCTAGACGAAATCTTCTCACTCGCTGATCGTATTGGAGTTATTTTCAGAGGTAAATTGGCGGCTTCAATGAATCGGGAAGATGCAAATCGAGAAAGTTTGGGTTTACTAATGGGCAGGGGAGAGGTCTGAAAATTGTCTTTAAACCTGAGTCCATCTTCTTCAGCTAAGAGAAAGGGCGAGATATTCCTCCTGTACACTTTTAGCGCTTTAGGTGCACTGGTATTGTCAGCGTTAATTGTTGAGGCTGTAGGAGCAAATTGGTCTGACGTTTGGAATGCACTTTTAGATGGCAGTTTCAGAAAGCCAGGGAGGTGGGGCAGAACCCTTGGTTCAGCAGTGCCGATGGCGATGGTTGCGGTTGGAACGATAATAAGCACCAAAGTCGGATTGATAAACATTGGTCAAGAAGGACAGATGCTTGTGGGAGCGGCATTTGCAGCTTATATGGGCGCTCATGTCCCTGGTCCCGGACCTTTAGTCATTTTTATTGTCATTATTTCGGGTTTTGTCGGTGGAGCTTTTTGGTCGGGTTTAGCAGGAGCTTTAAGGTATTGGCGTAATGTCCCTGAGGTTTTGACCACTCTTCTATTGGTAACAGTGGCAGCAAATTTTGTTGGCTATGGATTGAAAAACACTTGGCTTTTGCTGGACCCAGATGCTGCAGTAGGAAATAGAACACAAGTCAGCCAACAACTTGACCCAGATTCTCGACTTCCAAGAATAGATATTTTTGGAAATAATTTTTCAATTAGTGTCATCATTTCCTTGCTTTTAATTGCTCTCACTTTTTGGCTTTTGTCGCAAACCATTGTCGGATTCAGGCTTGATGTTGTGGGACAAAATCAAAAAGTTGGCAGAAGGTTTGGGATTAGTGAGGTAAGACAAGGCTTCGCGGCTATGTGCGCATCGGGTGGTTTTGCTGGTCTTGCCGGTGCGTTGATGCTTGCCAGTGGAGACTTCGCAAAATTTCGCTTAGTTCCAGGATTTACCGTGAATTTGGGTTGGACCGGTCTTTTGGTTGCCTTAGTTGCGCGTGAAAAGGTGTTAGCAGTAATTCCTGTAGCACTTGTTTTTGCAGGTTTGAGGACGGGATCAAGTTTTCTAGCTGCCACTGGGGTAGAGCGAAGGGTTACAGATGTCGTTCAAGGACTTCTGGTTTTGGCTCTTTTAGTCCCACCCGCTGTCTTGTTTATAAGAGATCGGCGAAGGAAACTAGCCCAAGTAGAGAGTAGAACTTAGATATGGGTTTTCTGGAAGCTATTTGGGATGTCATGTCTACGGAGTCTGCTTACACGGCAGCGACACGTTTTGCAGCTGTGCTGGTTTTTGCTGCAGTGGGTGAGTGGGTTGCAGAGAGGTCCGGCACTCTAAATATTTCTGTTGAAGCAATGATTCTTGCAGGAGCATTTGCAGGTGCAATGGGCTACGACTGGACAGGGAACGTGGTAGTCGGGATTTTACTGGGAATGGGAGCGGGCTTGATCGTCTCATTTGTACAGGCACAAATGAGTCATCGCCTAACCGCTGATCAGTTTGTAGTGGGACTTACCTTGAATATATTGTTTTTGGGGGTAACCAGTTTCCTTTATGCCGAATGGAAACCTTCGTCACGTGTAGCATCGAAGTTAGAAATCCCACTATTAAGCGATATTCCTCTTATTGGTAAGGCTCTATTTGGACAAGCTTGGCCATTTTTGCTTCTGTATTTGCTCGTCCCTTTCGCATGGTGGTTGGTTTACAGGACTCGCTGGGGTTTAGAGGTCAGAGCAGTCGGTGAGAATCCTCAGGCAGCTGACGTCAGTGGTATTGATGTAAACAAAAGGCGAAGAGAATCGATTTATTTTGCTGGGATATGTTCCGGAATGGGTGGCGCATACCTACTTTTGGGTCAAGTTGGAAGATTTGATGACGGAATAGTTGCAGGTCGTGGATTTATCGCACTTGTTGCAGTTATCTTCGGCGGATGGACTCTTAGGGGAACGATTTTTGGCTGTCTACTTTTTGGGTCCGTACTGTCTTTCCGGTTGACTCTTCCAGGTTTAGGATATGAGTTGAATAATGAACTAATGAGTTCTCTCCCTTTCTTGGTGACAATCGTCGCGATGGCGGCTTTTGCCCATAAGGTCAGACCACCAGGGTCTTTAGCTAGACCATTCGTTAGGGGTTTGAAATGACAGACAAGTCAGGAGGTAAAAAATGAAAGCAGTTTTATATACGGAGCCAGGAGGAATTGAGGTTCTAAAATATCAAGACGTACCCGACCCTTCACCAGGTCCAGGCGATGTAGTTGTAGATGTTGCAGCGACTTCATTAAACAGACTCGATGTCATGCAACGTAATGGTTGGTTCCAAATGCCAGGTTTTTCATATCCACACATTGCAGGCATGGATGTCGCCGGAACAGTTTCTGAAATTGGGGAAGAAGTTTCAGATGTAAAGGTTGGAGACCGTGTAGTCGTTGACCCCTCTCTTGCAGGTGTTTCAGAAAATTCCTCTCATGCTGGAAGAGGAGATCTATTTGGTGAGTTAGGGATTATCGGAGCGAATGCCGATGGTGGCTATGCAGAAAAATGTCTTGTTCCGTCATCACACGTTTATCTGATGCCAGATGATATGGACTTCAACGATGCGGCCACTTTCCCTACATGTTTTCTGACAGCAGCGCATGCTCTTTTCAAAGTTGGAAATCTTCAAGAAGGAGAAACAGTAATTATCCATGCCGCAGGGTCAGGTGTTGGTGTAGCAGCCATACAACTCGCAAAGAATTCTGGAGCAACAGTTCTCGCCACTGCAGGCTCTGAAAGCAAGTGTGAAAAAGCAGTTGCACTAGGAGCCACTCATGCTATGAATAATAGAGAAGGTGATGTTGCAGGATGGGCGCGTGAATTAACAAACGGAGCGGGCGTAAACATGGTGATGGATTGTGTGGGCACAGCTCTGTTTGGAGCTTCACTTTTCGCTCTAGGAATTCATGGTCGCTTGGTCAACTGTGGAAATGCATCAGGAGATGAGGCCGTTATTCCTTCGCTAGGTTATGTATTCCACTCGGGGATCACGATCCACGGCTCAGACCCTTATGAGCCGAGTGAATTTTCTCCTACTTGGAAAGAGTTTTGCTCAGGTGAATACAAGGTAGAAATTATGGCTGTCGACGCTCCATACCCTGAACTAAAAAAAACTCATACAATGGCGCATAAAGGTCGCCCTTGGACAGATCACAAACCACCGCCTGCAGCACCTGTTTGGAGTGTTATAGAGGGACTAGGCTCTTATTATATTTTACTTGCAGCAATAGAGTTAGATGTTTTCGACACTCTTGAATCAACAGGGCCAGTCAAAGTTGAAGTTCTGTCGAAGAAACTTGAAGTCTCTCAACCCCACCTCCAATCTTTACTTGATTCCTTGGTAGCGCTCGGACTTTTAGATCAATTCGTGAATGTTTACGAAT
>JASMLT010000044.1 GCA_030748555.1 Acidimicrobiales bacterium
AAGAAAATCCTGCGACTTTGCCCGACGATAGAAGGTTTGCCTTTTCTTTTAGCGGGCTAAAAACAGCTGTAGTGAATCACGTTCGTTCAAATCCTGATGCAGCTACTGAAGATGTTGTTGCATCTTTCCAAGAAGCAGTCGTAGATACATTAGTTACGAAACTCAAATGGGCACTTGAATCAACAGGAGTCGAGGCAGCTTGTCTTGGCGGCGGAGTGGCAGCCAATTCGCGTTTACGAGACAGATTTATCGAAGTTTGCGACTCAACAGGGGTACAAGGGTGTCTTCCCTCAAGAGCAATGTGTACTGACAACGCTGCCATGGTCGCAGCTGCTGGGTACTGGAGGCTTAAAAAAATGGGTCCAAGCCCTCTAAATACTGGTGTAGACCCGAATTTAGGCCTGGTTTAAGCCTGATACAAAAGTTTTGCGTTATAAACAGGTGAAAAATGTTGGAATTACACACATTTTAGACGTATCGTTAGCAGTCGAATAAAGAGACTGCCAAAAAGAATTGTTGTTCAATTCATGAATTTTGGCCTGTCTAAGAAACAAAGAATCGGAGTTTTCTATGAACCTTCAGCCTCTTGAGGATCGTATTGTGGTCCGCCCTGGCGAGTCAGAAGAGACTACTGCAAGTGGTCTTGTAATACCTGATACAGCAAAGGAAAAACCACAAACTGGGGAAGTGCTAGCAATAGGACCTGGCAGACGCAGTGAACAGAGTGGAGAGCTAATACCAATGGATGTTGGTGTGGGCGACACGGTTGTTTACAGCAAATATGGCGGAACCGAGATAGCCGCAGAGGGTGAGGATCTTTTGATTCTTAATGCTCGCGACGTTCTTGCGGTTGTGAAGTAGGTCCAATAAATGTCAAAAATTTTAAAGTTTGATGAAGAGGCCCGACGTGGCCTTGAAGCAGGTGTCAATAAATTAGCTGATGCCGTAAAAGTAACACTTGGACCAAAAGGACGAAATGTAGTTCTCGATAAAAAATTCGGCGCACCTACTATTACCAACGATGGAGTTTCCATTGCTAGAGAAGTTGAACTTGAAGACAGTTTTGAGAATATGGGCGCTCAGTTGGTCAAAGAAGTTGCAACAAAGACGAATGATATTGCAGGAGACGGTACGACCACAGCTACAGTTCTGGCACAAGCCCTTGTTCGAGAAGGCTTGAGAAATGTTGCGGCAGGAGCCAACCCAATGAGCTTAAAAAAGGGTATCGAAAAGGCAGTAGCTGCAGCAGTAGAAGCTATAGCTGACCAGTCAGTTAGAGTCGATGACTCAAAAGATCAGATCGCAAACGTAGCAGCTATTTCAGCTGCAGATGCTGCTATCGGAGAAGTCATAGCTGAAGCGATTGACAAGGTAGGTAAAGACGGTGTTGTAACTGTCGAAGAGTCAAACACCTTTGGCATGGACCTTGATTTCGTTGAAGGCATGCAGTTCGATAAGGGGTATCTGTCACCATATTTCGTAACTGACCCTGAAAGGCAAGAAGCAATTTTGGAAGATCCTTACTTGCTATTCAACCAAGGAAAGATTTCTTCCGTTCAAGATCTTCTACCTTTACTTGAAAAAGTTATGCAATCCGGAAAGACACTATTAATAATTGCTGAAGATGTTGAAGGTGAAGCATTGGCGACTCTCGTAGTCAACAAGATTCGCGGAACCTTTAACTCAGTAGCAGTTAAAGCTCCTGGGTTTGGTGAGAGACGCAAAGCAATGTTAGAAGACATGGCTGTTCTCACTGGAGGACAGGTAGTCAGCGAAGAAGTTGGCTTAAAAATAGAAGGCGTAAGTCTTGACATGTTAGGCACTGCTAGAAAAGTCGTAATCACTAAAGATGACACAACGATTATTGAAGGTGCAGGTGAAGCATCAGCTGTCGAAGGAAGAATCGCTCAGATAAAACGTGAAATTGATGAGACAGATTCAGATTGGGACAAAGAGAAACTGCAGGAACGCTTGGCTAAATTAGCCGGTGGCGTAGCAGTCGTTCAGGTTGGAGCCGCTACCGAAGTGGAGCTTAAAGAAAAGAAACACAGGATAGAAGACGCTCTTTCAGCAACACGTGCAGCCATAGAAGAAGGAGTTGTTGCCGGAGGTGGCACTGCTTTACTTCGCTCACGTTCAGCTATTGAGTCTGTAATAGGCGATCTTGAAGGAGACGAAGAAACAGGGGCAAGAATTGTTCATGTTTCTCTCGAAGCCCCAGCAAGACTCATAGCCGACAACGCCGGATATGAAGGCGCTGTCAAGGTTAGAGAAATCGAGATGGCATCGGGTTCAACAGGCTTGAATGCGGCAACTGGAGAATTAGTTGACCTAGTTGAAGCTGGAGTAATTGATCCAGCGAAGGTCACTCGAGCAGCTTTGCAGAATGCTGCTTCAATCGCAGCACTTCTATTAACAACTGAAGCATTAGTTGCAGACAAGCCAGAGCCAGAGCCAGCAATGCCTGGTGGCGGCATGGATCCCATGGGCGGCATGGGCGGCATGGGCGGCATGATGTAACAGTTCTTTATAACTGTTTTACTCTGGCCGGGCATACGCCCGGCCAGAAGTGTTTTATAGCGAAGGTAGTCTTGACTGATGGAACCACAAAAAAACCAACGTGGTGGTATACAAGTAATTCCACGTCCAAAGTCCTGGCGTTTAGGAGATGTTTCGCCGTGGTTCGAATCTCAAGATAGAAAAATTGAAATTGCCCGAGTAATAGATGCGTTAACAAACCGTGTCCCAGCCGGTATCAGAGGAAGAATCCCTACAGGTGAGGAACGAGATGCTGCAGTACTTGTAGGGATTTATGATGAGTATGACCCGCATTTAATACTCACTAGAAGGTCAAAAAATCTGAGTTCCCATAGACACGAGGTTTCTTTTCCCGGAGGCCGTGTCGAAGATTTAGACCATGATTTATGGGCAACGGCGTGCCGTGAATCTACTGAAGAAATCGGAATCCAAACAGAAGGACTAAACCCTCTCGGTCGTTTAGATCCCATAGTCACAGTAGGGAGCAGAAGTCTTATACATCCCTTTGTAACCGTTCTTCCAGAACGACCTAACTTGGAACCAAATACCTACGAAGTCGAAAAAATATTACACGTACCCTTGAGTGAACTCCTACTAGATGAAGTCTGGCGTGAAGAAGAATGGGAGCTTCCCAATGGCTGGGTTTCTATTACCTTCTTCGAACTTGAGGGTGATACTGTTTGGGGAGCAACTGCTTTGATGATTCGACAACTCTTGACACTTTCTTTGGGCTTGTCTGACAATTTTGGAAGGTTTCCTAAAGAAGAATCTGAAAACAGAGAGAAGTTACAATGACAACAAAACCTCCTAAACATTTTACTTCAGACGAGTTTCGAGAAATGGGCCATTCGACGATTGATTGGATAGCCGATTACCTTGAACACCTCGAAGAACGACCAGTTACACCTGACGTCAAACCAGGTGATGTAAGAGCATCGTTACCGGAAAGAGCCCCAGAAGCCCCCGAACCTTTCACTGATCTTTTAGATGATGTAAATAGCCTCATTGCGCCGGCTATAACCCATTGGCAGCATCCAGGGTTCTTTGGTTATTTTTCTTGCAACTCATCAGCACCAGCAATTTTAGGAGAGCTGCTTTCAGCCGGATTCGGTATCAACGGCATGCTTTGGTCAACTAGCCCTGCTGCTACAGAATTGGAAACCCACATGCTTGATTGGCTTTTAGACCTATGCGGTTTGCCTGACTGTTTCAGATCAGATGGAAAAGGCGGTGGCGTAATTCAAGATTCTGCTTCGTCTGCTTCGTTGTGTGCCATTTTAGCGGCACGTGATCGTTCAGGAGGAGCTTCAGAACTTCCAAAACTTGTCGCCTATACGTCAACTCAGGCTCATTCATCGATTGAGAAAGATGTAAAAATCGCTGGCTTTTCTCCTGACCAACTAAGGAAAGTAGAAGTTGATGAAAACTTTGCGATGGATCCAGAAGAATTACAACGGCTGATAAATGAAGATAAAGAAAACGGTCTAATACCATGTTTCATAACAGCGACCATTGGCACTACTTCATCAGGGGCAGTTGATCCAATAACTTCCATAGCGGAAATTGCTAACAAGGAAGGTGCTTGGCTTCATGTGGACGCTGCATGGGCTGGGTCTGCTGCAGTGTGCCCCGAACATCGAAGCTTGTTAGAGGGGATAGAGAAAGCAGACAGTTATGCTTTCAATCCCCACAAGTGGCTTCTAACCAATTTTGATTGCACTGCTTTTTATGTAGCTGATTCAAAACCACTGGTCGATTCGCTTTCGATAGTGCCGGAGTATTTAAGAAATCCTGCAAGTGAAGCCGGAGAAGTCATCGATTATAGGGATTGGCAGGTTCCATTAGGTCGAAGGTTTAGGTCTTTGAAGCTCTGGTTTGTTTTGCGAAGCTATGGGGCTGAAGGATTAAGGTCACACATAAGGCATCATGTAGAAGCAGCTGAAAGTTTTGCTGAACGCGTAGAGGGGCATCCGAAACTAGCTTTGGCCGCGCCAGTTTCACTTTCACTTGTTTGCTTTAGTCATGTAGATGGTGATGATGCTACAAAAGCACTACAAGAAGCTTTGAACTCAACAGGTGAAGTTTTACTAACACACACAGTTTTGGACGACAAACACGTTTTACGACTATCAGTTGGTGGCACATGGACTACATCTACTCATGTCGAAAGAGTTTCAGAATTAATTGATGAGATTCTTGGATAACGATGAGTAGTAATCTTTTCGGCACTGCTGAGTCAAATAAACGGATTCTTGTTGTTGACTTTGGAGCACAATACGCGCAACTTATAGCTCGTCGAGTTAGAGAAGCTAATGTTTACAGTGAAATAGTTTCACACGAGTTAGACGTAGAAAGTTTCGCTGATCTTAAACCTTCGGGAATCATTTTTTCTGGCGGACCCACGTCTGTAAACGTAGAAGGAGCCCCAAAAATTGATCCAGCTATCTACGAACTTGGAGTGCCGATTTTGGGTATCTGCTATGGAGCACAACTAATAGCTCAACAAAACGGTGGTTCAGTTGAGGGTAACGAAAAAGGAGAATACGGAAGAACGGTTGTAAACGTAAATGAGTCAGGAATTCTCCTGTCAGATTTCGAAACTTCTACACAACAAGTGTGGATGAGTCATTTTGATTCGATAACCAGTCCACCAGAAGGAGCTGTGGTAACTGCTTCATCAGATGGGTCGCCTGTCGCTGTGTTTGAAGAGCCCGAAAAAGGTCTTTTTGGAGTTCAGTTCCATCCAGAAGTCCACCACACTCCTTGTGGTCAGGATTTGTTGAGACGTTTTATTTACGACGTTTGTGGATGTCCTAATGATTGGAACATGGCTTCAGTGGTTGAAGCGTCAGTTTCGGGAATAAAAGAAATTGTTGGAGAAAAAAAGGCTATATGTGGACTATCAGGCGGAGTCGATTCTGCCGTAGCAGCGGCTCTGGTGCATAAAGCAATCGGTGGCCAGTTGACTTGCGTTTTCGTTGATACAGGGTTGATGAGAGCAGGAGAAGCCCAACAGGTTGTCGACACTTTCGAAAGTACACAAGGCATTGAACTTATTCATGTTAAAGCAGCGGAAAGGTTTTTTGAACAGTTAGAAGGAGTAGTAGACCCTGAGCAAAAAAGAAAAATCATAGGAGAACTTTTCATTCGTTTATTCGAAGAAGCAGCAGCAGGAATCGAAGAAGCACACTTCCTAGTACAAGGCACACTGTACCCGGACGTAATCGAATCTGGGACAAGCGAAGCCGCACGAATAAAAAGCCATCACAACGTCGGTGGGCTACCAGAAGATATGGACTTTGAGTTGATCGAACCATTAAGGAATCTGTTCAAAGACGAAGTAAGAGAAGTTGGGAGAGAATTAGGTTTACCGGACGAGATAGTGAAACGGCAACCTTTCCCAGGACCTGGGTTAGCGGTAAGAATTATTGGAGAAATAAACAGCGAAACGGTAGAAACCGTCCGTGCAGCGGATCTCATAGTCAGAGAAGAAATTGATAAAGCCGATTTAGAAGAAGAAGTGTGGCAAGCATTCGCTGTTTTAGCGGATATCCGTTCAGTAGGAGTTATGGGTGATGAACGAACTTATGCACGCCCAGTGATAATAAGAGCAGTAACTAGCGAAGATGCTATGACAGCTGATTGGGCACGTTTACCACATGATCTGTTGGAACGAATTTCTAGACGAATCATTAACGAGGTGGAAGGCGTTAACAGGGTTGTTTACGATGTGACTTCTAAACCACCAGGAACTATTGAGTGGGAATAATGGAACAAAGAGAAT
>JASMLT010000045.1 GCA_030748555.1 Acidimicrobiales bacterium
CAATTCTTGAAGAAACAAACCCAGGCCTTCTCCTTGACTCAACAGGATACAACTTCCAAAATGCAACCGGCCTTTTATGCAAATGAGTCACCAAAAGTGCCAAAAGGCCGTCCCGCTCTTAATTGGATAAGAGACCCTGACATTTTTGAAGATAAAAAACTTGAATACCCTTTACCGCGGGAACCTCGACGTTCAAAACCGAAAAAATCTTGAGATCACTTTTTAAAAACGTTGCCTTTGTATGAGTCAACCGTTGTGAAGTCTTCGACGCTGCGTCTTGTCAACTGTGAGAGTTGCTTTACTGGTTTTCCGATTGGGATCATTGCTGCTATTGCATGATCCTCAGGTAGGTCTAAGATTTCACGAACTGATTCCTCTTCGGGAACTATTGCTGTCGTTATAACTCCTCCTAGTCCTTCATTTCGTGCGGCCAGAAGTATGTTCCACACAAATGGGTAAACAGAAGCTCCGGTGACTATTCCTATCCTGTCTAAATCCTTATCCATTGATGCGACTACAGAAAGGTCGATGCTCACAATTAAAAGTAGAGGCACTTCTTCCATTCTGTTGAATATCTCAAAGTCGTGGCCGGAGTTTGAATCAATTTCTTGCTCTGAAACAGTTGAATGTTCAACAGTGTTAAATGGAACTTCTCCAGCTCCTTGCTGGGCTGCATAAAGCAGAAGGGTGGGTCCACATAGTTGACCTAACTTCCTTTTTTTCTCAGAATCTTTGACAACTATCACATGAACACCTTGTCGGTTACCCCCTGAGGGCGCGAAACGTGCATTGTCAAGAATTCGGTGGATCACCACATCTTCTATTTCTTCGTCTTGAAATTCGCGGCAAGCAAATGTTGTTCTCATTACTTCAACTAAGTCCATGAGAAATACTAAGACGGATTTCGTGACAACATCGCTACTGGGCCAGTGATATCCAAATAGGCGTCTAGTTGGCTGTAAGGAATGGTTATGGACATGTCGTTTGTTCCCGCACCTCCAACTGTGAATGGTGCAAAGGAGAGAACCAGTCCCCCTTTAGTGAGATTGAATCTACTGAAATTAGAAATTTGCGGACCAGCTCCTGTGAACATTCTCTCATCTGTCCACTCTTCGTTGTTCAGTTTCGTGATTGCGATCTCAGATAATGCATTCACCCAGTCAGAATTGAGATTAAACAAATCTTCGATATTTATTACTTCTCCTGTCGACAAGTCAAATGTTTCAGTTTTTATTTCTGATTGGTCACTTACGAGATTCGGGAAAAGGATCTTACGGTTATTTCGCACGCTGAAATAATCATCTGTAGCCAACATGACTTCGTAATTCTCTTGAAGCCACATGCACCGGTCGGTGAATGCTCTACACGCATAACCTGATTTCTCTACGTTTTTAGTTATTTCTTCAAGGAAAGTCTTTATTTCTGCCTGCACGAGTCCTCGTATGCGACCATTTACTTTAGGAGATTCTCGCGGCCCTTCTATCCGTGGCCAACTTACATAAACTTCAATTTTTCCTGAACCACCCAGTGGTTGAAGATTGGGACCATAAGCAGCTAAACCTGTGTCGATGTTGCAGGCAAGGTCTTGTATGAAAACAGTCGGGCCATCTGGGAATTCTCTCTCTTCTGATCGTTTGCGCGGAACGATAAGAGTTTGGCCTACCTTCAACTTATTTGGATCGCTCATTGAGTTGGCTCGCATGAAATCATCGACTGTGGTCTCAAATCTTTTTGCGATTACACCGAGTGTGTCGCCAGATTCAACCGTGACTGTTTGTGGACCCTCCTCTTTTATTTCAACTGGTTCTATGGCTATCTCAGATAAACACTCAGCTTTTTTTTGTTCCAGTTCAGGTAATTCGCGTGGTTCCCATCCTGGTATTTCAAGAGATGGAAGGGTTGTCGTCGACTGATTTTCGGGAAAAAGATTTGCGAAAGTTGTTGTAACGAGACCCTCTTGCTGGACTTCATCAGTTCCACCACAAGAGGAAGCGGTAAGGAACAGTAGGGCCAAAAAACTTAAACGACAAAACAACATCTAAAAATCCCTCATGAACAATGCCTACTTACACAATATTGCCTCTTTGAATCGATAGACATGATCCCAAACATTACAGTGCAAAGTAATACATTGAAAGAAGCTAATGGCATGGGGCAAACAACATCAATAAAAGGAGTTCGTTTCAGGCTCACCATTTCAGCCTTCCTTCTGCTTTTCGTGGAACTGGCTTTGATTCGTTGGTTGGGTGCCAACATTGTGTACCTAGCGTATTTTTCAAATTTTGTTCTTATCGGTAGTTTTCTGGGAATTGGTTTAGGTTTCTTGTGGGCAAGTCGTTCAGAGAAATCTTTATTTCCTCTAGCTCCTTTTTTTCTTTCAGGGTTTATCATTTTTGTCAGACTATTCGATGTCAATATCGAAGTTGGTGGCAGTGACCTGATTTTTTTTGCTGACCAGCGTCCAGTCGGCCCTCCCAGATGGTTCATACTGACAGTAGTTTTCTGTGTGGTGGCGGCATGTGTTGCTTGTTTGGCTGATGGTGTTGCAAGGAGTTTTTCTAAGCTTAAACCACTTGACGCATACCGTTGGGATTTGGTTGGTTCCATCGCAGGGGTTGCTTTTTTCTCGGTTCTTTCATTTGCTGGGTCGCCACCAATAATTTGGGGTTCGATTGCAGGCGCAATTCTTCTAGTACTCCTTCATGATGGAAATTTGAAGAAATTTTTCTTACAATTTGTCGCTGTTGCTTTGTTAGTGGTGTTTCTAGCAATCGAATCAATTGGTCCGAATAAAGCCTGGTCCCCTTATTATGCGCTCTCTTGGGAGGATCAACCTTCTGGGGGTGTTGTGATGAGAATTAACGACGTCGCTACCTGGGGACAGGCGGACATTAACGATGAGTCTCCCTACGGTTTTATCTACGACATGTACACAGAGGAAAACCCTGGAGAAGTGTTGATTATTGGAGCCGGTTCAGGAAATGATGTCGCTGTTGCTCTAGATAGAGGTGCCGTGAGCGTCGACGCAGTGGAAATCGACCCGAAGCTTTTAGAGATAGCGGAAAAATATCATCCTAATGACCCTTACGGTGATCCTCGTGTTGAAACTCATGTCGATGATGGTCGCGCATTTCTTGAAAGTAGTTCCAAAAAATGGGACATGATACTTTTAGCTCTGCCTGACTCTTTAACTGTTGTTTTGGGTCAAGGATCTGTTCGTCTAGAAAGTTACCTTTTTACCAAAGAGGCTGTTGAGTCCTACCGTGAGCATCTGAAACCAGATGGTGTTTTTGCTATGTATAACTTTATGAGAGAGTCGTGGCTGGTCGACAGGTACGCTGCGACCCTTGATGAAGAATTCGCTCAGTCGCCTTGCGTGATCGACGCTGAAGCACGCTTCCTCTCAGTTTTAGTAGCTACAGATACACCAAGCTCGCTTGATTGTCCAAATGAGTCCAACTGGTTTGCTTCTTTGGATACGCCTTCGCCGGTTTCTGATAATCAACCTTTTCCTTATCTAAGAGACTCCCATATCCCGGGCTTCTATCTTCTTACCACTTTGTTGATTCTTCTAGTTTCAGCTTTTAGTGTTCGTGCCGCCGCAGGGTCACTGTCAGGTTTCAGACGGCATTATGACGTCTTTTTTATGGGTCTGGCTTTTCTGCTGTTAGAAACCAAAAATGTGGTTCAGTTCGCTTTGCTTTTTGGAACCACTTGGTTTGTCAACGCTCTTGTTTTTATAAGTGTCTTATTCTCGGTTCTATTTGCTGTTGAGCTAAGTCAGAGAGTGAAGTTGCCGAAACCGAAAATTCTTTACTGTTTTCTTGCGCTTTCCTTGGCGGCAAACTGGATTATTCCAGCAGAGTCGCTGCTCTCGCTTAGTCCGGTAATGCGCTTATTTTTTGCTGGAATTTTAGCTTTTCTTCCTATATTTATAGCCAATCTGATTTTTGCAGAACGTTTCAGAGGTGAAAAAGATTCAACGGTCGCATTTGGAGCAAACGTTTTAGGTGCTGTGCTTGGCGGACTTCTCGAGTACACAGCTCTACTGGTCGGATACCGTTCACTGCTGTTTATAGTCGCCGCTGCTTATGCTTTGGCTTTCATGTCTGATGTGAGAAGAAAATCACACGATGAACTCAAACTCTGACTTCGTATGCGATGTTTGTGTTGTAGGTAAGGGTCTTTTAGGTTCTGCGGCTGCAAGACACTTAACTGAGATGGGTTTAAACGTTTTGCTTCTTGGCCCAGATGAACCCCCAGTGCGATCTGAACACTCTGGGGTGTTTGGCAGCCACTATGACTCAGGGCGTATAACTCGTATTATCGACACTGACTTGTATTGTGCGCGAATAGCAGAAGCGTCGATAACAAGGTATCGCGACTTGGAGGAATCTTCAGGTGTCGATTTTTTCGAAGATGTTGGTCATCTAGCAGTTTCACCGATGAAGAGTTACATCTCTGAGGTAACTAATACTGCCCAACAACTAGGAGTTGATTTCAAATCTTTAACTCATGATGAACTCCCGGACGCTTTTCCTTATTTTTCATTCACTGATGAAGTTTCAGGGGTTTACGAGCATTCAACGGGAGGGTATGTGAATCCACGAAATTTGATCAAAGCTCAAATTGAAATGGTTCTGAATGCGAAAAGTGAAATACTCGCTGAACCTGTTTCAGTTATTGAAAAATGTGGAGACTTTTTTGAGGTGTTTACTGAAAGTGGTAGAAAAGTGAGAGCGAATGAGGTTCTAGTGGCGTCTGGGGTTTTTAGCGAAAGGCTGATTCATGGTGAGCAGAAGCTGGATCTCGAAATTTGTGAAAGCACTGTTGTTTTAGCTGAGTTGAGAGAAGAGGATGTCGTTCAACTTGAGAAAATGCCATCAGTTATTTTCAGGCATGAATCTGAGGTCGAGAAAGGTGTTTATTTGCTTCCTCCTATCAGATATCCGGATCGAAAAACGTATATAAAGATTGGGCATTCTGAGAGTCGCCCTATGTCAGATCCGGCAACGAATTTGGTCAAGTGGTTTCAAGGCGACGGCGATCAATTAATTGCAGACTGGTTACGTTCACAACTTTTTGATCTTCTTCCAAATACGAGTTTTGCGAATATAAAAACAGAGAGTTGTGCTGTTTCTAGATCTTCAACAGGTCGACAATTTATTGACGTGATTGACGAATCCGGTATTCATGTTTTGTTGGCTGGTAATGGTTATTCTGCTAAATCTTCAGATGAACTAGGCCGTATCGCTGCGCATAAGATAATTTCTGGTGAGGTGCCGGATGAATATTCTGACATTGATTTTAAGGTGAAATATAAAGGACATGGATCTTAAATGAGCCCTCAACGAACGGGGCGGCGTGGGTCACGTCGTCACCAAAACCAAGAGCCAATAGTTCTAGAAGGAGTTGAGACTCTCACTTACAATTTGGTACCTACTGAGGTTCTCACAGAGCAAGATATCCAAACTATTCACGATGCCTCGATGAGGCTTCTCAGCGAGACTGGGATGCTGCTCATCGATCATGTCCCTGCACTTGAGAATCTGAAAGCCAACGGAGCGAAGGTTGATGGCGAGATGGTGTGGATAGATGAAGACACTCTGATGAATTTTGTCAATCTGGCTCCTAAGACTTTTACCCAGTTGGCGCGTGACGAGAGGAATCATGTGCCTGTTGGTGGAAATCGGATTATTTTCGCTCCCGTATACGGGCCTGCTTTCGTTCACGATTTTGACCAAGGTCGACGACCTTCAACTCTTGAGGATTTTCATAATTTCGCAAAATTGGTCTACATGACACCAGAACTTCACCATGCGGGCGGGGTGCTTGTCGAACCTAATGATGTTGGTGTGGACGAAAGGCATTTAGACATGCTGATGGCACATCTGACTCTTAGCAACAAGGCTTTTATGGGTAATGTGATACATCCTGACAATGCACGTGACACGGTCACGATGAGTGAAATAGTTTTCGGCAAGGAAGCTATTAGGGAGAACCCCGCTTCTCTGTCGATTGTTAGTATCTCTTCTCCGATGCGCATGGATGAGCGCATGCTCAGTGTCCTT
>JASMLT010000046.1 GCA_030748555.1 Acidimicrobiales bacterium
CCTGTCGCCTCTTCAGGGTCAGCATTGGCAAAAGCATCTGGGTGGGAATTTGCTGGAGAATCAGCCATTCCTGAATCTCTGTAACCGAGCAAAATCACTTCGTCGTAACCTATTATTTCTGCTGATTTTTCTAACTCAGCCAAACGGACCTGAGGAAGATCGTCGATTATTTCAGGGCGATTCATAGCTGGATTAAGAATGTCGCCCTCTTCACCCCCTGTGCAACATACAAGAGCGCAGTAAACACCTTCGTTGTGATAGGCAGCGATTGTAGACGCCCCTTTTGATGCTTCGTCATCAGGATGGGCATGAATGCTTAACAGTCTTCGTTCATTTTCAGGAAAAGGAGTATTTGCCACGTGCGAAACGGTACAGGGATTAGCGCAAATTCAGTATTCAATTTCTGGACTATTAAAAAAAAATTAAGATACCGTATTTACTAGAAGTTCGGAGGTTAATTTGGATCCTGAAATTTGGCAGTGGGTTTGGCTTGCCGCAACAGGAATTTTCATTCTGGGCGAGCTAGCAATGGCTGGATCTTTTTTTCTTCTTCCTTTTGGTGTGGGAACTGCCGTTGCGACGGTTCTGGCCTTCTCCAATGCAAATGAGAGCCTGCAATGGGTCGCATTTGTTGTGGTTTCAGTTGCATCGCTCGCAGCGTTGCGACCTTTGGCGAAAAAACTTAACGCCCAAGAACAACCTGCAAAAGTAGGATCCACCCGATTGATCGGCGAAATAGGAGTTGTAACTAAAGATTTGGGTGCAAATTTGACAGAGAATGGAAGTATCCAAATCGGACGGGAAGAATGGCCCGCTGAAACCAAGGACATGGAACATGTTCCTACTGGAACACGTGTCAAAGTAACTCGCATAGAGGGAACTCGTGTAGTCGTCGAAGCAATTTGAAAAGTTAAATTTTAGAGATATTTATAGGAGTAAAAATGGCAGTTGTAGCTTTATTAGTGATCGCTTTTGTTGTTTTCGTTCTTGCAGCAGCTGGGATCAAAATAGTGCGTCCCTATCAGCAAGGAATCGTCGAGCAGCTCGGTAAATACAAACTGACTACCGGGCCTGGGCTTAAGTTAATTGTCCCGATTATGCAAAGTATGACAAAGGTGGACATGAGGGAACAAGTTGTCGACGTGCCACCACAAGAAGTGATAACCAAAGACAACGTAACAGTTACCGTTGATGCGGTCATCTACTACGAACCAACTGACGCCCAGAGACTTGTATACAACGTCGCAAACTTTATTCTTGCTGTTACTAAACTCGCCCAAACAAACCTCAGGAACGTCATTGGTGACATGACTCTTGATAATGCTCTTACTTCTCGCGATAACGTCAACACTTCGCTACGACAAGTTCTTGATGACGCTACAGACAAATGGGGGGTACGTGTTGTGCGAGTGGAGATACAACGGATTGATCCTCCCGGTGACGTCATGGATGCCATGCACGAACAAATGAAAGCTGAAAGAACCCGTAGAGCGGTTGTGTTGGAAGCTGATGGCGCCCGAGAAGCTGCTATTGCAATAGCAGAAGGAGAAAAACAGTCTGCGATACTTTCAGCTGAGGGCGTTAAACAGGAAGCTATTCTCACCGCTGAAGGCGAGGCAGAAGCTATTAGAGCCGTAGCCGAAGCAGATCGTTTTCGTTTTGAAACAGTTGCTGAAGGTGAAGCTGAAGCGATCCGAAGCGTGTATGGAGCGATACATGATGGAAATCCTTCGCCTGACCTGATAGCTATCAAGTATCTAGAGGCTCTTGGAGCAATCGCAGATGGTCAAGCGACAAAGATTTTCGTTCCAGCGGAAATGAGTGCCACCATGGGTTCTATAGGAGCAATCGCCGAGCTCTTTCAAACAAGTGGCTCGAATGATGAAACAGTTGAAGAAGAAGCTGACTAGCTTTTTGGCTAACTGCTTATAGGGGTCAATTCGTCCTTGCCTTCATCATCTTGGACTAGATCCCACCCACAAAGACGTGCCAATAGAGCCTGACCTTCTTCGGGGCCACTCGCTATGATTTCATCTCCAGAGGATAAATGTGCTTTGCCTCTTGGCCTATATAAGTATCCTCCGCCTCTTCGAATCGCCAATACTGTAAAGCCTGGTTCAATATTTAGACCTAGTTCAGATAAAGAAGCGTTGTCCGCTGAAGAGCCTGCGGCTACCGGGTATCTGACTACAACCTCGTCTGCTTCTCCTAAGGCTATTTCCAGAATCGGGTGAAGCTCTTCTTCTTTTTCAACTAGCCATACCATTGCCTGTGCTTGGTCGCCAATATCCTCAGCTGCTTCCGCCAAGTGCAATAATCCTCTCAATTTTTCAGGTTCAACATCACTTAAAGTTGAACGTAAGACCCAAAGCTCAAGGTGGTCTTTCATTTCATCTAAACGGTCTTCTAGATGTCGGACCTCGGCTGCCAGTCCCCTGTCAGCTAAAACAAGTGCGCTGTACGCAAGTCCTACTGCTACTTCGGAAAGATTTTTCATTTCTACAAGAACATCAACTGCACGGTCGAGATCAGTAAGATCTTCATTCTCTTGTGGTCTGGGAGGCTCCCAAATAGGGGCAGCAGCCAGTTCACGAAGTCTGGTAATTCCATCAGGGGATCCTCTTAGAAAAAGAACATCGCCTGGAATAAGAACCGTTTCGCCGCCTACATCAATGATCCACTCATTTCCTCTTCTGATTGACATCACCCTCATACCAGCTTGAACAGGAAGTTCGAGAAATGACAAAAGTCGATTTGCCATATGGGATCCTTCACTAACAGAAACTCGATGCGACACTTCTTCAGCATCGGAGAGATCGGCAACAAGTTGTTCTGGGATTCCGAGCTTGTGTGTGACTATTCTTGCTATATCAACTGCATCGTTGGCGATTCTTTCGATTGCTGAAATGACTTGAAGCACAGATGACATTCCTTCTGCCTCTTTGGAACTCCTAGCGGCAAGAACGCAAACGGCTCTCATGTCATGGACAAGGTCGCTCATTCTTTGTTCAAGTCCATCAACCTCTTCGGCCATATCTGGGTCCCCAAAATAAACTGAGGCATAAGCGAGGTCGACCATCAATTCAGATGTGTCTTTTGCTTCGGCGAGCATGATTCTTAAATTGCGAGGTGTTTCTTCCATTAGTTACCTACTAGGTGTTGTCCAATAATCTAGGCTTTGACTCCTCATGAAGCCAAAACTGTTTTTAAATGTTGCAAAAATTAATACCCATAAACTCATATAACCCCCGTTAAAACCATTGCAAAAATGACTGTGAATGCTCCAACTAAGTCCAGGGAAGACGTAACAACAGGAATTCCATAGGTGTCAGGGTCAAGACCGAACCGAAAAGATCCCATTGTTGTGTAATAAGCGACTACGACAACAAATAACGTGGCGATTGATCCCGCTATGGCAGAAATCAGGACGAGTTTGGCTATGCCGGGAGTTGATTGTCCAGCGATGACAGCTATCAGATGGGCGGTGACTCCAGAGAAAATAAATATGGGAACTGCTAATACAGATAAATCAATAGCGCCTCTCAAACTTGACCTGCTCGGCAAAGGAGAAGCGTTATCCATACCTAAGTGGAACTGTGTGGACAAACGGCTAGAGAGAATGCCTCCTAAAGCTCCTGCAATTCCCAAAAAGGCTGGTAGAAGTATAAGGATTGCTTCAACTTCAAGTAAATCCTTAAGCCTTTTCTCGACTACAAAACCTGCAATAAGATCCAAAATCGCCGCTAAACCTAAGACAGGGATGGATTGTCGGAAAACTCTTCTAAAACGTTCTAGAGGAGTTCTAAGTGAGAGAATCAGAACAACTGCTGACACTGAGGCTATGACTATGGCTAAACCATTTGTCAAACCTGATCTATCAGCCAATAGAGATACCAGTATTAATGAAGGTACCGTTAAAAGGTCTCCTGTTGTAGTCACTAATGGTGCGACTACGTTGTCAAGATCCCATTCATATTTAACTGAACCTACTGACAGCGCAATTGTTACGACTGCCAGAATGATTGAGGAGAGAAGCCCTCCCAGCACGGAAATAACTATGAAATCTGCCAGTGTCATAGCTGGGCTTAAACCAAATGCGGACGCAGTGCCTTTAGCTAAAATTGCGAGAATAAGACTGGAAATAAGACTAAGTGAACCGGAAGCAAGTAAATTCTGGACTAGTACGCTTTCAACTCTATAGCTGAGACCGAATGTTCCCATGTGGGTAGCTGTTCCCAGTCGACTCCCCATGGATCCAAAAATGTTTCCTCGCAGAGCTATTGCTCCTGGCAGCAGCAATAGAAGACCGGGAAGTTTTGATAGTGTGCTTTCAGCTGCTGCTAGAACTAGACCGCCGCTTGACGCGACAAGAACTCCAACAGTTAGTGCAACGAACCGCTGACGTGAATCAACAATCCTTAAAGAGGCAGACTTAAACAAGCTAGTTCTCACACCTCTATTGTGGTTGAAGTGACACTTGCCAAGAGTCATTTAGCTCAATTAAATGCACTGTCTCAGTTTTTAGCCAACTAACCCGCTTATTAAGACGCCTACTTCTGGAGGACAATCGCTTAGATCTCCGTCTGCTATGCACGGTTGTCCAAGCAGTTGAGCTACCAGCTCAGCTCCCATGCCACCGAATGAGGGTATAACCGAAATTGGTGGAGTTGTTACCGTAGGAACGGTTGTAACACTTTCAGTCGAACTCGCTGGTGGTTGTGTTGTGGTAGTAGTTGTGGTTGTAGGTACCGGTGGTATCCCTTCTAGCGAGAGGCCTCTTTTTTCATTTTCAGATATGTGAACCGCTCTGGTTCCTGGGCCGTACCAACCGTCAGCATCTACGCCTAAAACTTTTTGCAATGTTTCGACACCGTTGTTTGGACCCCATTGATAAGAAGCGGATAGTACAGCAATTTCGTCTATGGGAATTGTCGTAGTCGGAGCAACAGTCGTAGTCGGAGCAACAGTCGTAGTCGGAGCAACAGTCGTAGTCGGAGCAACAGTCGTAGTCGGGAGAACAACCGGAGGTCTTGCATCGTATAAAACAGGTCTAATAGACGGCTCTGCCACTCTTGCTGCTAAAAGAAAGACAACAAAAACAACAAAAACACTCCCAGTAATCCTTACCCAGATCCTTCCCATTACTAGAGTTTCTCATTTCTCTGGGTCCAAAGAGTGGAGCCCGAGCAACTCTTCTAAATTTGTATGCAATCTGGGGATTTTGCTAACGATATGAGCTGTAACCTGCATATGTGGATTCATTACAACAATCAGGAAACGGAGTAGGCGCGTTTGAGAAACCGATCTTTGACCCTGACAATTTCGACCTAATAAGGGTTGGGTTGCATACAGACGTCGTTGACGAAGACAGGTACAAAAGAAGTGTGAAACGTTTCCAAGATCAGAAAATCGTACTCCCTACTTTTTCTGAACTTGCCAGCCCTGGATTAATCGATCCTGAAATAAAATCAGATCTGTCAAAAATTGACAAAAACTCTGCAGACCCAAGGAATCTATTCAGAGTTCATTGGCAAAATGACCTAAACGGCGAATTCGTGTCTTTACCCGAACACATAGTTCTAACGTCAGAGCTTACTGGAGTGTCAGCGCCGATCGCTCTTGCTTTCGGTAACCGGTTTCCGATGATTACAGCTCACAAGGTTCTAGCTGCTTATGCTTGTTTGGTTCCAAGAGTTGTGACAGGCCAATTCGACCCTACAGAGCACCGAGCTATCTGGCCTTCAACTGGCAACTACGCAAGGGGTGGAGTCGCAATCTCACGTCTCATGGGATGCAGAGGGGTTGCTGTCCTTCCTGAGAATATGAGTAAGGAAAGATTTGAATGGTTAGATCGTTGGATCACTCATGAAGAAGACGTAATTCGCACCACCGGCTCAGAAAGCAACGTGAAGGAAATTTATGATGCATGCGCTGAATTGGAAAAAGATGAAACGAATTTTATTCTGAACCAATTCTCAGAATTCGCTAATCATGTTGGCCACCACGAAGTGACAGGACGGGCATTAGAGAATATTTTTCTTAGCT
>JASMLT010000047.1 GCA_030748555.1 Acidimicrobiales bacterium
TACGGAACAGCTGACAAGTCCTTCTGCATTTATGAGGCGGCTGACGAAAGTCTCGTGCAAGAGCACTCTGAACGGAGTGGTTTTCCTGCTGATGTGATTTCTGAGGTTGGAGGGATTATTGGACCGGAGACTGCTGACGGCTAAATACCCTCTAAAAAACTCTAGAAGGTGGCGATGACCTCGCTAATACCACTGGTGGATCTCAACGGCGCTTCTGAATCGGGTGCACATCGCGAAGAGGTAGTGGAGACAATCCGCCAAGCATGTGAAGGCACCGGATTTCTTGTAGTCACCGGCCATGGTGTATCGGACGATGTAATTAAGGGGATAGACGCAGTATCGCGCGAGTTTTTCTCGCTTCCTCATGAGGAAAAGATGAGCTGTATTGGTGGCCCTGGTGTTTACCGAGGGTTCACACCAGTCGAGACGTCCACGCTTGCGTTATCGCGAGACATCGTGACTCCGCCAGACTTATGTGAGGCATTCTCCATTAATCGGTTTGATGATCATGAGGTCGCCTTACGAGCTGGTCTAAGGGAGGGACGCGAGGCTTTCTTCGCTCCAAACATCTGGCCAGAACGGCCCGAAGGCTTCAAGCACGCGTTCGAGACTTATTACGGGGTCATGGAAGATCTGGCGATCCGCCTCATGAGGTTGATGGCGTTGGCTCTCGGGCTCAATGAGCACTGGTTTGATGACAAGATACGTGATCACATCACCAGTCTGACGGTTAACTACTATCCGGAACTCGAGAGGCCTGCGGCACAGGGTCAGTTTCGGCGAAGTGAACACACCGACTGGGGTAGTCTCTCTATCCTTTTTCATGATGGTGAGCCCGGATTGCAAATCAAATCAACTGACGGAGAATGGGAAGACATCCCGCTTGTTACCGATTCGTTTGTTATCAATCTGGGTGATCTTATGGCCTTTTGGACCAACGACCGGTGGAAGTCCACTTACCACCGTGTGACCATCCCCGAAGGCCACTCTGGGGACCGCCTCTCGGTTGTTTTTTTTCATCAACCCGCGTATGACACCCTCATCGAATGCATTCCGACATGCACGTCACCGAGTGATCCACCACAGTATGATCCAATAACATCCGGAGAATGGATTCTTTCCATGTTGGAGAAAACCACCCGCTGATGTGGGTTGAGTCGCTGGTACGCCCCCCGGGACTTGAACCCGGAACCTGTTGATTAAGAGTCAAATGCTCTGCCAATTGAGCTAGAGGCGCATATTCAACGATCCTACTCAAGACCGTTTATTCAAACACAGTTATTTAAATATGTTGGGGTGACCGAGGGGATTTGAACCCCCGACATCCTGGACCACAAACAGGTGCTCTAACCTAGCTGAGCTACGGTCACCAAGTGAGGCCATGATACGCCACGAAAAGCCTTCCACCGCCTATTTTTTCAGATGAATTTTGTGAGATGATGTTTCCCGAAGGCAAAGGATCGGAAATTTGCAAAAACGTGTAGGTGTTATCGGTGGGGGAATAGCAGGCGCTACCGCCGCGTACCACCTGTTAAAAGCCGATGACAGTCTTGAAATTATTCTTATAGAAGCAGAAAATCAACTGGGGTACCACACAACAGGACGTTCAGCCGCCCTGCTCCTCGAAAATGATGGAACTGAATCAACAAGAAGCATTGCCAAAGCAAGCGTCGATTTTCTTTTGAACCCTCCTGAAGGTTTAACAGAAAATATTTTCGTAATACCGCGAGATGTTATGCACATAGCAACTGTTGAACAGAGCACATCGGTAGACCGTTTTTTACAGGAAAACAGCTCCGGAAGGGTACCCACCAAAGAAATCAGCAAGTCCGAAGCGAAGAAAAAGTTCCCAGCACTTCGAGAAGAAGGCTTGGATCGTTTTGTTGTAGACGAAGGAGCAGGAGACATAGATGTTCACTGCTTGCATCAGGCTTATTTGAATCACTTTCGAAAAAATGGAGGCCAAATAATGGTTTCAACACGAGTTGATTCAGCAATACGAAGTGGTGATTCATGGATTCTTGAAACAAAGACAGAAGACATCCCTGTTGATCTAATCGTGAACGCAGCCGGAGCTTGGGGCGACCAAGTCGCATCACGTGCAGGAGTTGAACCTGTTGGTTTGCAGCCAAAAAGAAGAACAGCGTTCACTGTAAACAGCAATGAACCTGGAATACATAAATGGGCGATGATAGCTGACATAGATTTACGTTTTTATTGCAAACCAGACGGCCGCCAATTTCTATGCTCTCTAGCTGAAGAAAACCCTTCGGAACCCTGCGATGCGAAACATGACGAAGCCGATGTCGCACTGGCAATAGAGCGTATTAACACAGCAACAACTTTAAATATTCGTAGCGTCCAAACAGCTTGGACTGGTTTACGAACTTTCGTTGAGGACCGATCAATGGTCATAGGATTTGATCCCGATGATAGCTCGTTTTTTTGGTTCGTTGGGCAAGGAGGAACAGGAATAATGACATCCCCTGGAGCTGGAAGACTTCTATCAGACTTGATAACAGAGGGGAAACCTTCAGAACATTTCAACAAAACAGGTTTGAACTACGCAGATGTATCCCCCGAGCGTCTAAGAAAAAAATAAGAGTTCAAACCAAAACCACCTCAGCACCCTTCAAGGTGACGATAACCTTTAAACACACAAGAAATGATTTAGCCCCCGTAGCTCAGTCCGGACAGAGCAGCGGACTTCTATTCCGCTGGCCGCAGGTTCGAATCCTGCCGGGGGTGCTAAACACGGATCCCTCCATGACCTTTATGGAGGTTCTAATCTGAAAGCATGTCGTTCGGAAAAGACCATTACCTTTTCATAAAACCGGATCTCCGCATACCTGTTTCCGAGATCGTCTGGAGTTTCAACCCTTCAGGCGGCCCCGGAGGGCAACATGCAAACAAATCAAACACACGCGTAGAGGCTGAACTAGCCATAACCCGCTTAACCGAAATTGATGGCCACACAAAAAGTCTTCTAATAGAAAAAATCGGAGAATCCCTAAGAGTTGTTGAAGACTCGACTCGCTCGCAAAACAGAAATAGGAAAAAAGCGGTACACAGAATAGAAAAAATTCTTATCGATGCTCTCCACGTTGAGAAAAAGAGAAAACCGACAAAACCAAGTCGAAGCTCTAATGAAAAAAGACTTCAAGTCAAAAAACGCCGATCAAAATTAAAAGCAGACCGGAAACCTCCAGAGATCAACTAGCGGTTGATCATTCCAAACTGGTCAGAAAAACCATCAAAGTAGCTCCAAGCTTTTGAACCTCTGAAGAACTGAAACCATATGCCCTGCCAACTCTCGAAAGTGCTGGCTGGCTTTCAGCAGGCCATCTGACATTCGAAACATTGGAACCAGAAACAGTAGGGGTTGGGATCTCCTCTTCCGAAGAGGTGTTATCTGAGTCAAGCTTCAAAAAAAGATCTAAAGCATGCACGCCGAACATTTGAAATTCCTCAATACTCATATCAGCTTTTTTCGCTGCAGAAGTTAACGATTCAAACTCTTCATTACTGTAGGCAACAGTTATTGTTAAATCTTCCCCATATTTTGAATCGACACACCCCCTAGCACTCCCTGTTCCTGTCATGACCCCGTCGATAAAAGAAGGTTTGAAGCCTGAACCTGGATCTGTGGTTGAAATAAAACGATGGATGGCTCTTGTTATAGCTTCAGCTTCAACTTGTTGAACTTCCGGCAGTATCAGAAGTTCAGCTTCAGGTGGATTCGAAAGGTAAGCGGCTTCAGCTATAGCAGTCGGAACATTGGGAGTGTTACGAAGTATTCCGTAAGCGTCACGCCCTGGTTCCGAGAGCCGTGAAGATGCACCATTGTGAACAGTTCCAACCCAGGGAACCCAATAGTTATTGAAAGATTCGAAAATTTCTTCGAATAGCAATCCGGCTAAACGTTTAGATTCCGAACTGTCTATCTGATGAAAGATTTCTGTACCGGGAACATCTGATCTTCTTTGAGCACCTCCATTGTGATGAATTGAAACAAACGCTTTAGGGGAAAGAGAGTTGGCAATCGCTGTTCTTTGACGGATAGGCATATGAAGATCAGTTCTACGAGTTAGAGCAACTGTGTACCCCAATGACAAAAGTTCTTTTTCAACTAGAAGCGCGACTATAAGATTCAGGTCCCTTTCAACAAGCCCATTGGCTCCCACAGAACCAGTTTCCGGACCTCCGTGACCTGGATCAAGTACCACATCAACTGCTTCTAAAAACTCTCCACCGTTGTGAACAATCTCTGTATTGCAGGGGGTTGTAACGATTCTTCCCAACTCCGTATTCTCAACAATTGGAAAAATTACACCGTTTTCAACTATTGCTCCCAAGGAGGAAGTCGAACCGCCAGCAGAAACAGTGCTTACTAGTGAAAAGGAAAAGACAATAGAAAGTGTCGAAATCAGGTAGCGAGAAAATAGTTTTGAGGACAATTTCATACTTTATTTATTTAGCTCAGGTTTTCTATACGCGCCACTTCTGATCAGAATTGTTCTTCTTCTGTTGAGCCCGATAGTGCCAGAGTTGAACCTGCTCCGCCAGTTATGACTGTTGAGACATCATCGAAATAACCGGCCCCCACTTCACGTTGATGACGTGTGGCAGAATATCCGTCAGATTCCATCTCGAATTCGCGATCCTGCAGATCCACATAAGCACTCATATCACTATCTGTATACCCGACAGCGAGATCAAAAGCTGAAGCATTCAACGCATGCCATCCAGCAAGAGTAATAAAGATGAATTTATAACCCATTGCGCCAAGCTCTTTTTGGAATTTGGCGATTGTCTCATCATCCAGATGTGACCTCCAGTTGAATGAAGGCGAACAGTTGTAAGCCAACATTTTGTCAGGGAACTCTGCGTGGATTCCTTCGGCGAAAGTTTTCGCTTCATCCAAGTCCGGTGTACTTGTTTCACACCAAATCAAATCGGCATAGGGAGCGTAAGCCAAACCTCTCATAATCGGAGTAGCCATTCCAGGTTCTGTAGCGAAAAAACCTTCGGAAGTTCTCTCGCCTGTAAGAAATTCTTTGTCTCTGTCGTCTATATCGCTGGTTATTAGGTTGGCGCCCAAGGCATCGGTTCTGGCTATCAAAACTGTGGGAACACCCATTACATCGGCAGCTAAACGTGAAGCTGTCAGAGTTCTGACGTGCTGTTGAGTCGGTATTAGAACTTTGCCTCCCATGTGTCCACATTTCTTTTCAGATGAAAGTTGATCTTCCAAGTGAACTCCGGCCGCACCAGCCTCGATCATGCTTTTAGTCAACTCAAATACGTTTAAAGCTCCACCGAAACCAGCTTCAGCGTCAGCAACAATTGGAGCCATCCACTCTCGAGTCGCTTCGCCATTGTTTTCCGTCCATTCAATTTGGTCTGCCCGTCTAAGAGCATTGTTTATCCGCTCGACAACTGAAGGAACGGAATTTACGGGGTACAAACTCTGATCAGGGTAAATTTCGCCAGACAGATTAGCATCGCCTGCTACCTGCCAACCAGACAAATAGATTGCAGGGAGACCGGCTTTAACATACTGGATTGCCTGTCCACCAGTTAAAGCTCCAAGAGCATGTACATAATCCATC
>JASMLT010000048.1 GCA_030748555.1 Acidimicrobiales bacterium
AAAAAAATCTGGAGCAAACACTCTTCTTGGAGACACCTTAAAAGGTAATTAAGATGAGGTCATTTCGAGGAAAGCTACTACTAGCGACACCTGAGCTTGTTGATCCAAATTTTTTTAGAACTGTAATACTTGTATTAGAACACAGTAACGAGGGTGCAATCGGGGTCGTTCTGAATCGACAGAGCGACCTTTACTCGGTTGATGTTCTACCAAAGTGGAGCGAGAGTCGAGACTCTTCTTCATTATTGCACTGGGGAGGTCCTGTTCAAGAAGAATCATTGCTTGCGTTGGGTCTTTGCGATGAAGTTGATGATGAGTTGGGCGAAGCAATCGGTCACATAAAAGTTTTTAATTTGAATCCTGAAACACTAGACATGAGATCCATACTTGATGCAAGACTTTACTCGGGATATGCAGGATGGTCGGCAGGCCAACTTGATGCAGAGATATCGACTGGTGGATGGATAGTTGCTGACGTGGATAATAGTGATCCTTTTGGTCATAACCCTGCAGATTTATGGTCGATAGTTCTAAAAAGACAGAATGGTTTTCTTAGTAAACTTGCGCAGTACCCCGATGATCCGAGGATGAACTAAACGATTACCCAACGATCTGTACAGGAGTGCCTAATGGTAGACCCGAAAGCAGGTTTAAAACTTTGCTACTTACTCTAATGCAACCTCTAGAAGTCAATTCCTCACTCCCCTCGTTTGCTGGATTTGCAAGAAATGCTATGGCCGGATCTCCTTCACTAGTCGGGTCAATGGTTGTTGAGAAGGCAGTTATACCAACAAGTTTCGCACTTGAAGTATCCGTGCTATCGACACTAATCTCATTTATGTAGAAATCCCCTAACGGGGTCGGATGCTGTTCACTTCCGCTAGTAAAGGATTCCTTGAATAGCAATTCTCCATTCGCCCACCCTTCCAACAGTCCTGTGTATTTATCAACAATAACTTTCGCTTTGTGTTCTGCCAATAAGACACTGTCTCGTTTGATCCAGGCGTTAGTTCCATGTGGACGGATCGGCATTGATACCTCAATCCATTCATCTCCAATATTCCGAACGAGCAAAACGCGGTCCCCTTGAAAAGGTCCCGGGTTTGAGAGAATCCAACGTGCTTCAGAATCGCTTTGTTTACTAAATGCTTCCACCGTTTCATTAATTGCAGTAGCTACGTGAAAAGGTTTGTCTGGAGTTTCAATGAATAAGGTTGTCGTTGTAGTGGAGCTAGTGGTTTTAGGCAACGGAACGATCCCCACAACACTGGTCGTCGTAGCTTCAGAAAATAAATCGCTAGAGGGCGCTGTAGAAGTCGTACTTTCCACTGATGACTGTGCCCCTATAGGGTCACCTGAGAGAGAGGTTTCAATCTCTGAAGCTTCCCCCAAAAGACGCATACCCACAGTATTGCGCTGCTCATCTGTGCTTGAACAAGAAATGAGAAGGAGAAAAATTAGTGGTAACACAAACAATGCCCTGAACTGCCGAGTATCGGAACCCATCTAATTATATGGCCTATGCTCAAACAGTCCTGAGGCTTCCGGTTTAAATAGCGATGGTTGAAATACAGGTGAAACGATCTGTTTTTTTGACAAATGGAGGAGTTTGATTAGGACTGCAGCAAGAGCGTGCGTGTCAGCTAACGCTTCATGTGCGTTGGATAAGTCAACATCTAGCGCATCACTTAGTTCCAGAAGTTTTCCCGGATACCCAAGTTCCTTCGCTAGAGGGAGTGTGTCGAAAGCTTCTAATTGAAGATCGCCTAAGCCGGCTCTATTCCATTCTTCGCAAAGAAATGAACAATCAAATGGTGCATTATGTGCAACTGGTATCGAACCGTCGAATCTTTCTGAGATGTCCCCTGCGATTTGTTTAAAATGTGGGGCTGCATCTAACCAACTGCTTTTTATTCCATGTATATCTGGTCTACCCATGTCGATTGGAGTCGGACCCACTAATGTCGTCCATTCGTCTAACGTTTCTCCTTCGTGATTTACTTTTACTATGGCTATTTCAATTACTTGACCTTTTTTAGCGTCGAGACTCGTTGTCTCTACATCGAAACAGGAAAAAATCGTCATCTAGTTCTCTCACTCCGACGAGTTGTTAAAACCCTGGTAGTCATTTAGTCCAAGCTCTTTTCTCTCTTCAATAGTGCTCGACATGGTTACCTCATCGAGAGGGATGCCTATCGCATCAGCTGACCGTACGAGGCCGTTGAAAATCGCAACGATTGATGAAGCTTTTATAAATGCGCTCTCCCCCATGCTTGAAATGATCTCTTCAGTCAAGTTTTGAAGGTTGGGAGAATGATTATTAGCAGATTCTGTAAATTTCAGTAAAAGTTCACCGTGCTCAATATCAGTTGCAATTGGTTCGCCAATCGCACATGACAAAGAAATGGTCTTTTCTGTTGCTTTACTGCTCGCACGGAGAAGCATTACGTGAGAAGCAGCTCAATAGAAACACTCGTTAATTGACGAGGTTCTAGCTGCAATTATTTCAACCTGCGCCCGATCGAGTGGTTCATTTTCATCCCAAACCATAGAAATAAACTTGCCGCTGCCTGCATACATGCTTTCCACAAGTTTCATTCGTATCGCATTATCTTTTGGGACAAAAGACAGGGCACGTGCGACATTTGGTCCAACAAAATTCTCAGTAAGCCATGGAACAAAAGCTCCCCCATCTGATAAACCATCCGGTATTGTCCCACCTGGTTTCCCACCTTTGGGAACTGGTAGAGAAACGACTGGTCTTCCTAGTAGCAAGCAGAAAATGTCAATTGGTACGATATTTACTACAAGAGAAACTAGTTCTGAGTACTTTCCTTCACCAATAAGAGAGATAGCTTCCTTTGCCCATTTATCATCTATTTCGGCAGCATTGCTAGTTACCATGCGGACGATTTCACTTGTAAGCGGTGAAATGACAGGACTTGGTGTATTGCTCAAATCCGCTAGGGATGATCTGACCTTAGGATGACCTTCGTCACGGTCTTTTCTAACTTCCTCTAAAATAGCTATACGTTCCTTCCCACTCCACCATTCTCCAGGTTCGGCTATTCTCTCCCAACAAGCGTTGAATGCGTCCAGAAGGGCATCGGGAATGTCGTGATCGAAGGTTTCACCATTAAAAACTCTTCTATCGACGTCCGCATATTCTTGAACCGCCTTGAATGCCGCTTCGTCTGATTTCACTTCATATGGTCTTGGGATTCTAAAACATCTTCCGCGAATTGCATTTTTGTGTGCTTGGAGGCCTTCTATCTTTTCATCTTCAGGGAGGGAAAGGACTCTTTCCTGCTCGTTAAGATCAGCCCATGTCGTGCCATCTATCCAGCCCAATGGGACCATAAGAGGTGTTTTTGGGCACATTTTGTTGAGTATTCTGGCGATTACTTTTGGCAGCAAACGCAATTCATTTGGGACCCAGTCAGGGTTTTGAGATAAGAAATTTTCATGTTCTTCACGGAGACGTTTATTCAATTCTCGTGATTCACTAGAGGGAAAATATAGTTCCTTGAAAGTATTCATTTCTCCTCTTCTCTAATTAAGAGTATTTGATTCTTCTATTTCTGGAAGTTCCTCTAATTCTGGCAGAATGCAGGCTCTTAATTCATTAATCGTTCGGGCTGCAATTTCCTCTTTCTTGATAGAGGTAACCCGTAATCCAGCAAGAGTTTCAACTGCTTGTGTATATGTATTTAACTGTGTTGCGCAGGTTTGGTGCTTTTCCTCGATCCATATTTTGATAGAAAAAATCGCCAAAATCAGTAGAGATATAGCGGTTAGAGTTGCCGCTGCTGCCTTAAGTTTCGCGTACTTGTACATAGTGTGATTTTACACGCATAAAAAGATTTGTGAATTCGGGGATCAGATGTTTGCTAATTTTCCAGATTGTTGAGCATTTAAATGACCATTTTCAGACAGCCATACTAGAGCGTCTCTTAAGGATTCCTCTAGTGAAAATTTCGGGTACCCAAACTCTTCAGTAATTGGGGTTTGATCAATCAGACCGGGTCCCCCAACCCGAGCGTTCTGCGTGAACATCCTCATAGATTCTCTTGCTAAGGGCAGGCGAATGCGAGTCATGAGTGTTATTAATTCACCCATCAGGCCCAAAGCGTCTAAAAGAACTAGAGGGGTCGAATAAAAGTTAATGTCTCTTCCAGTTATTTCTCGGACAAGGTCAAGCACCTCATCCATTGTCACTAGTTCACCCCAAACGTGATAGCGGTTACATTGCGCTTCAGATGTTAATGCGCCAACACAAACCTCTGCGACATCTCGAACATCAACCATCGCCAACTTTGCTTCTTTTGCAGTTACTCCAATGTTTCGCTTAAGGATTTCTGCAAGCATTCCCATCGAGTCGCTTAAGGTCGGATTCGGATCAATTGGTCCGAATATACCGCCCGGGTAAACAATGCTTAATGGCAAACCGTTTTCTTGAAATTGGCGTGCAAATTTCTCTGATTCAATTTTACTTTTCGTATATGGACCTAAACCAGTGGAAGTTTCTGTGTTTTCATCTATGTCTCCGCCATCGATTGGTGCGAACACGCCCATAGTGGAGACATACACAGTTTGTTTAAGCTTATGCTTTAGAGCAGACAACAAGAGAGCTTTAGTGCTCGATGGGTTTACAGTCATCATTGATTCAGCATCCAGTGGACTTAAGCTAAATATTGCGGCGGTATGTAACAGATAGTCCACTCCATCTAATCCATTATCGAGTGAAGTCTCATCCTCTAAATCGGCATATACGATTTCGACTGAATCGCTATTTATCCCGTGCATTTTTAGAGCACTTTTAACTTTTTGAGTATTTCGTACAAGAACTCTGACCGAATAACCTTTATTGAGTGCACTAACTACACAATGTGATCCTAAAAATCCGCTGGCGCCAGTGATCGCGACCTTCATAAAGAAACTCTAGTAAAGATTTCTCATTTATCTGTTTCTAAAGCCAAGAGAATTAATTTTTGAAGATCATCGACTGCAAAAGACTCACCATTATAAATTCTGTAACCATGAATATTGCTGATCCATTCTTCTGGAATTGCAGATTTTCCCCATATCGCCCCTAAGTAAGCACCTGCGATTGATGCGACAGTATCTGTATCGTCACCAATTTTTACTGCGTTTACCAAAGTATCTTTAAAGTGGGATGATGGGTCTTCTTCCCTAATAGGAGTCTGTTGGATGACCGACAATGCCGCCTGAAAAGCCGTCACCACCCAACCATTAGGATTAAAACTTTTCGGATCTTTTATTTCTGTATCATCTAACCCTAACTTAGAATTGGAAATATATGAAAGGGGCGACTCCATCTGGCCCCACTACATCCATTCCGACCACTGCTATAGCTATTGACATCCCTTGAAGCGCCGCGGGCAACTTTGAGAATTGCTCCCAAAGTCGATCGAACATCCCGACGCTGCAAGTCTGCATCAGGATCCCGATCAACAAAACTGCAGCCACCCCCCAGTTCAATGATGGTGCCGAGGTCCAGCTGTTGCCC
>JASMLT010000049.1 GCA_030748555.1 Acidimicrobiales bacterium
GTATTGGTACTGGGGTTCGTTTATACGTGGCTGCCGGCTGTCTCCTTCTGCAGAGTTAACCCCGTTGTTCAGTCCGCTTGTTGCTTTATCCTTCCATGAAGTGTCTTCAGACCAGGTCACATCTAGATCTACTATGGATCCTGGAGTGTCTATATTTTCTGCAGCCCTGAAGGCTTGGCGTAATAAGTCTCTCTGGAATTCTGGCTCATGAGGGCGTCCAGCTGTGTAACCCAGAGGCATGTCAACAAACGCTGAGCGGGGGGGGTTCGCAGATTCAGTTATGCTTCTTGCAGCTGTTAAGCAGATTGTAGGAAATCCTGCTTTTTCTAAAATCCGTGCTACCAGACCCACGGTCTGGTGACAAACAGGTCAGACGGGCACAAGTAATACCAAATCAACAGGCTCACCTGGCATATTAGAAATTGACTTAAGGATCAGGGGTGCTAATTCCTCTTCAGCGCGTCTGCTGGAATAGATTCCTCCCATACAAGCAACAGAGTTAGTCGCCAAACTACCTATGGTTTTTTCAGCTACCAGTTCATTAAGCCTGTCTGTAGGGAAAACTATATTTGGATCCTCTCTCGCTGGTTCTAAATCGTAAGCAAAATGAGTTACCCGAACATCACTTGCAGGTTCAGTAGAAGGGATAAGGCGGATGCCGGTGTCATCTTCCCAGTGAAAAGCAATTTGACCTTTCGTGTAGGCACCTCCCGATGCGACCAAAGCAACATTTGATTCTGAAATTGGTTTCCTAATAGGAGTCCACGGCGGTGATTCTTTTTTTTCTGCCCATCTGTAATCGTCGTAACCGAGCCGCGCATATTGTTCTTTGGTGCGCTGTATGTAATCGACTGGATTAGTTTGAGACATGAATTCTCCCGTATGTCTAACAATAGCGTCATTTAAGATCAAATTTCTTACGAGTTGTTACTCTAAGAGTAATTACTCCTATAATCTATTTTGGTGATTAAATGAACGCAGAAACCTCTTACAGTGTTGAAGATTTAGCTTTAAAAGCTGAAATCAGTGTCGATACAATCCGCTACTATCAAGGATTGGGTTTAATCTCCCCACCCCAGAAAAATGGCCGTAGAGCTATTTACGACGAGGAACATGTTTCTCGCCTAGAGGAAATAAAAAAGCTAGCCTTTGAGGGTTTTTCTTTACGTCAAATATCACTCTTGAAAGAAGAAACCTTAGACGGAAATACTTCAGAGGACTTAAAACATTTAATAGCTGAAGACACGAAATCCAGAAGCCTGAGTAGAGCTGAAGTGGCTGAAAGGGCATCCGTGCCTGAAAGTCTCGTAGCTCTTTTGTGTGACAATGGTCTCCTGCAGCCTCTATTCGATGATGAAGAACCGCGTTTTGATGAAAGTTCCGTAAGTATGGTCGAAGCAGGAATAGCAATAGCTAATGCTGGAGTCCCATTAGAAGAACTTGTTTCCCTAGCTCAATACCACTCCTCAAATGTCAATGAAGTGGTAGATAGAGCCATCGGCCTCTTTGAGGAACACATCAAAGAAGGAACTGAGGTGTCATCAGAGAAAGATCTTGCAATTATCATGAAAGACCTACTCCCCTCTGTCATTCGCCTAGTGGCTCAACACTTTCATAAGAGTTTGGTGACTCGCTCCCTGGAGAGGATAGACGGACACAATAAGACAATCCTCTCAAATGCGCTGATTGCTTCGGATCCTGAAAATCTGGTGGTGACCTGCGAATGGCGTTAACTGATCAAAATGAATCAATTGCTCGTTTGTCTGTTAGAACCGTTCGTATCCCATCGAGACATGCTGGAGACCCTCTCTCCTGGTTCCCTAACAAACCTTCAGATGATATTTGTTGGTTCTGGGAAATCCCAGAAGAAGAAACCTCATGGATAGGAATCGGTGAAATCAGCTCAACCACTTTTAAAGGTTCTGCAAGATTTAGTGAGGCAAATAGAAGCTTCAAAGAAATCGTGGATCTTATTGACTGGGAGGCACCCTCCGATGCTCCACCACCCCGTTTCGCTTCCGGCTTTTCATTCGATGGAAATAGTCAAAACGACGACTGGAGATTCTTAGGAAACAGCCAATTGATCTTCCCAAGAATTCAGATACTTAGAAACGGGGAAGATGCTTGGCTCACTACCACGAATGCAACTTTGGAAAAAATGCCTTATTTGCCTGCTCCGAGTCCAACTCAACCAACTAATACCGACCCTAAAAAAATCGCGATTGAAAAAGACCGCGACCACTACAAGAATCTAGTGCTCACCGCTCTAAACGCAATAGAAAATGGTGACCTTGAGAAAGCCGTACCATGCAGATCCCTTTTCGTAGAAGAAAAACCTAAGCTTCAAAACCTATTAGCCTCCCTGAGGTACTCTTACCCCGCGTGCGCAACTTTCTGCATATATAAAAACGGCAATGCCTTTGTTGGATCCACACCCGAAAGACTAGCTTCAACAACAAATGGAAAACTCTACACTGCTGCTCTTGCAGGTTCCGCTCCAAGAGCAGCAGATAAAGCACTTGATAGTGCTTTGAGTCAGGGACTGCTAACAAGCCCCAAGGAGCAAAATGAGCATGTCTTAGTTGTCAAGGAAATACTACGAAGACTTACCTCTATGGGACTACAACCCGAAGTAACTCAAGAAACATCTATCTTGAAATTAAACGGAATTCAACACCTTTTTACCCCAATCCAGTCACAACTAAGTTCAGAAATAAGTCTCTTTGAGGCCGTCGACGCTCTACACCCGACACCTGCAGTGAGTGGACATCCGCTGAAAAGAGCAAACGAACTGAGATTAAAATATGAAAGCTTTGATAGAGGCTGGTTCGCTGGACCAATTGGCTGGTTGGACATCTCAGGATCCGGCGAATTTCGTGTGGCATTGAGATCCGGTTTGATAAATGAAAAAGGATCCACTCTTTTCGCTGGAGCCGGCGTTGTAAATGGGTCAGATCCTGAACGCGAACTTCTCGAAACAGATATGAAGCTCAAAGCGATGCTTGATCACATAATCGCTCTACGCGACAACGGAAATGAAATATGAACCATCCTGAAACTTCTTACAACTGGTGCCGATCACTTTTTCATCACTTCACCTCTAATGGAGTGAGGCATGTGGCAATATCACCTGGTTCCAGATCAAGCCTATTGTCAATTGCTGCTGACTCGACTGAGGGTTTGGAGACTTCTATACACCTAGACGAAAGGGCGGGAAGCTACTTCGCTCTTGGTTTAGCTAAAGCAACTTCCAAGCCAGTTATTCTCATTTGTACTTCTGGAACGGCAGCCGCTAACTATCATCCCGCTGTAGTGGAAGCTTTCTATTCTGGGGTTCCATTAATAATCATCTCAGCTGATAGACCACCTGAACTTCAAAACAGAGGAGCTCCGCAAACAATCAATCAAGTTGAACTTTACGGCAAGCATGTGAGAGGCTTTTTTCAGAGTGCTGTTCCAAGTGAATCGACACAAGAGAATGCAATTACCTTGGCTAATGACGCCTTGAAGCAAAGTCTAAAACCTTTCCCAGGGCCAGTTCATATCAACTGTCCTTTACGCGAACCACTAGAGCCTTCCGATGTTCCTTTCTCACCATTTGAGGCGAATAAACATTCAGAAATTTCTCGAGAAACCGACGTTTCAGTACTAAAAAAGTTTCTGGAGTATGAGAAAGGCTTGATAGTCGTCGGCCCCATGGAAACTGATTCCTTAACATGCAATCAGATATCCGGACTGAGCAACATCACAGGATGGCCTGTGGTGGCAGATCCAGCTTCAAGCATGCGTAACGGCCCACATACCAGAAACTGTTTGCTGATTTCTTCAGGCGAACACATCTTTAGGAGTGCTTGGGTCAAAGAACACAGACCAGATGTGATTATCCAGATGGGAAGAATGCCGACAAGTAAAGGGTACAAATTGTTTTTAAATGAAGTCGGCTGTGAGAACATAATTTGCACTGACGAACTTGGATTCTTTCCAGATTCAGAAAATGTCGCAACACATAAAGTTGCTGTCTCTCCAAATGCTCTGGCTGAAGGTCTTACTCAACTTGCTAAAAAAAAGAAACAAACCAACTGGAACAAGTCATGGAGCAATGCTGAGATAGTTTCTTCGCGAACTGTCCGTGAACTTATCAATAATTCAGTTTTTGATGAAGCGGCAACAGTCCTGTGCCTGGAAGAAGCACTGCCCGAAGAAAGTTGCATATTTGTTTCTAACTCCATGCCTATACGTGACTTGGACGCCTTTCTGCCATCTTCATTAAAACAATTGAGAGTTTTTGCCAACAGAGGTGCTAACGGAATTGACGGAGTAATCTCAACTGCGGCTGGTGTTTCAAAAGGATTATCTGGGATCCCTGTAATTTTATTTACTGGTGACCTTGCATTTCTTCACGACTTGTCAGGATTTTCCGCCCTACGAAGACTCGAATCGAATTTAACCATCGTTGTTGTCGACAATAATGGTGGTGGTATTTTTTCTTTTCTTCCAATAGTGGAAACTGAAGGAGTGAACTTCCAAAAACTTTTCCATACTCCACATGACCTTGATATGGAAACCGTTTCCGCAATCATCGGCGCAAAAGTCTTCAAACCCACTAGTCGTCAAGACTTTTCAAAAGCCCTCAACAAGTCCATTAGTGCAGACGGGGTAAACGTAATACATGTAATCGTCGATACTGCAACAAATGTTGAGACTCATCAAAAAGCCTCAAAAAAAGTAAACGAGGTGTTGCAGTGAGCAAAACCACAACCCTGCCTAACGAAATCAAAGGAGAAGGAGCTCCCCTACTTGTACTCCATGGATTCACAGGAGATCGTTCAACAATGTCCTCTATCTCTGAACCCCTTAGTGAAAACTACTCTGTTGTCTCTGTTGATCTTCCAGGTCATGGGAGTACTGCAAAAGATCTAGAACCTTATTTATTTAATTTCGAAAATACTCTCGCCGCACTAATAGAAGTAATGGAATTTCACGACCAGCAAGAATTCAACGTACTCGGCTATTCAATGGGAGGGCGTTTAGCATTAGGGCTAGCCGCCAAGTACCCAAACAGAATAAAAAATACGATCCTGATAGGAACTACCGCTGGTATAGCCGATGAAAACCAAAGAACCGCCAGAAGGAGATCTGATGACCGTCTGGCAGATGAAATCCTAGAAAAAGGAATCGAATGGTTTGTCGACTACTGGATGGATCAACCCATATTTGAATCTCAAATCAGAATAAATTCTGAGACCCTTGATGCCTCAAGAAGACAAAGGCTGAAAAATAACGCTCAAGGTTTAGCTAATAGCCTGAGAGGCTCCGGAACTGGAAGTCAGCCTTCTCTATGGAGAAAACTTAACGAAATCACTTCTCCGACTCTTATATTAGCGGGAGAGGAAGACCCCAAATTTAGATCGCTTGCAGTTCGT
>JASMLT010000004.1:0-23155 GCA_030748555.1 Acidimicrobiales bacterium
TTATCACTGGTGGGTATTCGACTTAGAAGGTCAGCTCACTGGCGCTCCAGAGATGAAAGACACTGATTGTTTTAATGTTGATGAGATGAATCTTACGAAGATCGCTGTGGAGGTTTGGAACGGATTTGTTTTCGTGAATTTCGATAATGATGCAAACCCTCTTGGAGAAAGTCTTAAGAAACTAGAAAAAACAGTTACCAATTATGACCTCTCCTCTCTTAAGACTGTCGATCCGGTTGTAATTCCTGATGTCCCTTTTAATTGGAAAATCATGATTGAGAACTTTATGGAGATGTACCACAACAGTCGACTTCATAAAGGTATCCACGACTGGGCGCCTTCGTCGGGGGCCTGGTATTCAGATGTGGAACCTGAAGATGGTGCGATGTTTGGTTTCACTGAGTCTCTAGAGATCGATGGAGGTTTTAATCCGACTTACAGAGCGCTTTTTCCGCCATTGCCGAATCTGTCTGAGGAGGAAAGGAAAAGAGTTGTTTTCGCTTTTGTGCCACCAACTTTGTTAATTGGGATGCAGTCTGACTCTGCATTTTGGTTTACCGTAAATCCGACAGGTCCCGAAACTCACGAACTGAGTATGGGTTATTTATTTCCAGAGGAAGTTCTTGAAATTCCTTTATTCGATGAATTGCTTGAAGCGGCAATAAGGGGAGTCGGTTATTTCAATCGTCAAGACATTCCAACAAATATTGCTACTCAGTTAGGAATGCGTTCGAGATTTGCAAATCGAGCTAACTATTCTTGGCAAGAAGCTGTTATACCGCAATTCAATTCTTGGCTCGTTGATCGGTACGAGAAGGTATTGAAAGATAGTTAGATGTCTGATTTTCCTGAAGTTTTGCAAAATCATTGGTACGCAGTGGGAACAAGCGATTCTCTAGATTTTGAAGTTCTTTCCGTAAGACTTTTAAGCAAAAAATTTGTTTTATGGCGCACCCCGGACGGAGAGATTGGAGCAGCCTTAGACAGTTGTCCGCATAGGCAGGCGCCTTTATCGAAAGGAACTTTAGAGGAGGGCTGTTTAAGATGCCCTTACCACGGGTGGTTGTTTGGTGACAAAGGTCGCTGCTTGGAGGTCCCTTCGGCAAAAGAAGGTTTATCTGCGCCGCCAAAAGCTAATTTAGAATTTCTCAACGCACAAGAAAAGTACGGGCTTATTTGGGTGTGTCCCGGTGAACCTCTTGCACCTATACCTGAGGTTGCAGCAGATAGAGATGAATCTTTTACGCGAATAAATACAGAAATGCAGATCTGGAATGTCGACAGCACGAGGATGATCGACAATATGCTTGACATTTCACATTTCCCATATACCCATCGTGGAACATTTGGGATCGAGCAAGAAACAGTTGTTCCAAAAATAAAACTGGAACAGCTCGATGAGACTTACTACGGATACAGGTACGAAGTAAAGATAAATAATGTCGGTTCGACAAAGATCATGTCGGGTGGAGGAGCGGACGTAATAAAACTCTTTATGACCACGGGCTTTGCACTGCCCTTTTCAGTGTTGAGCACAATGACTTATGAGACAGGTGTGGAACAGAAATTGTTCATGACAGCAGCACCAATAGAAGAGGGCAGATCTATCTACACTTTTGTCTTGTGGCGCAATGATGATGTCGACTTGCTAGTTGAACCAGGCAGGACAGTAGCGAATGAAGTGCTTGATCTGGAGCTGGCCGTTGTTCTAGAAGACCAGATGATGTTGGAGAAGTTGCAAGGCCAACTTCCTTTGGAACGGGGGGCGTTGGTTGATGTACAAGCAGATAAACCATCATTAGAGTGGAGAAGGCGATACAAGGAACTTGTATCTAGCTAGGTGTGCTGCGGCTTGAGCATTGATAGGATATATCTTTGGTAGGTAATCCAAGGGGGATTACTTGAGGTCGGGTTCGAGACTCCGATCGTTCCTATAGTCTTAAAGGTGAAAGTTTTAAGACTTGAATCCGATATTAGAGGAATATATGTCTAGTAGTACGCCTGTTAAATCTGAAACAATTTCTGAGCATCAATTGCACGAGAGTGATACTGGTTCTCCTGAAGTTCAGGTTGCTTTAATTAGTGGAAGAATCAACCACCTTACCGAACATTTGAAAGTCCATAAAAAGGACCATCACAGCAGGAGAGGTTTGTTGATGCTTGTAGGTCGTAGACGAAGAATGCTTGACTATTTAGAAAAAAATGACGTTGAGCGTTACAGGTCAATTATCGCAAAATTAGGTTTGCGCCACTAGGGCGTTGGCTCAAAAAGTTCCTAAACTTAGTTAATTAAGGAACAGGTATAAAAAGACCCTACGAAGTGAGCAGTTTAAAATTGTGCTTTCATCGCTTGGTGTCGCCCTGATCGAAAACGTTTCGACTAGGTAAAGAAGAGAAAAAAGAGAAATAAGAATGAATAAAGCAATTTCCGTGTCCCACACATTTTCAGGGACAGAAAAAACAATCAGTTTCGAGACTGGACGTCTGGCTGGATTAGCAGGAGGGGCAGTTTTGTCTCAACTGGGACAATCGACAGTCTTGATGACAGCAACGGGTGCAAAATCAGCTCGATCAGGTGCCGATTTTTTCCCATTAACTGTTGATATCGAAGAAAGAATGTACGCTGCGGGCAAGATCCCAGGATCTTTCTTCCGTCGTGAAGGTCGCGCACCAGAGTCGGCAATTTTGACATGCCGACTAATCGATAGACCACTAAGACCCATGTTCCCAGAGGGTTTCCGTAACGAGGTACACATAGTTGGAACAGTAATGGGAGCCGACATGGAGAACCCTCATGATGTTTTAGCTTTAAATGGAGCTTCAGCAGCACTCATGATTTCCGGAATACCTTTTGACGGCCCCGTGGGAGCTGTTCGAATTGCATGGGTTGCATCAGGAGAATGGATTCCTCACCCGACTTATGAAGAAGCCGCAGATTCAGCTTTTGAAATGGTCGTAGCTGGCCGTCTATTAGAAGATGGAGATGTTGCAGTAATGATGGTGGAAGCAGGTGGCACGGAGGCTACTTGCGATGTTTATGATGCGGGAGCGCCTTTCGTTGACGAATCCGTGCTGGCCGATGGGCTTGAATTCTCAAAGAAATTCATAAAGGAAGTAATTGAACTGCAGCAAGAACTGGTCGAAGCAGTAGGAAAGCCTGAAGGGATGGAATATGAGGTTTTCGCTGATTACAGTCCCGAAATTTTTACCGCTGTCGAAAATGCTGGAGCAGAAAGAATCGCAGCTACACAGGTAATTGTTGATAAGACAGAAAGACAAAATGCTGAGTCGGATCTAAAGGAAGCACTTAAAAATGAGCTCATTTCCGATTTTGAAGAAATAGAAGACGCTGAAAGTCAGATTTCCGCTGCTATTAGAAGTGTTACTAAAGAGACCGTTAGGGATCGAATCGTTAACGAAGGAGTTCGAATTGATGGACGCGGGGTGTCTGATATACGTACTCTTTCGTCAGATGTGGGAATAATTCCTACATCTCATGGATCTGGTCTTTTCCAAAGAGGTGAAACTCAAGTTTTGAATATAACCACTTTGGGAACTGGGAGAATGGATCAGATGATAGACGGCATTGATCCGGTTGATCGCAAAAGGTACATGCATCATTACAACTTTCCGCCTTTCTCGACAGGGGAAACTGGTTTTATGAGAGGACCAAAGCGTAGAGAAATAGGTCACGGTGCACTCGCTGAAAGAGCTCTATTTCCTGTAGTGCCAAGTTTTGAGGAGTTTCCTTACACGCTTCGCTTAGTGTCTGAGGTTCTTTCATCAAACGGTTCCACTTCAATGGGCTCTGTTTGTTCTTCCAGTCTTTCGATGATGGATGCGGGTGTCCCCATTAAGGCGCCAGTCGCCGGTATAGCTATGGGCCTAATATATAAAGACGGCAAGTATGTAACACTTACCGACATATTGGGCGCAGAAGATGCTTTCGGAGATATGGATTTCAAAGTTGCCGGCACAACCGAGTTCGTTACAGCTTTGCAGTTGGATACCAAAATTGACGGCATTCCTGCAGATGTGCTCGCTAATGCACTAAATCAAGCTAAAGAGGCTCGGTTGAAAATACTTGAAGTAATGACTTCCGCAATTCCTGAACCACGAGAAGACGTAGGTGAGAATGCTCCAAAAATTCTCAGTTTCGAAATTCCAGTTGAAAAAATTGGCGAAGTAATAGGCCCGAAAGGGAAAATGATAAACACCATTCAAGCAGAAACCGGAGCTGAAATTACTGTTGATGATGATGGGATGTCAGGAATTGTCTCTATTGCTTCACCTGACCGTGAGAAAGTTAACGAAGCTGAGAGACAGATAATGTTGATCGTTGATCCGCCTTCAGCAAATGTTGGAGAGGTTTATGAAGGAAGGGTCGTGAACATTACCAAGTTCGGAGCTTTTGTGAACATATTGCCAGGAAGAGACGGACTGGTTCACATCTCCAAATTAGGTGGCGGGAAACGTATCGACAAGGTCGAAGATGTTCTTGAGCTTGGTGACGCCATTGAAGTTGAAGTTGAAGATATAGATCCGAATGGCAAAATTTCCCTGAGGCCTTTATTAGATGATGATAATGGAAGTTCCGAAGAGAAGGTGCAAGAAGTGATTGAAGAGGATGATATCTCAGATAACGACGATGATTCTTCTGATTCGGATGATTTCAATCAAAAAGATACCGATTCTGATAACCGAGACAGCGGTAGCAAGGCAAAGACAGCGGCTTCTTTTGAGGACGCTTTTCAGGCGGAACTAGAAGCAGTACACGGTGACTTGGGTAAAAGTTCTTTTAGAAGAAGTGGTGAACGGAAAAGAAGATAGCTGTTTTTATCTTCTGGTTTAATTTGATTATTAAACAATTCCAATAAATCCATGTCGGCGCACTAACCTCTGACATATGGGAAAAAGATCTTTAAAAGTTGGTGTTCTAGGAGCGGCTGGCCGTATGGGGCAGTCGGTTTGTTCTGCGGTTATGCAAGCTGAATCTTTGGAACTTGTGGCAGCTGTGGACTTAGCTTCGGGTGGGTCAGAAGAAGTGCTTGGTGGCATTACACTTAGCCAAGAAATCAACGACTTTTTCAAAGCTGAAGTGGATGTGGTAGTTGATTTTACTATTGCTGAAGCTTCAAGAAAAAACTTGCCTCTGCTGGCTGAAGAAGGAATTGATGTAGCAGTAGGGACAAGTGGTCTTTCTGACCAAGACGTTTTAACAATTGGGGAAAAATTCAACGAAAGCAGTTGTTTAATTGTCCCTAATTTTGCAATAGGAGCAGTGCTCATGATGCATTTTGCAGCTCTCGCATCACCTTGGTTCAATACAGCCGAAATAATTGAATATCACCACAACCAGAAAATAGATTCGCCTTCAGGCACAGCAATCGCGACTGCAGAGAGAATGTCATCAGCTTCAAACCAATGGGATGACGATCCGACAATTAATGAAAGTGTATTGGGTGCTCGTGGGGCGAAATTAGAAGGAATACCTATACACGCAGTACGAATGAAAGGGATGGTTGCCCATCAGGAGGTAATCATGGGTTCTACAGGACAAACACTGACGATACGTCATGACTCTCCCGACCGTGAGTCTTTTATGCCTGGAGTCATATTAGCTGTGCAAGGAGTTGCTTCTCTTCCGAACGGGGTAACTGTCGGTTTAGAAAAACTGCTTGGAATTGAATGATTTCTGCTTCTCGTCGTCTGTTAAGGCCGAGCTGGATCATCTCACATGTTTTTGTAGCAGCACTGCTTATATCGACTGCAAATCTTGGATTCTGGCAACTCCGCAGATTAGACGAGCGTAAGGCTAATAACACCCAGATAATGGAAACTACTGGTAGGGAATCTGTTGCAGTGAATGATTTGCCTGTTGACAAATTAGATAGTTTTCAGAGTTACATTCCTGCTACTGCCAGGGGAGCGTTTGATGAAGATAGACAGGTCTATCTGATTAATAGGTCTCGGGATGGTGTTCCAGGAGTTGAAGTTATAAATTCTTTCACTCTTGAAACTGACCCTATTTCCTACATCGCTGTTAATAGGGGGTATCTTCCACGCAAGGTATTTAATGAAGGTAAATCTGAAATTTGGAAACCGTCTTCAAGTGTGTTTGAAATAGAAGGATTTATCATGATTCCGTTTTCGGATGGAAAGTTGCAGGGCGATGAAATAAACCGGATTGACATTGATTTATTGAGTGATAAATGGGGTGTGCCTTTGCTGCCAGTTTATTTGCAGCAGAATCAACAAACATCGAGTGATTGGCCGGTGCAAATGAAGCCGCCTGAATTGACCGAAGGTTCACACCTTAGCTATGCAGTCCAATGGTTTATTTTCACTTTAATAGGCTTAGTGGGTTACCCTTTGGTGCTCAGACGCGTTGCAGCCGACGATCGACTGGTAGCGTGATTACATGTCGAACATAAGTGAGCCTGATCTTCTGGTGCTTCAAGCATTGAGAGTAAAAGGATTCGTTGATACAGAAACCGTCGCAGAAACTGTTGGTCTAAGCCAAGAAGATAGTTTAAATATGCTAAACCAATTCGCCGAAGATGGCATGGCCAGTTACAGAGAAGGACGAATGGTGGGATGGATGATTACTCCAGAAGGAAGAACATATGGTGAGCAACTTTTGGCAAATGAAGTTGATAATTTAGGAATTCGTCCAGAAATTGAGACTGCCTACAAAGAATTCTCACGATTGAATGATGATTTCAAACAGCTTTGCACGGACTGGCAATTAAAACCATCACCCGATGGGGATGAAGGAGAGCAAGTTTTAAACGATCATTCTGATCCGGATTATGATAAGGGAGTAGTCGGCCGTTTAGTCGAATTAGATAAACAAACGCAGCCTATGTGTGCAGGACTTGCTGAACAATTGGAACGTTTTGCGTCTTACGGAAGTCGTTTCACCCATGCACTGGAAATGATTCTTGAAGGTGACACGGATTGGATTGCCAAACCCATGATGGAGTCTTACCACACAGTGTGGTTTGAACTGCATGAAAACTTTTTTTCAACTTTAGGTATTGATAGAGCATCCGAAAGCACTTAGAGGTGAAAGGAGCAGAACTTATGACACCACGTTTCGGACGGGTCCTCACAGCAATGATTTCACCGTTTACAAAAGATGATGAGTTAGACACAGAAGGAGCTCAAACGTTAGCTAAATGGCTTGTAGAGCAAGGCAACGAAGGTTTAGTTATTGCAGGTACAACAGGGGAGTCCCCTACCCTCACTCACGGAGAGCAAATAGATTTGATCGCTGCTGTGGTTGAAGCAGTTGATGTCCCTGTGATAGCGGGAGCGGGAAGTAATGACACTAAAGCCGCCGTTGAATTAACTGAACGTTGCACTGAAGTGGGGGCTTCAGGGATCCTTACAGTAACTCCTTATTACAACAGACCCTCTCAGCAAGGATTGATATCACATTTTTCGGCGATAGCGAGTTCAACTAATTTGCCAGTAATGCTCTACGACATTCCTGTTAGGTCAGGTAGAAAAATTGATACTTCAACAATTTTACAATTAGCAGACGAAGTTGAAAATATAGTTGCACTTAAAGATGCGGCAGGAGATGTAGCGGAAACCGCCAGATTGATAGCAGCCGCTCCAGAAGGGTTTGAAGTTTACAGCGGTGAAGATTCATTGACTTTGTCCTTGCTCTCTGTAGGCGCTGTAGGAACAGTAAGTGTTGCTTCCCATTGGTCCACGCCTGAGACATCTGAGTTGATGAAAGCTTTTTTTAGTGGTGACTTTATTAGGGCGTTGGAAATTAACCGCCGGCTTATACCCTCATACGATTTCGAATCTGGAGATCTGACACCAAATCCAATACCCACAAAAGCAATGATGAGAATACTTGACTTGCCAGGGGGCGATTGTCGTTTACCGATGGGACCCGAACCAGAATGGTTGGCTGAAAAAGCGCGTGGGATCTTAAGTGGCCTAGGACGCGGCTAATTACAAGAAACAAAATTTTGGATAGTTCAGTACATATAACTTTTCTAGGTGGGCTTGGTGAAATCGGAAGAAATTGCGCAGCAATTGAGGTGGATAAGCGTATTGTGCTTCTCGACTGCGGCCAGTTGTTTCCTTACAAACACCCGGGTGTCGATTCAATACTTCCGGATTTCAAATGGTTGCTTGACAGGCATGACGATATAGAAGCCTGCATAGTTAGCCATCCACATGAGGATCATATGGGTGGAATACCTCACCTATTTCGCCATTTGAAAGTACCTATTTATGGTTCTCCATTTACTCTTGGGATGATTAAGGCAAAATTAGAGAGTCATGAAGTGGAACTTCCTTCACTTGTTGCCATTAAAGATAATGAAACCCACGAAGTTGGTCCTTTTGAATGTGAATTTTTGCCGGTAACCCATTCAACCCCCGGTGGGGTAATGACTCTCTTTAGGACTCCTCAAGGTGTTATTTTGCATTCCAGTGACTTCAAATTGGATCCAACTCCTGTGGATGGGCGCCTTACAGATCTGAATCGAGTGTCTGACGTTTCTAAAAAAGAAGGAATTCGGTTGCTTCTAGCAGATTCCACAAATGCTGAGAGCGAAGGAGTGTCTCTTTCAGAATCAGAAATAGGCCCGATGCTAGAGGATGTTTTCATCGAAAATGAAGGACGTCGAATAATCGTTGGGACGTTTTCTAGCCATATTCACAGAATTCAACAAATAGCTGATGCCGCAAAAAAGACTGACCGCAAATTAGCGATATTGGGGCCTTCGATGATCAGAAACGTAGCTTTATCGCGAGAGTTGGGTCTGTTGAAAGTATCGGACAGTGTTCTATTAAATGAAAAAGAATTGAAAAAGTTTAGATCCAACAAGGTTTGTATAATTTGTACAGGTTCTCAAGCTGAACCAAGAGCAGCTATATCAATGATGTCGGTTGGGAAGCATCCTTTGATCGAAATAGATGAAAATGATACGGTCATTTTCTCTTCAGCTCCGATCCCTGGTAATGAGGCTTCTATTTTCAGAGTTCACAATAACTTGGTGCGTCTGGGTGCTCGTATTGTCCACAGCGGCAAGTTGAAGATCCATACGACGGGTCATGGCAAGGCTGGTGAACTTCTGGCGTTACATGAAGCAAGTAATCCCGAACTTTTTATACCAGTTCATGGTGAGTACACCCATTTGTTAGGACACGAAGAAATTGCATTAGGCAGAGGGATGGATCAATCTAAGGTTCTCAGGTGTGTGGATGGTGACAGTGTCTGTTTGGATGAGTATGGGTTGCATTTAGAAGGGCGTGTAAGTGACGAATACTTAATGGTGGATGTTCGGGGGGCTGAAGTTAGCAAAGATTTGGTTAAAGAGAGGCTTTCTTTGGGTGGTGAAGGTTTTATTTTAGTCAAAGTGGCAATCGATGAAAAGAGAAGGAAACTCTTAGAACGTCCTTTTGCGACGACTCTCGGATGGGTTGAGGCTGAAGATAAGGAGGAATCCCTTGACGAAATCATCGAAGAAGTAGTAAAAGTTTTGGATGTTGCATTAACCGATGGTGAGTGCGACCAAAAAGAGTTAACAAGACTTGTTCGAAGGGCAATCGGTAAATTTGTAGACCTAAAAACCGGGCGCCGACCAGTATTAATTCCAATAGTTGAAATCAACTAAAAATCACAATGGACACCCTACGTCACGCCCTAGTGGTACCGTAAAACTGTTGTGGTAAAGGTTTCTATGGGCGAAGAAAACTCTGAAAATTCTGTTACTGGTTCTAGTAGCGCGAAAAGTAAAAAATCTACACGTGTCTCTAAAACGTCTCCAATGGAGGGGGGTTCAACAAAAAATTTCTTTAGAACGGCTTTTGCTGGACGAGGGAATGAAATGCTGGGTCTCGGTCTGGTACTTGGAGGTCTTTTGGCAGGTCTCTCGATCTATCTTGAGCAGGCAGGACCGGTAGGTGACGTAGTTGATGGTGCCGCAGGATGGACTATTGGAATAATAAAGCTTGTTCTTCCTGTTTTGATGGTAGTTACAGGTTTGGCGATGTTCAGAGAGCGCTCTGAGTTCGGAGAGATAACTAAACGGTTACCTGTAGGACTGTTTCTAGGTCTTGTAGGCGTATCCGGCTTGTTGCATTTAAGCCGAGGTCGTCCCGGTATTAGTGACGGGGTGGATGAGCTTGGAGATGCAGGAGGTATTTTAGGTCTTGCTTCAGGAGGCGGTTTAAGAGCTGCTATAGGGACTTGGGGTTCTGTTCTGGTTCTTGTTGCATTTGTTTTAGTGTCAGTAGTTATTGCTACAAGAGTTTCTGCACGCGACGCTATAAGGATTACTGTGAAAAGTGCTGGGGTTGCTGGAAAGCAGCTATTTAAAGGAATTGTTTTGCTCCTAGCGGCATTGAGCCGTTCTCTTGGTAATTGGATCAGAAGCTTATTGACACCACCGGGGTCCACAGGCCAGCGGCAAGTGCCGGATCAAGTTCGACAAGAAGATACTTTCCAAGAAAATCCCCCAGTAGAAACTGAGGTTAAAACTGTTATCGAGCCGCAAACAGAATTTAAGCCTAAGAAGAAAAAAGCAAAACCAAAGGTAAAAAGTAGCGGGAGTGAACAGCTTACGATCCAGCTGGGTAAAGCAGTTGAAGGGTCTTCTTGGGTATTGCCATCTTTGGAAATTCTTTCAACAAGTGACACGCATGATGTAGATGCTAAGGCGGCTGAAGAACGGGGAATGAGACTTCAAGAAGCATTGGAAGCACATGGTGTTGAGACTCGACTGGTCGATATGACTATTGGACCAACCGTCACACGCTATGCCCTGCAATTGGGCGAAGGCGTGAAAGTTTCACGTATCACGAGCCTTAACAAAGATATTGCTTATGCATTAGCCGCTGCAGATGTTCGTATTTTGGCTCCGATACCCGGACAGCAGGCAATTGGTATAGAGGTTCCAAACGAAGATAGAGATGTGGTTGCCTTAGGAGACATTTTGACCTCCAAAGAATCCAAGAAGGCAACCCACCCTCTTGAATTGGCAGTAGGTAGAGATATAAAAGGTCAAACTGTGATGCTTAATCTTGCAACCACTCCTCATCTTTTGATAGCTGGAGCTACCGGAGCCGGAAAATCTTCCTGTATTAATGCGATGGTCACTTCTGTTTTGATGAGGACTACACCCGATCAAGTTCGGCTTATACTCATAGACCCAAAGCGTGTTGAAATGGGGCAGTATGAGGGCGTGCCACATCTTTTGACCGCACCTGTTACGGACCCTAAGAAGGCTGCAAATGCGCTCCATTGGGCTGTGCGCGAGATGGAGCGAAGATATGACATTCTGTCGAATTGTGGTTTCAGAGATATAGCGGGCTACAACGCAGCATATGATCGGGATGAATTACCGGTGATGGATTTCGGTGAAGAAGATTCACGTGAATTTGAAAGATTGCCTTTCATCATGGTTGTAGTAGACGAGTTGTCAGATTTGATGATGGTTGCCGCCCGAGATGTAGAGGACTCGATTTGCCGGTTAGCTCAGATGGCTAGAGCGGTGGGAATACATTTGGTGGTGGCGACTCAGCGTCCTTCAGTAAATGTGATTACGGGTGTGATCAAAGCTAATATCCCTGCCCGACTAGCTTTTGCAGTCTCCAGTCTTGCTGACAGCCGAGTTATTTTGGATCAGCAAGGAGCCGAAAGGCTAGTAGGGAAAGGCGACATGCTGCTTCTAGGCCCCAGTTCAAGCACACCCAAGCGCATTCAAGGAGCCTGGGTTGAGGAGAGCGAAGTGCGTGAAGTGGTGACGACTTGGAAAGCTCAACTTGACAACAGAAAAGAACAGTCAGTTGGCGAAGCTCTGTCTGATGGGGTGGAGCCGCCTGTCCCAAGTGAGCCAGTCGTTGATATAACTGAAGATTCCACTCGTCCCACTCCCTTTGTTTCTGAACAAGATGACGAGTTGTATGAAGAAGCTAGAAATTTAGTTATTTCTAGTCAACTTGGTTCAACTTCGATGCTTCAGAGGAAACTCCGTGTTGGATTCGCTAGAGCTGGACGTTTGATGGACTTACTAGAAGAATCAGGGGTGGTGGGTCCCTCTTCAGGCTCAAAGGCACGCGAAGTCTTAATTGCTGCAGAAGAGTTTGAAGTCCCAAGCGAAGAAGAGTTCTAAGGTGCAATTAACTTAGGTACTCTTTAGTTGTGTTTAAAGATTTCCTGATCCTAATACTTGGGCTATGTGTACTGGTTTTTGCAGCAGATCAGTTTTTGAGCGGAACATCACGTTTAGCTGAAAGATTTAATATCCCTAAAGTGCTCGTGGGTGCACTGATAGTTGGTTTTGCCACTAGTGCACCAGAATTTGCTGCATCACTTACAGCTGTATTTCAAGAAGAAACTGGTGGCGTTGAATTAGCTGTGGGAAATGTCGTTGGATCTAATGTAGCTAATCTCGGTTTGGTTTTAGCTCTGCCGATCTTGATTTGGGGCGGTATACGACCCCCTCGTGGAACGAAAGAACAAGCTGGATATTCATTCATAGGAGTGTTGGTTTTTTCTGTTGTGGTTTACTCCAATTTAAATTCTGCAGTGGGAGGAGTTTTACTTTCTTCATTTTTTTGTTTGGTGATTACTTTCATTATTCGAGATTTCAAAGGATTTGAAGAACATCCAAGCCATTCTTTTGTAAACGATAACAGGTCAGTATCTCGTGACATTATTGTGACGATTATAGGGCTTCTGCTGACAATTTTTTCACCGCGTTGGATTGTGAGTTCAGCGATGTCTATCGGAAGTGAATTCGGTTGGGAAGGAGGTTTCATAGGGTTTTCTTTAGTTGCAATAGGAACTTCATTGCCTGAACTTGTCACTTCTTTGGTCGGAGCTCGCAGAGGAGAGTGGGGATTAATTATCGGGAATCTTTTCGGTTCAAATCTTTTCAACAGTTTGGGCGTCGGAAGCACAATATTGTTTGCACATGCTGGTTTAGGACGTCCATCAGAGCAACTTCATGTGAATTTATTAGTTCTAATAGGTATGTGCTTGTTATCTCTGGTTGCTTTTTTGGGTATAAGGAAACCAGTAGAAATTTCAAGACGGTATGCCTTACTGCTCTTATTTATTTATGCGCTTTTGTTTTGGCAAATGGTAAGAACTCTTACCGGTTGATCAACTCTTGGTTGTCTTTGCATCTAGCCTTAAGTGATGGGAAGCGGTTCAAAATTTCACCTAGTCACTCTCGGGTGTCCAAAAAATGAAGTTGATTCAGAGAAATTGGCAGGATCATTACTTTCAGATGGAATGGAAGCTACGGATGATTTAGCCAGTGCGGACTTAATAGTGGTAAATACTTGTGCTTTTATTGAAGAGGCAAGAGAGGAATCTATCGAGACGATCTTAAGTCTGGATGAGTTTAGAAATGAAGATAGCAAGATTGTCGTAACCGGTTGCTTGGCTGAAAGATACGGGAGTGAACTACAAGACGTTTTACCTGAAGTCAATCGCGTAGCCGGATTTGGTGTTTCCGTTTCTTTAGCTAAAAAAGCCAATGTTCCAGAATTCGATCTATTGAATTTACCTCGTCCGGCATCAACTAGACCTTGGGCGTATCTCAAGGTTGCAGAAGGCTGTGACAGGGCCTGTGGTTTCTGCTCAATACCATCTTTTAGAGGACCACAACGAAGTCGCGATATTAATTCCATACTTGAAGAGGTCGAATCTTTGCAGGTTAAGGAAGTTGTTCTTGTAGCGCAAGATTTAGCAGCATATGGAAGGGATCAGGGTGTTGGCGAAAAGTCGATAATTCCTTTGATAGAAGAAGTAACGCAGAGGGTTGACTGGGTAAGACTTCTTTACCTTTACCCATCAGAATTAAATCAACAGCTGATAGATGTTATGTGCTCATTAGCAGTTCCTTATTTTGACCTTTCTTTGCAGCATGTTTCGCCTTCACTATTGAGGAGGATGAAGCGCTGGGGTGACGCCGAACGGTTTAGGGATTTAATCTCTGAAATTCGGAGAAATTCCCCGAGCGCTGTCTTTCGTTCAAATTTCATAGTTGGTTACCCGGGGGAAACTGAGGAAGATCAGGATGAGTTGATTGATTTTGTGAAGGAAATGCAATTGGACTGGTGCGGATTTTTTTCTTTTAGTGACGAAGAAGGCACTTATGCTTCAGGTCTTGAGGGAAAGATTGATAGGCCACTTGTTATTGAGCGATTGAAAGAACTTAGTTATTTGCAAGATGAGATAACGTCTTCGAAGAGAGATGCCTTGATAGGTGAAAGAATCTCTGTTTTAGTCGATTCTCGTGGGGTTGGCAGAACTTATAGAGAAGCTCCAGAGATAGATGGTGTTGTTTCTGTACCTGATTCTTGCCAGGTGGGGGAGTTTGCTGATTTGATTGTAAAAGGATCGCTAGGACCAGATTTGGAGGCTGATTTAACTTGATCAAGAGAGATGAAAGTTGCAGACATCCATTAGCTACTGTTGTAAGTCCTGCGAACCTGGTTTCCCTTTCGCGTTTACTGCTTTCTCCTTTACTGTTTTGGGAAGTTTTGGAAGCGGAAGAGAGTATTGGAACTTCATGGTTGGCAGTGTTGCTAGGTTTTGTTTTGGCGGCATCAGATATTTTAGATGGTCATCTGGCTCGAATCCGCGGAACAGTCAGCAGATGGGGTGCTTTTATTGACCCTTTAGCTGACAAAGTGGTGGTGATCGGAACCGCACTTTGTCTTGTTGAAGTGGAAAGGTTTGATTTCTTACCAGTTGTGCTTCTTGCACTCAGGGAGATTTTTATCACTTTTTACAGATTGCTGATGGCGCGCAAAGGCTTATCGATTCCAGCTCGTAAATCCGCTAAATGGAAGACAACTGTTCAAGGCGTTGCCTTGATGATCGCTGTTCTTCCTTGGTTGGAAGGCTCTCAGTGGTTTGTTGATTTTGGACTGTGGATCGCTGTTGTTTTCACTGTTGTGACAGGGATTCAATATCTAATGGATGGAATTCTTGCGACGAGTACGACCGGTGAATAGAGTTCTGTAGTGCGTTGTGAAATAGTTGCGGTCGGAACTGAGATTTTATTAGGCCAGATTGTTGATACTAATTCGGCTTGGATTGCAGAACGTTTAGCAGAGGCGGGTATTGATTGTCATTTCCAGACCGTTGTGGGCGACAATCCTGAGAGAATGTCAGTGGTTTTATCCTCAGCACTTGAAAGAGCTGAGGCTTTAATAGTCACAGGGGGACTCGGCCCCACTCAGGATGATTTGACACGTGAGGTTGTAGCCGAGTTGATGGGTGTTGAACTTGTGCGCGACATGGAGATAGTTGAACGAATCCAAGAACGTTTTTCCAGTCGTGGAAGACCGATGCCCGACAATAATCTTAAGCAGGCTGATGTTCCAGCAGGCGCAAATGCGATTGCAGAAATGCCTGGCACAGCTGCTGGATTGGTTTGCCCAATGCCTGAAGGAAAAGTGATTTATCTGGTACCAGGTGTTCCAACGGAGATGAAGCAAATGCTTGAGGGGACTGTTCTCCAAGATCTAGTTTCGCGATCTGGTGAGAGGTCTGTAATAAGTTCCAGAGTGCTTAAAACCTGGGGCCATTCTGAATCGGGTCTTGCGGAAGATCTGGCCGAGGAGATAGAGCGTCTTAATGGTGACGGCGAAGTAACCCTCGCCTTTCAGGCGAGCGGGATTGAAGGTGTCAAGGTTCGAATTACTGCAAAAGCGGTCAATAAAGAACGATCGGATTCCCTTTTGGATGATGAAGAAGCTATTTTACGAGAACTCATAGGAGATCATATTTTTGCTGTAGATCATCAAACTATGGAGTCGGTAGTTTTGGATCAACTGAAAGCTAAATCTTTAACTTTTGCCACTGCTGAGTCCATAACTGGGGGAATGATAGGGAGCAGATTAACTGAGGTTCCTGGATCGAGTGATTCGTATATTGGGTCGATTGTTGCATATGAGGCTGACGTAAAAAGATCTTTACTTAATGTTCCAAAAGACATTTCGGTAGTTAGTCAAGAGGCGGTTGAGGCTATGGCCTTGGGTGTGTGTGACCTTTTAGGAGCTGATGTTTCGGTAGCTGTAAGCGGAGCGGCTGGCCCTTACCCGCATGAAGGGCAGGAACCGGGAACTGTTTGGATGGCTACAAATGTGGCTGGCGAGGTTGAGTCGTTTAAAGTTCTTTTTCCCTTCGACAGGGATCAGATACGTCAATTTACGGTTATCACCGTATTGAACGCACTCCGTAAACGACTTGAATCTCCTAGACCAACTTCTTAAATATTTTCAAGACTGGAAAACAGTTCGAGTTATTCAGGTATCAACTGTAAACAGGCTGAGTTAATGCAGAATCGTTTTCCAGTAGGTTGCGGACCATCAGGAAAAACATGTCCGAGGTGGGCAGCGCAGGAGGCGCACGTTACTTCTATTCTTTGCATGCCGTGACTGTTATCCATTTCAGTTTCTATAGATTTTTCGTCAATTGGAGTCCAGAAGCTAGGCCAACCGCTTCCGGAATCGTATTTTTCCGCGCTATGGAAAAGATCGGCATCGCAGACAATACATCTGTAGGTTCCTAGAGTTTTTTCATCCGTGTAAATGCCAGTAAAAGCTGGTTCGGTACCTGATTCTTGAGTGCAGTGAAATGCCATCTCCGATAAGCGTTCTTTCAGAAGTTCAGTATCTGTATGAGAGTTTTCGCTGCTAGAAGGGTTTGAACTCATATGAGGAAGTTAGCAGGAGAATAGGGGTTTTATAAAAAAATTTGCTAAATGCTTGCAACGAACACATGTTCGCAATTACGCTTATGTTATTAGCACTGATTAGTAACCGTTTTAAGTACTGTCACACCGGTTTCTTAATGTTAATTAAGCACATTAAAGACTCTTACGAAGTTTAGAGTCCTTTTAAAGAAGCAATTTATAGAAATGAATGGAGAAATAAGATGAGTAAGGCGGCAAAGGGAACAAAAACTCAAGAAGCTCAGGAAAATTTTGACGCACGAGCAGCTAATAATGACGACAGAGTAAAGGCTCTTGATAGCACCTTAGGGCAGATTGAAAAACAATTTGGACAGGGAGCGGTAATGAAAATGGGCGATAAAGGCTCCATGTCCATGGAGAGTATCCCTACAGGAGCGCTGGCTCTCGATCTGGCTCTTGGGATAGGCGGAATGCCCAGAGGTCGAATCGCGGAAATATTTGGTCCAGAAGGCTCTGGAAAAACAACATTAGCTACCCATGTTGTAGCCGAAGCCCAAAGGAACGGCGGGATATGCGCCTATATAGATGCAGAACATGCAATGGATCCGGTCTACGCAAAAGCGATCGGTGTCGATGTGGATGAATTATTAATTTCACAACCTGACACAGGTGAACAGGCACTTGAAATTGCAGACATGCTTATACGCTCAGGGGCTCTTGATGTAGTGGTTATTGACTCTGTAGCGGCTTTAACACCCAGAGCTGAAATAGAGGGCGATATGGGTGACACGCATGTAGGTCTGCAGGCTCGACTCATGTCGCAAGCTCTTAGAAAATTGACTTCAAATTTGAATAAGTCAAAGACAATTTGCATTTTCATCAACCAATTACGCGAAAAAATTGGTGTAATGTTCGGTTCTCCCGAAACAACTCCTGGCGGTCGTGCACTGAAATTCTATTCATCAGTTCGACTTGACATAAGACGGATTGAAGCGATTAAGGATGGTAACGAAATTGTGGGTAATCGAACTCGGGTGAAAGTGGTTAAGAATAAATGTGCGCCACCTTTCCGTCAAGCAGAGTTTGACATTATGTATGGTGCAGGAATAAGTCGAGAAGGGTCAGTCATCGACCTTGGAGCTGATCTTGACATAGTAAAGAAGTCAGGCGCTTGGTACACCTATGAGGGTGAGCAGTTGGGTCAAGGAAGGGAAAATGCAAAGCGTTTCCTTACGGAAAATCCGGAAGTCATGGTAGAAATCACTGACCGGGTTTGGCGTGAGGCCATGCCAGATGTTGATGAACCAGTGGAAGCCGTTAAGGAAGAAGCGGAATTGGTTGATGAATTTACAGAAACTGATGATCTTCCAATCGAGTTAGAGGAATAAAACAGTTTTTATTTGCAAAAACTAAAAATGTATGACTTTTGGTAAGTCGTACCAACTTGACCTAGCCTGAATATATGGAGCGCCGAAAGTACGCGGTGCGCACCTACGGGTGCCAGATGAACGAACATGACAGTGAACGCATATCCGGCTTACTAGAGGCGGATGGATTAATCCCTGCTGTATCAGAAGAGGAAGCAGATGTCATTGTTCTTAATACTTGTTGTATAAGAGAAAATGCCGATAATCGTCTTTATGGTGCTTTGGGCAACTTAAAAACTTTAAAAGCTGAAAGACCTGATGTGCAGATAGCAGTTGGCGGCTGTTTGGCACAAAAAGACAGGGAATTGATTCAGAAACGCGCGAAACATGTCGATGTAGTTTTCGGAACTCATAATGTTCAAAATGCCGTAAAACTACTAAAAAAATCACAAACTCAAGGGCCTGTTATAGAAATCCTTGAGGAAATAGTTGAAGAGGATCACCAAGCCTTTCCTTCAGCACTTCCTATTCGAAGAGAGGTCGATCATAGGGCTTGGGTGACGATTCAGATTGGTTGTGATAACACCTGTACGTATTGCATAGTTCCTTCAGTTCGTGGGCCGGAAATAAGTAGACCGTTCGGACAACTTTTGGATGAAGTGAAAAATTTTGCTGATCAGGGAGTAACAGAAATAACTCTGTTGGGTCAAAATGTTAATTCTTATGGCCGAGATTTGACGAAAAGATTAAAATCAGAAGACCCTTCCAACACAGATGCATTTCAGGTTGGGTCTCTTTGGTTGGAGGCCGCTAGGCGAAAAATTAAACCACTTTTCGCGGACTTGCTGAGAACTGCTGGCTCAGTTGAAGGAATCGAAAGGGTTCGCTTTATAAGCCCTCACCCGAAAGATTTGACTTTAGAGATAGTTGCCGCAATGTCGGAAACAGAAAGTGTTTGTGAACATTTGCATCTCCCACTGCAGTCTGGAAGTGATTCGATTTTGTCTGCTATGCATCGTGGTTATACCAGCCAACGTTTTTTGAAAAAAGTGCAACAAGCACGTAGCGGGATCGAAGACTTGTCAGTAACCACGGATTTGATTGTTGGTTTTCCTGGTGAAAGCGAAAAAGATTTCGAAGACACTCTAGAGGTGGCGGCTGAGGCACAATTTGATGCCGCATATACCTATATTTTTTCTCCACGACCCGGAACAAACGCAGCGGAGATGGATTCGAAGTTCGTTGACCATAATGTAGCTGTGCGACGGTATGAAACTTTAAGGAATCTTGTTAAGAGATCTTCGTTGCGTAAACATAAAGAGCGTGTGGGCAGAATAGAAGAAGTCCTGGTTGAAGGTTCATCAAAAAAAGGAACGGAGTTAATAAAAACAAGGACAAGACAGAACAAGATTCTTCACTTGAAATCTCAAGAATCTCTCCGTGCCGGAACTTATGCTCGTGTTGAAGTTACGGATGCCCCTTCTCATTACCTTCTTGGTGAATTGATAGAAGTAATTGCTGATCCTAAGCATCGCAAACGTATTCCCGTGATGGCAGAGTGAAGTGTCTGAAAAAAACGGCGAAACTTTTCTTAATGGAAATCTACTTATAGTAGGGACTACAGCATCAGGTAAATCTTCCTTAGCTATTGAGTTGGCTAGACGCCGTAAAAATGTGGAAATAATTTCCGTTGACTCTATGGCAATTTATAGGGGAATGAATATTGGTACCGCAACTCCCACTATTGAAGAACAAGAGGAAATACCTCATCATGTAATTGATATTGTTGATCCTTCAGATGAATTTGCACTTCCACTTTTCCAGTCAGCTGTCGAAAAAGCTTTACAAGAAATTTCAGACCGGGGGAATAGGGCGGTTTTGGTGGGAGGAACTGGACTGCATGTTCGTGCAGTGGTAGACAGACTGGAAATCCCTCCCAGATTCTTAAGTATTCGCGATGAAATAGAATTGATACCTGAAACTTCTTTTTTATATAGAAAACTCAATGATCTGGATCCGATCGCATCTGCAAAAATTGAACCAGGGAATCGTAGACGTATCGTTAGAGCACTCGAAGTTACATTAGGTACCGGACGTCCATTTTCTTCTTTCGGGCCCGGTCTCGACGTGTATCCTCCTTCACCTTTTACTCAAATCGGTATAAGAATGCCACGAGATTTAAATGATCTTCGTATAGCCGAGAGGTATAAAAGGCAAGTTGAATATGGATTTGTCGAAGAGGTTGAAAAGTTAGTATCTAATGGGAGAAAGCTTTCTAAAACTGCTTCTCAAGCTCTTGGCTATAAACAAATTATTTCTTATATAGATGGTGAAACCACTCTTGAAGAAGCGATAGATTCATCTATTTCAGCGACAAGGCGTTTCGCAAGACGGCAAGAGAAGTGGTTTAGAAGAGATCCTAGGATCTACTGGATGGACGTGAAAAAGGACCCACTTGAGCTACTCGAAAAAACTATTAAGGTATTTGATGCGATCGGTCGAAATACTTTTAATGAAGTCGTAAAAGTCTCTGATTATCTGTGAGACTATTTAAATGGAATTAACTAGACACCAAGGTCTTGGAAATGTTTTCTTGATTGCTCTTTTGGAGGAGTTGCCGGATGACCCTTCTGGGATTGCCCAAAAATATTGCGACCCTATTAATGGAATTGGTGCTGACGGTTTAATTGTTGGGACTCCACTTTTAGAAAACCCGTATAGTGTCAGCCGTTTTCATCTTTTTAATAAGGATGGTGGACGTGCTGAACTTAGCGGTAATGGTCTTAGGTGCTTTGCACAGGCCTTGTTTATGGGCTCGGTAGTCTCAGAGCTTGAATTTAATGTTGAAACAGATGTCGGATCGAGATCCATAAAGATTGAAGAAACAGGATTAATTGAGAATGAGTTCACAGTAGCTGCTGAAATTGGGGAGGCATCTATGACAGAGCTACTAAAATCCGATCGATTTGAGGAGTCACAAGTAATCAGAGCGGCAAAAGTAGATATAGGGAATCCGCATTTGATTGTAGAAGTAGAAAACTTTGATGATTTTGAAATAGAGGAATTTGCCATTAGAGAAAATGAGAAGGCCTCTCCGATAGGAATCAATGTGCATCTGATAAAGGTAGACGACTCTTCAAATATATCGATGAGACACTGGGAGCGCGGAGTCGGAACCACCGAAGCTTGTGGGACAGGTGCATGTGCTGGAGTTTTCGTAGCTTCAGAATGGGGTCAGACCGAATCCGTAGTCAATGTTCACATGCCAGGAGGTAGTGGAAGGGTTTCTATAGGCCAATCGATTACACTTTCCGGCCCAGCTGTATTTATGGGTAGACATACGGTGGACAATGGGTAGACCCTTTAACGGAGATCAATCTGAAAGAGAAGAAACTCACAGAGGTGGATTCGGTGAGTTCGCAGGTGAAGAACGTGGCTTAATTGACCGTTCATTTCGTGAACGCATTGTATTAGCAGGTGTTTCTTTAGAGGGAATTGATAAGGAAATTACAGAATCATCTCTTGAAGAACTTGAAAGGCTTGTTGATACAGCAGGAGCTGATGCTGTTGCCGTGATAGTTCAGAATAGGCAAACACCAGATAAAGCGACTTTTGTGGGTAATGGTAAAGCACAAGAAATCCGTTCCGTTTCAGAAGAATATGATGCCGATACGGTAGTTTTCGATAATGAATTAACACCTGCACAGCAGAGGAATTTAGAGGGAATACTTAAACGTTCAGCCCTTGATCGAACTGCAGTAATCCTCGATATTTTTGCTCAGAATGCAAATAGTCTCGAAGGTAAAGCCCAAGTGGAGCTTGCACAGCTTCGGTATCGATTACCAAGACTTAGAAAGTCGGGTCGGACTTTCAGCCAACAAGCTGGAGGAATCGGCAGTAGGGGTCCGGGAGAGACGCAGTTAGAGGTTGATCGAAGAAGACTTATGCGCCGAATCCGACGACTTGAACAAGATTTGAATAAATTGCGTAGACATCGATCGACTCAGTCAAAAGCTAGATCTAAAACAAGTAATCGCTCGGTAGCAATTGTTGGTTACACGAATGCTGGTAAATCTACACTTCTTAACAGGCTCACCGATGCGGGAGTATTAGTTGAAGATCGCTTGTTCGCTACCCTTGACACCACAACTCGTAGAATGCAGTTGCCTGGTGGAGAGGCAGTGTATGTAACAGACACAGTTGGATTTGTGCGTAAATTACCTCATCAACTAGTTGAAGCGTTCAAAGCTACTTTAGATGTGGTTATCGATGCGGATTTGTTACTTCACGTCATTGATGCTTCAGATCCAGACCCAGAAGGCTGTATAGAAGCTGTACGGCAAGTATTAGAAGCAATAGGAGCTTCTGAAGTTCCCGAGTTGATGGTTTTCAATAAAATTGACAAATCTGATGGTGTTGATAAAAGACTTTTCAAACGAGACGAAAACTGTGTAGCGGTTTCTGCTGCAACAGGTGAAGGTATCGAAGAGTTGTTGAATAAATTAGCTTTCTCGCTTAGGAAATCAGAAAAAACGATTAAGTTGGAAGTGCCTTTTGAGCGGGGTGATATTAGAGCAATGGCGCACCGTGAAGGTTTTGTAATAAGAGAAGTTTTGGAGGAATCTAACTGGCTAATTGAAGTTAGAGCTGATAAGAGCTCAATAGGTAGACTCGAACAATTTGAGATTGACTTCGATTCTTCAGACTTAAATTGATCAATGAAAAAAAAGTTCCTCCCACCTCCTTATCCATATGAACAACTCGACGAGTTCAGAATTTTGGCTGAATCTCTACCCGGTGGAGCCGTAGATCTTTCTATAGGTACACCATGTGATCCCGTGCCTGAAGTCGTTAAAAGAGCTATTACCTCCGAAACAAGTCTTGATTCGGCACGCCCTTATCCTTCTTCAGTCGGAAGTGACGAGTTTTTAAAGGCAGCTTCTGAATGGGTAGAGCGATGTCTCAAAGTTGAGATTTCTGAAACTTCAATAGCGGCTTGCATCGGAAGTAAAGAGATCGTTACAGGGTTACCTGCAGTTCTTAAATTGAAAAATCCTGATAAAGACACAGTTTTGTACCCAGCGGTTTCATATCCGT